>CAZOLN010000007.1:19717-32606 GCA_964580565.1 uncultured Anaerolineales bacterium
GAGGAGCATGCCGAGAAAACGGTCGATGGTGGATTACGGTCGGTGTAAGCCGGATCGCTGCGAGGGCGGCGTCTGCCTGGCAGCGCAGGCCTGCCCGAACAAGGTGATGCGCCAGGAGGCTCCCTACGAGATGCCGGACGTCCATCTCACGATGTGCGTGGGATGCGGGATGTGTATGCAGGCCTGCCCGCTGGGGGCGGTGAGGGTGATGTGAGATGAAACTTCCGGCGATCCTCCCATGCTCGGAGCAGGCACAGCCCCGCGCCTACGACTTCGCGCTGGCCCATCTGCGCCCGGCGCCTGGCAGCCGGTTTCTGGACATCGGCTGCGGCGGGGGGAAAGGGGCCGCCTATCTGGTGGAGCGAGTGCCGGGGGCGTCCGCCATCGGGGTGGACGTGTCCGACAAGGTGCTCCGACGGGCTCAGGCGGGCCGGGCGGGGGCGGAGCCGCGCCTCCTGTGCCTCCACGCCCCCGCCCAGCATCTCCCCCTGGCCGACGGCGCCTTCGACGTCGCCACCACCGTGATGACCTTTCACCACCTGCGGGACGCGGAACGGGTCGTGCGGGAGGTCTACCGTGTGCTCCGGCCCGGTGGCGCCTTCGTCGTCGCCGACGTGGACCGGGCCCACTGGATGGGGCCGTTCTTCGAGGTGATGGAGCACGTCTTTTTCGACCGAGGCACCCGTGCCCGCACCGCCGAGGAGTACCGACGCCTGCTGGAGGGGGCCGGGTTCCGCCGGGTGCGCGTCCTGCGGCGGGAAGGAAAAGAGCGGAGTTTCATCTTCTGGGTGGTGGGGGAGAAGCCGGGAGGGCCGTTCGGAGGGATGGGCCGGGTGGTCGCCGTCTGCCGGAGCGCGCGCCGCACCGACCCCAAGGTGGACGTCGGCGAGGGGGAACTGCGGGCCGGGCACGGCCTGGTAGGGGACGCCCACGCCGGCCTGAGCGAGCGGGAGGTGAGCCTGTTGGCTCTGGAGAGCATCGAGCGGGCCAACCGGGAGCACGGCATCGGGGCCGGGCCCGGCTCCTTCGCCGAGAACCTGACCGTTCAGGGGGTGGACCTCCTCTCGCTGCGGGTGGGGGATCGGCTGCGCGTCGGCTCGACGCTGCTGGAGGTGGTCCAGATCGGCAAGTCGCCGGAGGCCGCCCACACCTACAACTTCCAGGGGGTCTCCATCCTGCCCCGGGAGGGGATCTTCTGCCGCGTGATCGAGGGGGGTCGGGTGGCCCGCGGCGACCCTGTCCGCGTGTTGCCGAAGGAGGAGCGATGAGACTGACCTGTCTGGTAGATAACGCGGTTCGCCCCCACTCTCGATACCAGGGGGAGCACGGCCTTGCCTTCCTGGTCGAGGCGGAGGCGGGCCGGGTCCTCTTCGACACGGGGGCCAGCGGCGATGTGCTGCTGCACAACCTGGAGGTGGCGGGCGTCGGACCGGCGGAGATCGACGCGCTGGTCCTCAGCCACGGCCATCGGGACCACACCGGGGGCCTGCCGGCGTTCCTGGCACGACGGCCGGGCTTGCCCGTCTACGCCCACCCCGACCTTCCACGGGAGCGGTTCTCCCGGCGGGAAGGGGAGATGCGGTCGGTGGGGATCCCGCTCCCGCTGGAGACCCTCCGCCGCCAGGCCGACCTCCGGCTGAGCGCGGAGCCGCAGGAGGTCCTCCCCGGCGTCTGGACCACGGGGGAGATCGCCGACCGGCCGGAGCCGGAGGGGCGCAGCGACCGTCACTTCGTCCGCGCGGTGGGGGCGAAACCCGGTTCGCCCTGGGTGGCCGACCCCTACCGGGACGATATGGCACTGGTCCTGGAGACCGCGCAGGGGCTGGTCCTGGTCTGTGGCTGCTGCCACGCCGGGCTCCTGAACACCCTGTTCCACGTGCGACGGGTCTTCGGGCGGGACCCCGTGGCGGTGGTCGGCGGGACCCATCTCATCGCTGCCGATGAATCCCACCTGCGCCGTCTGGTGGAGGTGCTGGGGTCGATGGGACCACCGTCCCTCCATCTCAACCACTGCACCGGTCAGGCGGCCTACGTGACCCTGGCGCTCGCCTTCGGGGAGCGGGTGGCCCCCTGCCCGGCGGGGACGGTGCTGGAGTTCTAACCTTCTGTAGGAGGAAGTATGATCATCACTGTGGCAAGCGGCAAGGGCGGCACGGGGAAGACCACCGTAGCCGTCAACCTGGCGCTGAGTATAACAGCGGATTTGCAGGATGTAGCGGATGAAGAATCCACTAATCCTGTCCATCCGTTGTTCTTAGACTGCGATGTGGAAGAACCCAACGCAGCCCTTTTTCTCAAACCGACCATTGAGGAGCGCAAAGAGGTCGGCCAGCCGATCCCGGAGGTGGACCCGGACAAGTGTATCTACTGTGGGCGGTGTGCCGAGGTCTGCCAGTACCACGCCATCGCCGTCGTCGGGCAGAAGGTGCTGGTCTTCCCCGAACTCTGCCACGGCTGCGGCAGTTGCACCCTCAACTGTCCGACCGGCGCCATCAGCGAGGTGCTGGACGTGATGGGGACGATCGAGCGGGGGTGGGCCGGGCCGGTGGAGTTCGCCCAGGGGACGATGGACGTGGGGGAGGCGATGGCCGTCCCGATCATCCGTCAGTTGAAACGGTGGGTTATCCCACCCGACCCGGACGGCCGTCCCATCATCCTCGACGCCCCGCCGGGCACTGCCTGCCCCGTGGTGGAGTCGATGCGGGGGGCGGACTTCGTCCTCCTGGTCACCGAGCCGACCCCCTTCGGCCTGCACGACCTCCGGCTGGCGGTGGAGGTGGCCCGCGACGAACTGGGGCTGCCCGTCGGCGTGGTGATCAACCGGGACGGCGTGGGCGACCAGGGCGTGGAATCGTACTGCGCCGCCGAGGGGATCCCCATCCTGATGCGCATCCCCCTCGACCGGCGGATCGCCGAGGCGTACTCCGAGGGGATCCCCCTGGTGGAGGCGCTGCCCGGCTATCGGGAACGGTTCCGCGCCCTCTACGCCGCCATCCAGCAACAAGTAACCAGCAACGAGTAACGAGTATGAAACAATTAGTCATCCTCAGCGGTAAGGGAGGCACGGGCAAGACGACCGTCGCGGCGGCGCTGGCCCATCTGGCCTCCCAGGAGTTTCCCATCGTGCTGGCCGACGCCGACGTGGACGCGGCCAACCTGGAACTGGTGCTCGACCCGGTGAAGCGGGAGGAGCACGACTTTATGGGCGGGCAGGTGGCGGTGATCGACCCGGAGGGCTGCACGGCCTGCGGCACCTGCGAGGCGGTCTGCCGGTTTGACGCGGTCCTCCCGCCCACCGAGACCTCCTTCACCTATGCCTATCGGGTGGACCCCCTGGCCTGCGAAGGGTGCGCCGCCTGCTACTACCAGTGCCCGGAGAAGGCGATCCGGATGGAGGAGCAGCAGGCTGGGCGGTGGTTCCGCTCCGACACCCGCTTCGGCCCCCTCTTCCACGCCCACCTCTTCGCCGGGCAGGAGAACTCAGGGAAGTTGGTCACCCTGGTCAAGCAGCAGGCCCGGCTCCTGGCGATGGACGCCGGTGCATCGCTGGTCGTGGTGGACGGACCGCCGGGGATCGGCTGCCCTGTCATCTCCGCCAGCGCCGGGGCGGACCTGGCCCTCCTGGTGGTGGAGCCGACCGTCTCCGGCGTGCACGACCTGGAGCGGATCCTGGGTACCACCGAGCACTTCGGCGTGCCCGCGTTGGTGGCGATCAACAAGGCGGATCTGAACCCGGCCCGCGCCGACGAGGTCGCCGCTTTCTGCGCCGACCGGGGGGTGGAGGTGGCAGGCCGGATCCCCTACGACACCGTCGTCACCGAGGCGATGGTCCAGGGCCGCCCGGTGACGGAGCACGCCGACGGGCCGGTGACCGAGGCCCTGCGGACGATCTGGGCCCACGTGAAGGGCCATCTCGGCCTGGAGGGGGTGGAACGATGACCGATCCCAACGCGCTGCGGGAAGCGATCTTTCAGCGACTCTCCTCCGTCATCGACCCGGAGACAGGGGTCGATGTGGTGCGGATGCGGCTGATCGAAGACCTGGAGGTGGACGAGGAGGGCGTGGTCCGGTACAAGTTCCGCCCCTCCTCCCCCCTCTGCCCCATCGCTGTGCCGCTGGCCCTCTCCATCCGCGAGGCGGTCGCGGGGGTCGAAGGGGTGACCCGCCAGGAGATCGAGGTGGTCGGCTACATCAAGGCGGATGAACTGAACAACCTGCTGCGGGAGATGGGCTGAGTTGCCAACCTCCCGCGGGTCGGAAACTGCGGGGGGTTCCCTTTAAGGTTGCGGCAACCCCCGAGGTGGTGTACAATTCCCCCCACGCGATGGACGGGAGGCCAAGCGAGAAGCCCCGGTGGGTCTGCGACCTCCATACCCATACCCTTTACTCCCGCGACTGCCTGACCTCGCTGGAGGCCTTTCTCAACGCCTGCCGTCGGAAGGGGCTGGACCGGGTCGCCGTCACCGACCACGATACCATCGCCGGGGCCCTGCGGCTGAAGGAGATGGACCCGGAGCGGATCATCGTCGGTCAGGAGATCCACACCACCCACGGGGAACTGATCGCCTACTTCCTCACCGAGCCGATCCCGGCTGGGCTTTCGCCGGAGGAGGGCATCGACCGGGTGCACCGGCAGGGCGGGGTGGTCGGTATCTCCCATCCGCTGGACCGGCTGCGGCGGGAGGCGATGCGGCAGGCCACCTACGACCTGCTGGACAAGGTCGACTTCCTGGAGGGGTTCAACGCTCGCTGTCTCCTTCCCGCCGACAACCGCGCCGTCCTCGCCCTCGCCCTCCGGCGTGGCCTGCCGGTGACCGCAGGCAGCGACGCCCATACCGCCTGGGAGATCGGCCGGGCGGTGGTGCTCCTTCCCCCTTTTGATTCCCCCGCTGCCTTCCTGGAGAGCCTCCGCGCTGCCCGTATCCAGGGACGGATCAGCCCTCCGTGGCCCCACGTGTTTTCCACCTACGCTAAGATCGCCCGCCGGTTGGGGTGGGCCCCCGCTCCCCAGACCGCGCAGGAGGGACGCTGATGGAGCTTCTGGTTGGCTTGCTGGTCGCCTTCATCCTGGCCGCTGTGCCAATGTTGCTGTACGCGGTGATCCTCTGGTGGTTCGACCGGTACGAGAAGGAGCCCCTTGGCCTCATCGCTGCCGCCTTCTTCTGGGGCGCGATCCCGGCCGTCATCTTCTCCCTCATCTCCCAGATCGTGCTGGACGCCCCCCTCTATTCCCTGATCAGACCTGGGTTGGGGACCGACCTGGTCTCGGCCAGCCTGATCGCTCCGCTCACCGAGGAGCCTTTCAAGGGGCTGGCTCTCCTTATGCTCCTTCTGTTCTTTCGACGGGAGATCGACTCGCCCCTGGACGGCATCCTCTACGGGGGGCTGGTCGGCTTCGGGTTCGCCACGACGGAGAATCTGTTCTACTTTCTGCACGCGTTCGACGTCGGGGGCGTCTCGGGCACCCTGAGGTTGGTCCTCTTCCGCGCCGTCCTCTTCGGCCTCAACCACGCCCTCTTCACCGGCTGCACCGGCCTGGGGATCGCCCTGGCCTGCACTTCCCCACGCTGGGCGGTCAAGATCGTCGCCCCCTTTCTGGGCCTGGGGGCGGGGATCACCTTCCACGCCCTCCACAACGCCGGTGCCACGCTGGCCGGTGCCACCTGCTGGCCGCTCCTGTTCAGCATCGCCTCCGACTGGGGAGGCGTGCTGATGTTGTTCGTCATCCTCGTGTGGGCCTCGGTTCGGGAGCGGGCCTGGATCGTCCAGCACCTGAGGGGGGAGGTCGAAAGAGGCACGATCAGCGCTGCCGACTATCAGATCATCCAGTCCTATTGGGCGCGGGTCAAGGGGCGGACGCGGACCCTTCTCCGCGGCGACGTCGTCCGCTGGTGGCGTCTGGGCCACTACTACCGGCTGGCGACGGAACTGGCCTTCGCCAAGCACCGCCGATCCAACTTCCGGCGCGAGAGGGAGACCTACCGACGGATCCAACGTTTGCGCAGCGACCTGCTGAGGCTCAGGGCGCTGCTGGGGGATCTCCCCGAGGAGGAGGCGTGAGGCGGCTTACTTTCCCTCTTATCCTGTTTGTCCTGTTGGCCCTGCTGACCGCCTGCGCTGCCCCTTCTCAACCCCCGGCTCCCTCGCCCTCGCCGCCCGCGGAGGTCCGCCAGATCACGATCTTCTACACCTCCGACGAGCACGGGTACCTGGAGCCGCGGGAGGATGGGATCTATACGATCGGCGGGGCGGCCGGGCTGATGGCCGTCCTTCGGGAGGAGGGGTACGATCCACAGGCGGACACCGCCCTCCTGCTCAGCGGCGGCGACATGTGGGTCGGCCCGGCTATCTCCTCCTGGTTCCGGGGAGCTTCCACCATCGAGGTCTTCAACCAGATGGGGTACGACGCGGCCGCCATCGGCAACCACGACTTCGACTACGGGCCGGAGGTGCTGGCGGAGCGGGCCGAGCAGGCGGAGTTCCCCTTCCTCTCCGCCAACCTCACCGAGGTCGACACCGGTCGGTCCCCGTCTTATGCCCATCCCTATGCGATCCGTGAGGTGAACGGCGTCCGGGTGGGCATCGTCGGCCTCAGCCTGAGGACCACGCCGGAGATCGTGCTGCCCGAGCACGTGGAAGGGCTGGCCTTCGGCGACTACGCCGAGGCCCTGAGGGAGACGGTCCCCCGCGTCCGCGCCGAGGGAGCCGACTTGGTCATCGTCGTCAGCCATGTCTGCGGGAGCGACCTGCTGAACCTGACCCCCGTCGCCGCTGAGTTGGGGATCCCCCTGCTGGCAGGCGGCCACTGCCACCGGCTGGCGATCGCCGAGCGGCTGGGCGTCCAGGTGATCGCCCCCGGCGCCCATATGGCCTACGCCGTCCGCGCCGACATCTTCTACGACCCCGCCACCGGCACGGTGGTGGACCAGCAGGCGCAGGCCATATGGAACCGGTATCGGACCACCAAGGGGCCCCCCGTCCCGCCAGACCCGGAGGTCGCGGCGATCGTGGACCGGTGGGCCGACGAGGTCGAGGAAGCGCTGGGGGAGGTGATCGGCTACACCGCCGACGGGATCCCCGTCGGCTGGGAGATGTACAACTTGGTGACCGACGCCTGGCTGTGGTACGTTCCCGAGGCGGATCTGGCGATCTCTAACCTGGGCGGTTTCCGGGAGGACATTCCTCCCGGCGAGATCACCCTGGCCGACGTCGTGGCCGTCCTGCCCTTCGAGAACACGCTGATCGAGGTGGAACTGACCGGCGAGGAGGTCGTGGAGAACCTCCGCTGCTGCGGCGGGGCGGTGGCCGGGATGCGGGTGGAAGGGGTCGGGGACGACCTGACCGTCGTGCTGGACGACGGCTCCCCCATCGACCCTGAGGCCGTCTACCGCGTCCTGGTCAACAGTTACATGTATCAGGGCGGCGACGATTACCTCTTTTCCCAACAGGACCCCGACGCCTACGACACGGGGATCCACTGGCGGGAGCCGGTGATCGAGTGGATCCGCGCCCAGGAGACGGGGCCGGATCGGCCGTTGGAGGGCCTGATCGACGGCCAGCCGCGTGGCCCCGGGTGGTAACCTCCCTCAAAGGGTCGCCACCAGTCCGACCCAGTCGTCGATCTGCTCCCGCTCCGACGGCTCCAGGCCCGCCCGGCGCAGCGCCTCCCTCACCTCCGGCTCCTGGTCGACGATCAGGCCGGCGAGGATCAGCCGTCCCCCCGGTGCCAGCCGCTTCGCCAGCCCCTGCTCCAGCATCTCGACGATGACCCGGGCCAGGATGTTGACCACCACCAGGTCGAAGCGGCCGTGGGCCTGGGCCAGCGATCCCTCCTTCACCTCCACCCGATCCGCCACCCCGTTGCGACGGACGTTCTCTCGGGCCACCGTCACCGCCTGGGGGTCGCTGTCCAGCGCCAGCACCCGCTCCGCCCCCAGTTTCGCCCCGGCGATGGAGAGGATCCCCGAACCGGTCCCCAGGTCCAGCAGCGACGCTCCCGGCCGCACGTGTTTCTCCAGCGCTGTCAGGCACATCTGGGTGGTGGGGTGAAGCCCCGTCCCGAACGCCATCCCGGGATCCAGGACGATCACCACTTCCCCCTCCTGCGGGTCGTAGTCCAGCCAGGAGGGGCGGACCACGATCCGCTGCCCGATGTGGAGGACGCGGAGGTGCTGCTTCCACGCCTCGGCCCAGTCCGCCTCGGCGATGCGGCGGAAGGTCGGTTCGGGCAGGGGCCGGATCTGGCTCAGGTGCCAGAGCGCTTCCTCGAGCCGTCGGCGGGTCCGGGGCAGGCGGCCGTCCACAGGGAGGTAGGCCCGCACCATCACCGGGCCGGCCTCCACTCCCTCCGGACCGGCCTCGATGGCGACTCCCTTGTGGGCGAAGCGGGAAAGAACCTCGGCGACCGCCTCCGCCGTCTCGCCGTCCACCTCCAGACTGACCTCAAGCCACTCCATCGAGATTCCTCCACGGAGAATTCTACCGGGGATGGCGGTCTCGTCAAATAGCCGCTTCCCGATCTCTCGACTTTGGTGTATCATCCACTGGTGGTGAGGGGTGTGGCCGTGGAGGATCTGGAGCGAAGGCTGGAGCAAAAGACGGCCCAACTGGCCGCCCTGCGGGAGATCGGGCGGGCCATCAACGCGGCGTGGGACCTGCAGGACACGCTGGAACTCATCACCCGCAAGACGGCCGAGGTGATGGGGATGGACTCCTGCTCGATCTATCTGCTCGACTCGGAGAGGGAGTACCTGGTCCTGGAGGCCACCACCGGCCTGGCGGCCGAGGCGGTCGGTCGGGCGCGGCTTCGGCTGGGGGAGGGGCTCACCGGTTGGGCGGCGGCGAAGGGGGAGCCGGTCGGCGTGGCGGACGCTGCGCGCGATCCTCGGTTCAAGTACCTCCCCGAGACCCGCGAGTCCATCTTTCAGTCGCTCCTGGCCGTGCCTTTGATCAACCAGGGCCGCGTCATCGGCGCGATGAACGTCCAGACCCGGGCCTATCACGAGTTCGGTGCCGACGAGGTGGAACTCCTCTCCCTCATCGGCGACCTGGCGGCCGGGGCGCTGGAGAAGGCGATGCTCTACGAGCGGATGCAGCGCCAGATCGCCGAACTGACCACGCTGGCTGAGGTGAGCAAGACGATCACCGCCCCCCTCTACCTCGACCAGATGCTCGGCCTGATCGTCGACATGGCCGCCCGGGTGATGCGGGCCAAGGCCTGCTCGTTGATGCTGTTGGACGAAGAGGAGGGCGTCCTGGTCCTGCGGGCCGCCCGGGGTCTGGGCCCGGCCTACCGGAACTGCCCCCCGCTCAGGGTCGGTGAGGGGATCGCCGGGCAGGTCGCCCAGGCGGGAGAGCCCGTCGCTGTGGTCGACGTCCGCGCCGACCCCCGCTGCCGCTACCCGGAGGTCGCCCGCGAGGAGGGGCTCTGTTCGCTCCTCTGCGTGCCCCTCCGCGTCCGCGACCGGGTCATCGGCGTCTTCAACTGCTACACCGGCGCGCCGCACACCTTCACGCCGCAGGAGGTCGGCCTCTTTCAGACCCTGGCCAACCAGACCGCGCTGGCGATCGAGAACGCCCGCCTGGTGGTCAACACCGCCGTCGTGCGGGAGATGCACCACCGGGTGAAGAACAACCTGCAGACGGTGGCGATGCTGCTGCGGCTGCAGATGGCGGAGGAGGACCTCGACCCGCGGCGGGCCCTTCAGGAGAGCATCAACCGGGTGCTGAGCATCGCCGCTGTCCACGAGGTCCTCTCCGAAAAGGGGTTCCGTCTGGTCGACCTGCGGCAGGTGCTCCGGCAGGTGGCCCAGACCGTCGTTCAGAACCGCCCCCATCCGGATAAGGACATCCGGGTGGAGGTGGAGGGGGACGAGATCGCCCTGCCGTCCCGCTCGGCCACCGCGCTGGCCCTGGCGGTCAACGAACTGGTGCAGAACAGCCTCAAGCACGCCTTCGTGGGCCGCGAAGCGGGCCGCATCGAGGTCCGCCTCCGCCGTCGACCGTCCGGGTACGAGGTCGTGGTGGCCGACGACGGGGTCGGCCTGCCGGCCGATACGCCGCCCCCCCGCAGCCTGGGGTTGCAGATCGTGGAGACGCTGGTGACGCAGGACCTGGGCGGGGCGCTCCGGTTCGAGTATGGTCCTCAAGGGACCCGGGCCGTGATCACCGTGGAGGAGGTGGCGTGAGGTCGCTGCGCATCCTTGTTGCTGAGGACGAATCGATCATCCGGATGGGCCTCCGGCGGATCCTGGAGGAGGCGGGCCATCAGGTGTTCGCCGCGCCGGACGGGCGGACGGCGGTCAAACTGGCGCGGGAGACGGGGCCGGACGTGGTGATCCTCGACATCAAGATGCCGGGGATGGACGGGTTGGAGGCGGCGCGGGAGATCTACCGGCAGCGACCGCGGCCCATCCTGCTCCTCACCGCCTACGGCGACCGGGAACTGGTCGAACAGGCGGCCCAGTTGCCGATCATGGCCTACCTGATCAAGCCGGTCGAGGAGCGGGAACTGCTGGCCGCGCTGGAGGTGGCCGTGGCCCGCTTCGCCGAGCAGCAGGAGGTGCTGGAGCGGGCGGTGCGGGCCGAGGAGCGGCTGGCGGCGCGCAAGGTGATCGAGCGGGCGAAGGGGGTGCTGATGCAGAGGGAGGGCCTGAGCGAGGAGGAGGCCTATCGGGCCCTGCAGCGCCGTGCCCGGAACGAGCGCCGGTCGATGCGGGAGGTGGCCGAGGAGGTCCTGCGGGGGACCGCAGTTTGACGAATCGGCCCGTCCGTGTTATAGTATAGTCACAACCGAGCGTTGCTTGGGCCGTGAAGCCCTTCGGGACGGAGAACTCCGTGCCCGGAGGGCTTTTGTCGTTCAAAGGCCCGGCCAAATCCATCGGCGAGGAGGGAGTCAGATGTCCGACCTGATCGAACGGGTTCGCGAGGATGGGGTGCAGTTCATCAGCCTCCAGTTCACCGACATCCTGGGCACCATCAAGAGCGTCACCATCCCGGTGGGGCAGTTGGAGGGCGCGCTGGAGAACGGGGTGTGGTTCGACGGCTCCTCCATCGAGGGCTTCGCCCGCATCTACGAGAGCGACATGGTCCTGGTGCCCGACCCCGCCACCTACCGGGTCCTCCCCTGGAGCGACCCCGAGCGGCGGCGGGCGCGGATCATCTGTGACGTCCATGCCCCCGACGGGAGACCTTCGCCCAGCGACCCCCGTAGCGCCCTCCGGCGGGTCCTCTCCCGCGCGGCCGAGCGGGGCTACGTCTACAACGTGGGGCCGGAACTGGAGTTCTTCCTCTTCAAGCGGAACAACGGCACTCCCCTCCGCCCCGTCCCCCACGACGTGGGCGGGTACTTCGACTTCTCGCCGCGGGACGAGGCCCAGCAGGTCCGCAGCGAGATCGTGCTGGCCCTGCAGGCGTTGGGGATCGACGTGGAGATGAGCCACCACGAGGTGGCCACCGGCCAGCACGAGATCGACTTCCACTACGCCGACGCCCTCACCAGCGCGGACAACGCCGTCACCTTCAAGTACACCGTGCGGGCCATCGCCGCCACCCACGACCTGTACGCCAGTTTCATGCCCAAGCCGATCTTCGGCATCAACGGCTCCGGGATGCACACCCATCAGAGCCTCTTCGACGAGGGGGGGCACAACCTCTTCTACGACCCCGAGGACGAGTACCACCTCTCCCGCCTGGCCTACCACTTCATCGCCGGGCAGATGGCCCACGCCCGGGCCCTGGCAGCGGTGGTCGCACCGACGGTCAACAGTTACAAGCGGCTCACGCCGGGCTACGAGGCCCCGGTCTATATCTGCTGGGCTCACCTGAACCGATCGGCCCTCATCCGGGTCCCGGCCACGCGGGCGGGTCGAGAGAAGGCCACCCGCATCGAGTTGCGCTGCCCCGACCCCAGCGCCAACCCCTACCTAGCCTTCGCCGCGATGCTGGCGGCGGGGCTGGATGGGATCGAGCGGCAACTGGAGCCTCCGCCGCCGGTCAACGAGGACGTCTATCACTTCGACGAGGACGACCTGCGGGAGCGGGCCATCGGCACCCTGCCGGCGACGCTGGCCGAGGCGCTGGACGAACTGGAGAAGGACGAGGTGATCCAGGAGGCCCTCGGTCCGGCGATCACGGAGACCATGCTGCGGGCGCGACGGGCCGAGTGGGACGAGTACCGCATCCAGGTCACCCCCTGGGAGTTGGAGCGGTACCTGGAGACGGCGTAGGGTTCTTTCACCACAGAGGCACAGAGGGCACAGAGAGTCTCTAATTTTAAGAGAAATCTCTGTGCCCTCTGTGCCTCTGTGGTTTCATCCCCCCCTCACGGTAGGGCGGTGAGGATGTAGTTGGGGTGAGCGTACTCGATGGCGGGGTCGGCCTGGAGGCGGGAGAGGATGGTCAGTTCCTCGCCCACGGGGACCCGTATCCGCCAGATCCCCAGCGCGCGGGAGACCGGCTCCAGGGGGAGCCGGTACCGGAGGGCTACCTGCGCCGCCTCGACGCCCGGCCGGAGGGAGAGGAGCAGTTCGCCGGGGACGAAGGGGGCGTCCGCCGCCCCGGCCGAGGTTCCGGCGGCCGACGAACCGGAGACCTGCTCGGGACAGAGGGGCGTCGCTCCTTGCGCGCCGTTCAGCAGCGCTCTGTAGGCGTCGATGAGGCCGCAGCCCGCGTAGTCGTCCCGCCCCGCCGCGCCGATGTCCTCGGCGTTGTCCAGGATCGCCGATGCGATCTGGTCCGGCGTGTAGGAGGGGTAGTAGGCGCGAAGGAGGGCGGCCAGCCCCGAGACGTGGGGGGTGGCCATCGAGGTGCCGCTCATGTAGCCGTACCCCCCGCCCATCCACGTGCTGTAGATGCTCGTTCCCGGCGCGGCCACGCTGACGTGACCGCC
>CAZOLN010000007.1:32706-35206 GCA_964580565.1 uncultured Anaerolineales bacterium
CCATCCACGTGCTGTAGATGCTCGTTCCCGGCGCGGCCACGCTGACGTGACCGCCATAGTTGGAATAAGAGGCTATATCCCCATCGGAGTCGATAGCGGCCACACCTAGGACGTGATCGCAGTTGGCGGGGAAGAATTCGGCGTTGAAGGTGTTGATATCGTCGTGATTGCCTGCGGCCGCCACCAGGACTGCCCCGCGGGCGTAGGCGTAATCCACTGCGTCCTGAACAGCCTGTGGACAGGGGGCATCCCCGCCCAGGCTCATGTTGATGATGCTGGCCCCGTTGTCGGCGGCGTAACGGATGGCTTCGATCAGATCCTCGCCGGAGCCGTTTCCCCCATCGTCCAACACCTTGAGGGGGAGCAACGTCGCTTCCCATCCCAGCCCTGCTACCCCTCTCTCGTTGTCCGTAGCGGCGGCGGCGATGCCCGCGACGTGGGTCCCGTGGCCGTGGTCGTCGTCGGCCACGGCGTCGTCGTTCACGAAGTCCCAGTCGATATCCGTGCGCACCTTCGTTGTCAGGTCCGGATGGTCGAGGTCGACCCCCGAATCCAGTATAGCGATCAGCACCGAGGAGGAACCGCGGGAGATGCCCCAGGCGTGCGGGGCGTCGATCATAGAAAGTCCCCATTGATCGTTGAAGTAGGGATCGTTCGGGTAGACGGCGATGCTGAAGTCCTTCATCACCATGGGCAGGTAGATGGTGTAGGTCCCCGTGGTGGCCAGGAGGGGGGCAGCGGAGGCGGAGGGAAGCGCCGGTGGAGGTTGGAGGGCCGGGAGAAGGAGCAACGAGAGCAGGGCTGCCAGGGCCAGGGCCGGCGGCAGGACGAATGCACGTAGGAGGGAAGTTTTCATCGGTCTTTCACCACCAGGGGAAGGAATGTTTGATCGACCTGCGAGGCGACGATAAGGCGGACGGGGATGGACTGGGAGGTCGCTCCCGCGTCGGCCGGAAGGAGCGTGGTGATCGTCACCTCCCCGACGTACTCACCGGGCGTCTCGGGGGGGACGGGCGTGATGGTCAGCGTGGACGGGGTCGTTCCAGTGGCGGGAGAGACCGTCAGCCAGTTCTCATCCCAGTGGGCTTCCCAGGCGACCCCACCACACCCCGTCCCGCCGTTCTCGACCTGGAGGGTCCAGGCGGAGGCGGGGACCACCCGGCCTTCTTCCGCGTCGTAGAGGAAGACGACCTCTCCCTCTGGCTCGACGGTCAGTCGATACGGTTCCCCGTCCAGCGTGATGGAGTCGGAGGCGGAGCGGACCTCACTGCCGTTGGTCAGTTCGACGTAGACGGTCTTCAGCCCGTTGCCGCAGGAGAGGGTCCAGGCTCGGTCCGGATTGTACGGCTCCCACTCCGACCACTCCCCCGTCTCGTTGCGGAACCGCATCTGGGTGGCCCAACCCGCGCCGTAGACGTAGAGGGAGACAGCGCGCTGGGTGGTCGTGATCGCCTCGCGGTTGATGACGAGGGGATACACCCCGGAGCGGGTGCCGAAATCGGCGGTCCAGTAGGTGTAGTAGTAGCCCGCCCCAGCGTAATACCCCGCGCCGACCTCGCGGTAGTCCCCGCTGAGGAGGATGGCCCGGTGGCCGGGGCTGTTCAGCCAGCCGTTCACCACCGACTGGGGGCTGGTGTACCCGGCGGCGATGCACTCCCCCAAGGCGGACCAGCCGGAGTAGTACTCACTGATCCGTTCGTGCCAGTACTGCTCGAACTCCAGGATTCCGTTGACGCGGTTGTAACTATTGTGGTAAAAATAGTCGTCCACGGCCATGTCCTGACTGTGGTAGGCGGCGGCCTCGTCCAGGTCCTCCTGCTGTTTCAGCGGGGGGAGGTGGCCGTTCTCCCACCGGGCCTGATTGATGATCTCGATGACCTGCGCGGCGAAGTCGGCGTTGCTGGCCTGGACCTCCAGGGCGATCGTGGCGGCAGGGGCGATGGTCAGGCCTGCGCCGCTGGCGCGCACTGTCCCGGTGGGCCGGGGCGGATAGGGGCCTCCTCGTGCCTGCGCCTGCCCCGTCGCACCGAGGAGGATCAGCAAGATCAGTGTCGTGAGAGCCTTCTTTGCCTTGGTCGTCATTGTCCAGTATATCACGTTTCTGTTTTCGCAGGGAACCCCTGGAGGCAGGCCCTGAGGGGTCCGCAGGCGAGGGAGGGGACCCTCTTCGTTCGTGTGATGGGATCGATTCCTTTTATTCTCGTCTATTTTAATCGACGGCCGGGGGAATCTCAATGGGACAATAGTACCACAGTTCCTACAAAACGGCACCGGGTCGTGGGGGGCGCCCACGACCCGGTGCGTGGGTAGGGATAAGGGTCTAGGGGTCTGGAATGCAGAGGACATCGCCGACGCGGATATAGTTGAGGTTGAGGATGCCATTGCACTCGGCGATGCGCCACATGCTCACGCCGTAGAGGAAGGAGATGCCGGTCAGGGTATCTCCGCTGCGGACGATGTGGTAGGAGGAGCAGGAGCACGGGGAGCCGTAGGGGGGGAA
>CAZOLN010000008.1:0-1108 GCA_964580565.1 uncultured Anaerolineales bacterium
CTACCGCCGCTACGCCGACCGGCGGTTCTACAAGGGGGTGGACTACGTCCACTTCGTCGAGTGCCTGGCCCAGCGGCGGTGCGCTGAACTGTTCGCCCACGACGGCGTCCGGGCCGAGCACATCTACGTCAACGTCCAGCCCCTCTCCGGCGCGGCGGCCAACCTGGCCGTCTACCAGGCGCTGATGGAGCCGGGGGACGTGCTGATGGGGATGGACCTCTACCAGGGCGGCCACCTGACCCACGGCTCGGAGCTCAACCTCTCCGGCCAGCGATACCGGGTGGTCTCCTACGGGGTCGATCCCAAGACGGAGCGGCTGGACTACGACCAGATCCGGGATCTAGCGCGACAGCACCGCCCGAAGGTGATCGTCGCCGGGTACACGTCGTACCCCTGGGCACCGGACTGGCACGCGTTCCGGGAGATCGCCGACGAGGTGGGAGCCTACCTGATGGCGGACATCGCCCACACCGCCGGGATGGCCGCCGCCGGGGTCTATCCCAACCCCGTCGGCATCGCCGACGTCACCGTCTTCACCACCCACAAGACCATCTGCGGGCCGCGCGGCGCGGTCATCCTCACCACCGACGAAGAACTGGCCCAGGCGATCGACATGGCGATCTTCCCCGGCGAGCAGGGCGGCCCCCACGTCAACAAGTTCGCGGCGATGGCGGTCGCCTTCCGCATCGCCCAGACGGAGGAGTTCCGCCGCCTGCAGCACCAGATCGTCGCCAACGCCCGCGCCCTGGCGGAGGGGCTCCAGAAGCGAGGGCTGAAACTGGCCTACGGCGGCACCGACACCCACCTCCTGCTCATCGACCTGAAGTCGATCCCCTCCGACACCGGCTTCCCCCTGTGGGGCGAACCGGCGGTCCGCATCCTCGACCTGGTCGGGATCGTCGCCAACAAGAACACCATCCCCGGCGACACCGAGACCGCGCTGGCCACAGGGATCCGGCTGGGCACCCCCTGGGTCACCCAGCGCGGGCTCGACGAGGCGGATATGGACACCCTCGCCGGGTTGATCCACAAGATCCTGGTCAACATCAAGCCCTTCGCCTACAACGGCCTCATCGGCACCCTCCCGCGCGGCAAGATCGACCTGGAC
>CAZOLN010000008.1:1208-36837 GCA_964580565.1 uncultured Anaerolineales bacterium
CTTCGCCTACAACGGCCTCATCGGCACCCTCCCGCGCGGCAAGATCGACCTGGACGTGATGGAGGAGGTGCGGGCAGGGGTGGCCGAGTTGGCGGAGAAGGCGGGGATCGATTTTGAGTACACAAAGAGCGGATACCCGCATTTCTGGGAAGCAGGGAAGCGAGGAAGCGAGGGAGGAGCGCACGGCCGTGCGCCCCGTGCCCTGCGAGTGACGGGCTGGCGGGCACGGCAGTTCGTCCAGCAGGTGGTGACAGCCAACGTCGCCGAACTGGCCCCCGGCGATTCCCTGACCACCTACATGCTGGACCGGAACGGGAACCTGATCGCCGAGGTGACGGTGGAGCGGGAGGAGCCAGATCGGTGGGGGCGGGATCGCTACCTCATCACACCGGCCTCCAACGGAGCACAGGTCGCTGCCTGGCTGCGGGCCCTCTCCGACGGGTACACGCTCTTCGACGAGGAGGACGTGTTCCGGAAGGTGGAGGGACCGGTGGTGGTGGAAGAGGCAGGAGACAGGACGCAGGACGCAGGACGCAAGGCGCAGGAGGAAGCGGGGAAGCAGGGAGGGGACGCGGCGGCGCTGTTCGCGGCGCACCCAGAGCGGTTCGATCTGACGAAGCCGTACTTCGTGGGCCAGGCGCATCTGAGGGAGTTTGCGCCGAAGGTCGAGCGGGAGGAGTGGCGTTGGGAGGAGCCGGAAACCCCGCTGAAGCGGACGCCGCTGTACGAGGTCCATAAGCGGATGGGCGCCAAGATGGTCCCCTTCGCCGGGTGGGAGATGCCGGTCTGGTACACCTCGGTGAGCGAGGAGCACCGAGCGGTGCGGGAGGCCGCCGGCCTGTTCGACGTGGCCCATATGGGCGTGTTCGAGATCACCGGTCCGCACGCCACCGCCTTCCTGGACACAGTCTGCTCCAACTACGTCGCCTGGCTGGAGGACGGTCAGTCCCTCTACGGCTACCTGCTCGACCCGGACGGGCAGGTGATCGACGACGTGATGATCTACCGGCTCCGGGCCGACCACTACCTGATGGTGGTCAACGCCGCCAACGAGGAGAAGGACTGGGACTGGCTGAACGCGGTCAACGAACGGCGGGTGGTCATCGACCGGGACCGGCCCTGGGTGCAGGTGGAGGCCCAGGCGGTGCTGCGCAACCTGAAGGACCCGGCCTCCGGCGAGCGGCAGAGGCGGGACCTGGCGCTGCAGGGGCCCGCGTCGTTGCCCATCCTGCAGGCGCTGACCGACGATCCGGAGACGAAGGCCGCGCTGCGCAGGCTGCGGCGGACCGAGTTGATGGAGTGCGAATTGGCGGGGATCCCGCTGGTGGTGGCCCGCACCGGCTACACCGGCGAGGAGTGGGGGTTTGAGATCTTCGTCCACCCCGACGACGCCCCCCGGCTGTGGGAGGCCATCCTGGAGGCGGGGGAGCCCTTCGGCGTGAAGCCGTGCGGCCTGGGCGCGCGGGACAGCCTCCGCACTGAGGCCGGCCTTCCCCTCTACGGCCACGAACTGGCCGGCCCGTTCGACATCTCCCCCATCGAGGCCGGCTTCCCCGGCTACGTCAAGTACCACAAGCCGTTCTTCGTCGGCCGCGATCCGCTCCTGGCGCGCGAAAAGGATCGCAAGCGGGAGGTCATCCGCTTCCGGGTCAACGAGAAGGGCGTCCGCATCCCCCACCTGGGCGACCCCGTGGTCAACCGGAAGGGGCAGCAGATCGGCCACGTGACCAGCTGCTCCATCGACGCCGAGGGGTATCTGGTGGGGATGGCCATCGTCGAGAAGCGGTACAACGTGCCGGAGACCCCCATTGCCGTCTTCCCCCTGGGCGGCAAGCCGCTGGACGAGGCGCTGCTGCGCGGCAAGCGGGTCGCCCTGCCGGTGGCGGCGACGGTGCTGACGAGGTTTCCGGAGAGGGAAGAAGGAAGACCAAGGATGAGGATGGGCGGGGAGGATTAGTATGGAACGGGAGACCTTCGACATCCTGTTTCTTGTGGCCCGTCCGGCGGCGGGGAAGAGCGAGATCATCGACTACCTCACGCGGACGGACGTGGAGGAGCGACGGCGCCGGTTCCACATCGGCCCCTTCGAGGTGCTGGACGACTTCCCGATGCTCTGGACCTGGTTTGAGGAGGACGCGATCCTGCGCAGGATGGGCTACCCCGGCCTCCACACCGACGAGGAGGGGTACTTCAAGTATCCGTACCTCTGGCACCTCCTCATCGAACGGCTGGCGCTGGAGTTTGAGAAGCGGGAGCGGGATCGACCTCCGGGCCAGGAGGTCACCACCATCGTGGAGTTCTCCCGAGGCAGCCCGTCGGGCGGCTACCGGGAGGCCTTCCGCCACTTCCCGGAGGAGATGCTGGCGCGGGGTGCGATCATGTACGTCCGGGTCTCCTACGAAGAGTCGTTGCGGAAGAACCGGCTCCGGTTCAACCCGGACCGGCCCGACTCCATCCTGGAGCACAGCCTGCCGGACGAGAAGATGGAGCGGCTGTACCGGGAGGACGACTGGGATGACTTCACGTCGGCGGACCCGGAGTACGTGGAGGTGAAGGGGGTGCGGGTGCCCTATGCGGTGTTTGAGAACGAAGACGACGTGACGACGGAGCGAGGGGAACCGCTGGGACAGCGGTTGGAGGCGGTTCTGGGCCGGCTCTGGGCGATCTGGTCCCGCAGGTAGGCACAAATTCACCGCAGAGGCGCAGAGGGCGCAGAGGTTTTTGTAGTTTTTTGCAAAAGTGAAGAAGCTATGCAGAAAGATGTACCCACTCGACCACTCGTCTTCGTCACCCGCCCCATCCCCGAGGCCGGCCTCCGCCGGGTGCGGGAAGCCTGCGAGGTCCGATTGTGGGAGGGGGAACTGCCACCGCCCAAGGAGGTGATCCTTCGGGAGGCGGCCGAGTGCGATGGCCTCCTCTGCCTGCTGACCGACCCCATCGACGCGGAGGTGATCGGCGCGGGGAAGCGGCTGCGGGTGATCAGTCAGATGGCCGTGGGGGTCGACAACATCGACCTGGAGGCGGCCACGGCGCGGGGGATCCCCGTCGGCCATACCCCGGGGGTCCTCACCGAGGCCACCGCCGACCTGACCTTCGCCCTGCTCCTCGCCGCCGCACGGCGGATCCCGGAGGGGATCGAGTACGTCCGCCAGGGCCGCTGGCGCACCTGGGAGCCGATGGCCCTCCTCGGGAGGGAGGTGTGGGGAAAGACGCTGGGCATCGTCGGGCTGGGGCGCATCGGGACGGCGGTCGCCCGCCGCGCGCGGGGGTTCGCGATGCGGGTCCTCTACCACAGCCGGAGCCGCAAACCCGATCTGGAGGCCGAACTCGGCCTGGAGTACGTCGCGCTGGACGACCTCCTGGCCCAAGCCGACTTCGTCAGCCTCCACTGCCCGTTGACCCCCGAGACCCACCACCTCATCGACGAGGAGGCGCTGCGCCGGATGAAGCCGACGGCGATCCTGATCAACGCCGCCCGCGGGCCGGTGGTGGATACCGACGCGCTGCTCCGCGCCCTGCGGGAGGGCTGGATCGAGGCGGCCGCTCTCGACGTCACCGACCCCGAGCCGCTGCCGGCGGACCACCCCCTGCTCGACCTCCCCAACTGCATCGTCATCCCCCACCTGGGCAGCGCGACGGTGGCCGCCAGGGAGCGGATGGCGACGATGGCGGCAGAGAACCTGCTGGCGGGGCTGCGCGGGGAGCGGCTGCCGTACTGTGCGAATCCCGAGGTTTATGGGGCGATTAGGTGATTAGGTGACCGGGTGACTGAAAATGGGACGAGTGATCTCAACGGAAGGACCAGGGAAGATACGGAACCAGCACCGGCGGACGATCGCCGAGGCGTTGCGGATCTTGAGCCAGAAGCGGGAACTGGACGAGGAGGTGAAAGACCTGGCCGCCGTGATCGTCTTCTCGCTCCACGGCATCGCCGACACGGTGGAGCAGACGACGGCGGCGTGGGATAAGAGGAATTACTACCTCAAGGCCGACCGGTTCCGGCGGGAGTGGGCCTGGGTCGAGGAAGCGATCGAGGAACTGAGCGACCTCATCTATCGGGGACGTTGGGAACACCTCCCCGCCTTCCTGGCCCGGCTGGCCCCCCGTTTCGCCGACGTGAAGGTATCCCGCCTGACCCGCAACCCATCCCTTTGGAAAGGGGCCTATCAGCGGTTCATGGAAGGATAACAGAGGAGCAGAGTCGCAAAGGAGCAAAGTCGCAGGGGGGTGACTTCCCTGCGACTTTGCTCCTTTAGAGGCGTACGCAGTTCCACCACAGAGGCACAGAGGGCGCAGAGAAACCGATGAAACTCGGGGAAACTCCGTGTCCTCCGTGTCTCTGTGGTGCGTTACCCCCGCAACTGCGTAACGCTCCCTTTTGCGACCCGTTAGAGCCGTTCTTCGGGCCCGACGGGCAGCGCCACCAGGCCGCTGATCACCTTGGGATAGAAGTCGGTGGACTTCTGCGGCATCCGCTCGCTGGCGGCGGTGCAGGCCCGGACCTGCTCGATGCGGGTGGGGTTCATCAGCAGCAGGAACTGGGCCTCCCCCTTGTCCACCGCCGCGAAACCGGGCGTGGGATCGCGCAGGTAGTCGATGTTCTCCTTCCGCTTGACCGCCTCTTTGTCGATCCCCAGCACCCGCTCGATGAACAGTTCGTGCAGGACCACCACGTCCAGCATCCGCCAGTCGGCGGCCCGGTCCGGCAGGAGTTGGGCCATCACGCCGGGGTCGCGCAGTTCCAGCACCGCGTAGGCCCCGTCGTAGAAGCCGAAGCGCGGATGGTCGGGCTTCGCCTCCGCCAGCGCCTTCTCCACCGCCGCCCGGTCCGAAGCGGGCGTCACCTCGAAGTACTCCTTCGCCCTCTCCAGCGCCGCCTTCCCGTCCATCCGGGTGTAGGAGTGGATGAGCCGGTGGGTGGGGAGGATCACCAGGCCCGGATCGCTCATACTGACCAGCGTGACCATCGTGTAGTTGAAGGCTGCGTCGGCGGGGGCGTCGGGGTACTTCTGGCGCATCTCGTCGCGGAAGGTGAGCGCCGTCTCGTACCGGTGGTGCCCGTCGGCGATGATCAGGTTCCGCTTGGGGGCCATCTCCTCCATCACGGCCCGGATCACCTCCGGATCGTCCACCACCCAGAACCGCTGCTCCACCCCGCTCTCGATCACCTGCTCGCGGGCGACCATCGGCTCGTGTGCCTCCAGGTAGGGTTGGAGGATGGAGTTGACCCGGTTCTCGTCGTCGGGATAGAGGATGAAGATGTGCCCCCAGGCCGTCTCGGTGGCGCGGAACAGGTTCAGACGGTCCACCTTGGGACCGGAGAGGGTCCGCTCGTGGGGGAGGATCACCCCCTCGTCGAAGCGGGTCAGTTGGAGCGCGGCGCTGAAGCCCCGGCGGGTGCGGGTCTCGCCGGTCGGCGTGGTGTAGGTCTGCTCCAGGACGTAGATCGCCGGCCGCTCCTCCCGCATCAGCACCCCTTCCGCCAGCCAGGTGCGGGCGTAGCAGCGGGCGCGGGTGTAGACGTTGTCCGTGTCGCTATCCCACGGCGTCGTCTTGCCCCGGATGATGCGGACGAAATTGTAGGGGCTCAGTTCGTAATACCGCTCCTGCTGCGGCTCGTGGATGCGGTCGTAGGGCTGGGTGATCACCTTCGAGAGGTCGCCGACCTTCTCGACGTTGTAGCGCAATCCGCGAAACGGTTTCACAATCGCCATCGTCTACCTCCGTTGCGTGGTTTCACCACAGAGACACAGAGGACACAGAGTTTTCCATTTTTTCTCCTGACTTTCTCCGCTTCTCTGTGCCCTCCGTGCCTCTGTGGTTTTCTAAAACTCCGCCTTATAGAACGATACCACCGTCACCACGTAGGCGATCATCTTCGGCAGCATCAGCATCCCCGCGATGGGGTACCGGTCGACGAAGAGGACGGTGCCCATGTAGCAGGTGAAGGAGACGACCACCGACCATCCGGCGACGGTCAGCCACTTACTCCCGGCCCGCAGGAACATCCCGGCGAGGATGAAGCCAGCGAGGGCGAAGGGGATATTCCGGTAGATACGCCACGCGGGGGCCGGACCGCCCCAGTTGTTCTGGGGGAAGAAGAGGAGCACCACACGCACCGCCAGCGCTGCCACCACCAGCCACTCCAGCCAGGTCCACGAACGGCCTGCCCTCTCCTGGCGGTACAGCAACGCGAAGAGGTAGAAGAACGTGAGGGTGAAGGAAGTGGCGAAGGAGCCGACGCCGAGCCAGGAGACCGGGTAGCCGCCCCAGTGCAGGGCGACCGTCTCCACGCTGGAAAAGGTCCGGTGGGCGTACGCGACGATGTGGACCGTGTCGCCGAGGATGAGGGTGACCACCGCCGCCAGCAGCCAGCGGCTCCGTCTCTGCTGCTCCGGCGACTGCCGCCCGTACCGCTTGACCATCAGCGCGGCGACAACCAAGATGCTCGCCAGGTAGGCGAAGTTGATCAGGTTGACGACGATCCCCATGGGTCCGGTGGTAGGCATTGCCTGCTCCTTATCTCACGGCTCGGTTACGGTGACGACAGCCCTCCCCCTCTCTAATTGCTGGCGATCCAGGGTGACCAGGCACTCCTCCACCTGATCCGCCAGCGCGACGTAGAGGGCGTCACATCCCCGGATGCGGTGCTCGCAGGCGATCTCAGCCGCCCGCCTGGTCAACGGCAGGGTGACCGGGACCAGTTCGACGACGCCTGTGCGGACCAAGCCCTGCACGGCGCGGCGGGCCAGCGTTGGGTCTCCGGTGCCCCGGCCGATCGCAGCGGCGACCTCGGCCAGGAGGATCACCGGCGCGCGGATGGGCTCCTGATCCTCCTGGGCTTTCTGCAGCCACGCCCAACTCCGAATGTGTCCAGGCTCGTTCGAGTTCAGCAACGCGACGTAGACACTGGCGTCGATGACCGCCATCGGTTATCTCCGTTGCTCGGCGACCAGTTCCACCCCGGTTTTGGGCGACTTCCAGGCCGCAGCGATCTCCCGCGCCAGGTCCTTCATCTCCGCCAAAGCCGCTTCTCGCTCGGCCTGGCGCATCCGCTGGGCGTCAGCGTCGGTGAAAGGCCGGAGCACCGCCACCGGCTCACCACGGAGCGTGACCACGTACTCGGCCTTCTCCTCCCGCACGGTGCGGAGGATGCGGGAGGCCCGATTTTTCAGTTCGCGCACGCCGATTTTAGCAGGCACCTTCCCCCCGTTTCCGGCGGCTCAATTGTGGCCACCACGTAGCCACATTATAACGCCGAAGCGAGAGGGTGTCAACAGAGGTGCGACGCACCTTGAAGGTGCGTCGCACCTACCCTACCCTATCCTCTGCGCGAACTCGATGGCGATGCTGGCCACCTCCTCGCCCACGCGGGCCTTCGCCTCTTTGGTCCCCGCGCCGATGTGGGGCGAGCCGATGACCTGCGGCAACTCCATCAGCCGCTTGCCCCGATCCTCCTTCTCGTCCTCGAAGACGTCCAGCGCCGCCCCCGCCACCTTGCCGCTGACGATGGCATCGTACAGCGCCTTCTCGTCCAGCGTCCCGCCCCGGCCGCAGTTGATGATGTAGACCCCGTCCTTCATCTTGGCGAACTCCTCCGCGCCGATGAGGTAGTGGGTCTCCGGGGTGTGGGGGACGTGGAGGGAGATGAAGTCGGAGCGGGCCAGGAGTTCGTCCAGGGAGACCTGGGTGGCGCCAGGGACCTCGACCTGGGTGCGGCGGTAGAAGATGACCTCCATCCCCAGCGCGGCCGCCTTCTGGGCCACCAGGCTCCCGATCCGGCCGCAGCCCACCAGCCCCAGCGTCTTCCCGGCCAGTTCGATCCCCTTGCTGAAGGCCTTCTTCTCCCACTTACCGGCCTTCATCGACGCGGTGGCCTGGGGGATCTGCCGGGCCAGCGCGAAGAGATAGCCGATGGTCAACTCGGCCACCGAGTTCGAGGAGGCGGCCGGGGTGTTGCGGACCTCGATCCCCTTCGACTGGGCGTACTCCACGTCGATGTTGTCCAGCCCCACCCCACCGCGAATGATCAACTTCAGGTTGGTCGCTTTGTCGATAAGAGGGGCGCGGACCTTGGTGCGGCTGCGGACGACGATGGCGTCGTAGTCGGCGATGACCGCCTCCAGTTCCTCCGGCGAGATGTCGTCCCGCACGTCCACCTCGATCCCCGCCTCGCGCATCGCAGCGATGGCTTTTTCGTCGGTTGGGTCGCAGATGAGTAGTCTCATTGGGTCACCTCCGGTGTATCACCCCTACCTACAACCCCAAAATATCATTGATCTGCTCCAGCAGCCAGCGGATGTCCTCCACCGTCAGGTCGCCCATGTGCGCGATGCGGAAGCACTTCTCCTTCAGATCGCCGTAGCCGTTGGAGATGATGGCGCCCCGCTTGCGCAGTTCCTCGTTCAGCCCGGCGACGCTGATGCCACGGGTGTTCTTGACGTTGGTGACGGTGGGGGAGAGGTACCGCTCGTCGGAGTAGAGAGCGAAATACTCGCGGGCCCAGTCCTGCACGATGGCCGCCATATCCTTGTGTCGCTGCCACCGGTTCTCCAGCCCCTCGGCCAGGATGTCGTCCATCTGCTTGTTGAGGGCCCAGATCAGGCTGATGGCGGGGGTCGCCGGGGTCTGGTGCTTCTCGTACTTCTTATCCATCTGCTCATAGGCGAAGTAATAGCCCGGGTTGGCAACCTGCTTGGCCCGCTCCCGCGCCCGGTCGCTCACCGCACAGACCGTCAGCCCGGGCGGGAGGGCGAAGCACTTCTGCACGCCGGCCAGGCAGACGTCCAGCCCCCAGGCGTCGAACTCGATCTTGACCCCGGCCATACAACTGACCGCGTCCACCAGGATCAACACGTCGGGGTACTTCTCCCGGATCATCGGAGCGATCTCCCAGACCGGGTTCATCACGCCGGTGGAGGTCTCGTTCATCACGATGGTCACCGCGTCGTACTCGCCGCTGGCGAGCGCCTCGTCCACCATCTCCGGCGTGATCGCCTGGCCCATCGGCACCTCGATCTTGTCGCAGGGGATGCCGTTCGCCTTGGTGATCTGATGCCACCGCTTGGAGAAGGCACCGCAGACGGTGTTGAGGACCTTCTTGGTGGAGGCCTGCCGGACCGAACCCTCCATCACGCCGGTCGACGAAGAGGTGTAGAGGTAAACCCGCTGCGTGGTGTAGAGCAGTTTCTGGAGTTTGGGGGTCACCTCGGCCTGCAGCGCCGAGTACTCCGGCGTCCGATGGCCGATCATCGGGGCGGCCTGGGCCTGAAGAATCTCCTCTCGAACGTGCGTCGGACCGGGGATAAACAGTTTCGGATACATCGTTCACCTCCTCACAGATGGATTGGTCACCCTATTTATCGACAAACAAAAAGGGGAACGCACGACCGGCATGCATTCCCCCTGTCCACGACCTGAGAGATTCCCCGCCCTCCCACAGAGGGCAGGTTGCCCCGTCGGCGCCCGGCGGGCTCTCCAGGGGAGGCTACGACACGGGGTCCTTTTACCTGAGAGTTTCGCCGACGCGGTCCGGTCCCCACCGTCGGCTTGCCCCTTCGGTGCCTCTAACGAGGTCTCTCCCCCGTATCTGCCAACGACGACCGACCTCAATTGAACCGACGATCCCATTGTAACAAATCCTTCGCAGATGTCAAAAGCGGAGTTGCCACCCCACGATAAGCATACTAAAATCACGACGAAATGGCAAACGGGTACCCGGTTGCGACCTGGCGTCTTATCCTCTCCCCCCCGGCGGACGGGGCCACCCATATGGCGGTGGACGAGGCGATCTGGGAGGCCGTCGCTGAGGGCCGGGCGCCCCCCACCCTGCGGCTCTACGCCTGGTCGCCCCCCTGCCTCTCACTGGGGCGCAACCAGCCCGCGGCGACCGTCAACCGGCGGGCCCTGCAGGAACGGGGGTACGACCTGGTACGCCGTCCCACCGGCGGGCAGGCCGTCCTCCACATCGACGAACTGACCTACTCCGTGGTCCTCCCCCTCGCCGACCCCCGCGCCCAGGGGGACATCCTGGAAAGTTGTGCGCGGCTCAGCGCCGGACTGGTCCGTGCGCTGGAGATCCTCGGCGTGGTCGGGGCCACCGCCCGCCGCCGCCCCCACCCACCCCAGGCGCGCGGGCCGGTCTGCTTCGAGACGACGGCCGACTTCGAGGTCGCCGTCGGCGGGAGGAAACTGATCGGCAGCGCCCAGCGCCGGGGGCGCGGGACCCTCCTCCAGCACGGCGCGCTCCCCCTCTGGGGGGACATCACCCGCATCTGCCCCCTCCTCGTCCCGCCGGCCGACCCCCAGCGGGTGGCGGCGCGCGCCACGACCCTGGAGGCGGTCCTCGGCCGCCGGATCACGTGGGAGAAGGCTGCGGAGGCTATGACAGAGGGGTTTGCCCAGGCGCTGAACCTCCACCTAGAACCCGGCGGCCTGACGCCGGAGGAGCGCCAGCGGGCCGAGCAACTCCGGCGGGAAAAGTACGCCAGCGAAGAGTGGACCGGCCGGGTCTAGCGAACCACAGAGACACAGAGGACACAGAGGTCTCTCTATTTTTGAGGACCTCTGTGTCCTCTGTGCCTCTGTGGTGAATTACGGTCCGAGCACGATGACGTTGATCACCGTGGGCAGAACGACGTGGTCGCCCCCCCCGGCGAGCGGAACCCGCGCCTGAGGCGCTCCGCCGAGGTAGAGGCCGACGGCGAGCCGGGCCTCGCCGGTGTACGTTGCTCCTTCATCGTTGAACACCAGCACGTGGGGGTCGACGATCACCTCACCGGCGACCCACCCGGTCGTCGGTCGGGTCCCACCAGCGGGGGGACCGTCGTGCTGGGCGATGAGCCGCCCGTCCGGCGTCAACAAATGGGTGAAGACGACGTAGTCCGCCGTCGCCGCGCCCTCCAGCGCTCGCCAGTAGAGGGTCAAAGCGACCCCCTCGCCGCTGGTCACCTGATCGTTCGCCAGGTCGTATCCGATCAGTTCGGCCACGTCGCCGAAGCGGGCGCCCACCGGAATCGAAGGCAGGCCC
This sequence comes from uncultured Anaerolineales bacterium, assembly GCA_964580565.1. Taxonomy (GTDB): domain Bacteria; phylum Chloroflexota; class Anaerolineae; order B4-G1; family DUEL01; genus DUEL01. The sequence continues at coordinate 12,238 of CAZOLN010000008.1, forward strand.
TCTCCGGCCGGAGCCGCTGGCGTGCTCGTCGGTGGCTCCGTGGGGAGAGCGGTCGGTGGCGGAGGAGGGGGGACCGTCGGAGGAAGGGTCGGCAATTCGCCCGCCACCGGCGTGGCGGTCGGCGTGGGAGAGGGGATCGGCGTCAACCCGAACGAAACCTCAGGCGTGGGGGAGGGTTCCAGGTCGGGCAGGGCGCGGGGGAGGAGGTAGGATTGCAAGAGGAACACCGCCACACCGACCAGCACGAACCCCAACGCGGTTCCCCACAGCCGATTGGCCTGGGCGATCATCATCTCCCGCTCAAAGGTGGTCAGGCTGGCCCCCAACCGCTGCTGCACGGCGAGGGCCCGGAAGATATAGATGAGGGCCCCCAGACCGCACGCCGCATAGATGATCCAGGCGAAATCGACCAGCCAGGCCAGAAGGACCTTCATAGCCGCCTCAACACCCCACGGACGATCGCCTCGAGGCGTGGCGCCAGCAGCCGCCCGGCCTCCAGCACCTCCTCGTGGGTCGTCTCCGCCGGTGGCTCATCCTCCCCCGTCAGCACGTTGCTGATGCCGGAGAGCCCCAGCACCCGCATCCCCCCGTGCCGGGCGACGATCACCTCCGGTACGGTGGACATCCCCACCGCGTCGGCGCCGATCAGCCGGAGGAAACGGACGTCCGCCGGACTCTCGAAGTTGGGCCCCGCCAGGCAGACGTAGACCCCCTCGTGGACGGGGATCCCGGCCTCCTGCGCCACCTGCAACGCCAGGGCCCGTAGCGCCGGATCGTAGGCACGGGTCATATCCGGAAAGCGCGGGCCAAACCGATCCAGGTTCGGCCCCCGCAGCGGGCTCTGCCCCGCCATGCCGATCAGGTTGATGTGGTCCCGGATAACCATCACGTCCGCCGGTTCGAAATCCAGGTTCAGACCACCAGCAGCGTTGGTCACAATCAGCGTTCCCACCCCCAGGGCCTGCATCACCCGGATGGGGAGGGTCACCTGGGCCATCGAGTACCCTTCGTAGTAGTGGGCCCGCCCCTGCATCACCATCACCATCTGGCCCTCGAGCCGACCGACCACCAGCCGCCCTGCGTGTCCCTCGACGGTGGCCTGGGGGAAGTGGGGGACCTCCGTATAGGGGATCACCGTCGCCGCTTCGACCGCCTCCGCCACCCCGCCAAGGCCGGAGCCCAGGATGATGCCGACCCGCGGGAGGTCGGTCAGAGACCGGCGGACCGCCGCCGCCGCCTCTTCGATCGTCTCCATCGTCACGAACTCTTCCACGTCACCTCCTCCGACCTACACCTAGTCCTCTATCGGTCCCCCGCCGGTCAACTCCCCCTTGGCCGTCAGGATCGCCGCTTTGAGACGGATCGGATGGGCGACCCGCTGAAACTTGTCCACCCCCGTCTCCGTGCCGGAGATGACCCGCAGGTCGCCGTAGTCCAGGATCCGCCCCAGGAGACTCTGCTGGAGCACGAGGTCGTTGACCTTCTCCAACGAAGTGTCCGAGACATACTTATCGAACGTACCCCGCACGTCGATCACCCGCCGGCTGGTGACGATGTACTGTTCGCTCCGCCACCGGATGAACTGGATGGAAAAATGGACCACAGGGACCACCAGCAGCAGGAGGAGCAAAAGGGAAAATTGCACCTGGAGGAAAACCACCCCCGCCACAGCAAGGGCAACGATCACAACAGCGACCCCGAGATCGACCAGGATGGTCGGCAGCAGTGCCAGCCAGTGACGCCGGGTCACGAAGAGGATCTTCTCCCCCGGAACCAGCAGTTTCTCCACATATCCCATCGGACATCTCCTTCCAGAGCTGGGTAACGACGGCCCCTACCAACGCCGTGAACCGGCCCTGCCATTATACCGGGTTCGCTTTTCCTCACAAGCCACTCCAGACACTCGTGCGGTGGATGAAACCACAGAGACGCAGAGGACACAGAGAAATAAAATTTGAGAGAACCTCCGTGCCTCTGTGGTGAGACCGCGTAAGCCCGCTCAGAGAATCAACATCGCATCCCCGAAACTGTAGAAACGGTAACGGAGCCGGATCGCCTCCTGGTAGGCCTTGTCCATCAACTCCTTCCCGCAGAAGGCGGCCACCAGCATCAGAAGGGTCGATCGAGGGAGATGAAAATTGGTGATCAACACGTCCACTACACGAAAGCGAAAACCCGGGTAGATGAACAGATCGGTGTTGCCCTCGAAGGCCGCCACCGTCTGCCAGCCGCAGCAGGTCCCCTCCGACACCCCCTCCGTGGCCCTCAGCGCCGCCGTCTCCAGCACCCGCACCGAGGTGGTCCCCACCGCCACGACCCGCCCCCCTTCCAGCTTCGTCCGGTTGATCTGCTCGGCCACTTCCGGCCGGAGAGAGCAGTACTCCGTGTGCATCCGGTGGTCCTCCACCCGTTCCTCCCGCACCGGCTGGAACGTATCCAGCCCCACGTGCAGGGTGACGAAGGCCAGCCGGACGCCCATCTCCCGCAGCCGGAGTAGGAGTTCGGGCGTGAAGTGGAGCCCAGCGGTGGGGGCGGCCGCCGAACCGGGCGTGCGGGCGAAGACGGTCTGGTACCGTTCGGGGTCGCGCAGCGGCTCGTGGATGTAGGGAGGCAACGGCACCTGCCCCACCTCCTCCGCCAGGGAGAGGACCGGCCGGTCGAAGGCCAGCACCCGCAGGCCCCGCTCTCCCTCCTCGACGACCTCCGCCTCCGCCCCGACCGGCTTCCCCTCCGGTCCGTCGAGGATCGTCAGCCGCAGCCCCGTCCGCACCCGCCGCCCCCGCACCAGGACCTCCCACACCGCCTCGGACCGAGGCCGGAGGAGCAACACCTCCACCTGTCCACCGGTCGGCTTGCGGGCGAAGAGCCGTGCCGGGATGACCCTGCTCTCGTTGAAGACCAGGAGATCGCCAGAGCGCAGGTACTCCGGTAGGTCCCGAAACCGACGATGGGCCAACTCCCCCGTCGCGCGGTTCACTACCATGAGGCGCGCGGCATCCCGCGGCTCGACGGGGGTCTGGGCGATCAACTCCGGTGGAAGGTCGTAATCGAAATCGGCGGTCCTCACCCCAAACTCACTTGTTCAACAACCGGGCGATAATGTTCAGCACGACCGTCAGCAGGATGCTCAGAAGGATCGAGCCCAGCACGGGAACGATGCAGGTGAACCCCGGGCGCTCGATGCGGATGGTCCCAGGGAACTCGCCCAGGCCCGGGAAGCGGGCCAGCAGCCAGATGAGCCCCCCGACGACGATCATCATCACGCCGCCGAGGATCAGCATCTTTCCCATCCACTCAAACCCTTCCATACCTCCTCCCGAACTGGGTGTCGTCGATTCTGGATCTCGGTCCCCAATCAACGCGCCCTCTAAAACAAGGTGGGCTGATCCACCCTTTCGTAGGGGATTCCCAGATGCTCGTAGGCCCGCACCGTGGCGACGCGGCCGCGAGGGGTCCGTTCCAGGAAGCCGATCTGGAGGAGATACGGCTCCACCACGTCCATCACCGTGTCCGCCTCCTCGCTCACCGCCGCCGCGATGGTCTCCAGCCCCACCGGCCCCCCACCGAACTTCTCGATGATGGTGCGCAGGACCTGTCGGTCCAGTTCGTCCAGCCCCATCTCATCCACTTCCATCAGCGAGAGCGCTTCCTGGGCCACCCGCCGCGTGATCCGGCCGTCGGAGCGGACCTGGGCGTAGTCCCGCACCCGCTTCAGGAGGCGCAGCGCAACGCGGGGGGTGCCCCGCCCCCGCCGGGCGATCTCCGCCGCCCCTCCCTCGTCCAGCGCCACCCCGAGGACCCGTGCCGCCCGGCGGACGATGGCCTCCAGCGAGGCCTGGTCGTAAAAGTCCACCCGGAAGGTCGCTCCGAACCGGGCGCGCAGGGGGGCGGTCAGCAAGGCCAGCCGGGTCGTCGCGCCGACCACGGTGAACCGAGGCAGTTTCAGCCGGATGGAGCGGGCGCTGGGCCCCTTGCCCACCACCAGGTCGAGCACGAAGTCCTCCATCGCCGGGTAGAGGATCTCCTCCACCGCCCGGCTCAGCCGGTGGATCTCGTCGATGAAGAGGACCTCCTTCTCCCGCAGGTTGCTGAGGATGGCGGCGAGGTCCCCTGCCCGTTCGATGGCGGGGCCGGAGGTGACGCGGATCGGGACCCCCATCTCGCGGGCGATGATGTGGGCCAGGGTGGTCTTCCCCAGGCCCGGCGGGCCGTAGAAAAGGACGTGGTCCAACGGCTCCCCCCGCTGCCGGGCCGCCTCGATGAGGATCGACAGATTCTCCCGCACCCGATCCTGCCCGATCAGGTCGACCAGCCGCTGGGGGCGCAGCGCCTGGTCCAGTTGCACCTCGTCCGGTCGAGATGTCGGTGAGATCAACCGATCGTCCATCACGGGGGAATTATACCGGGATTGGAAGGAAAGGGGAAGTCGGAGCGCCCTCCCCGAAGGAGATCCCGGCTTGTGTTTCGCCGCGTGCTGTGCTACAACAATCCGCAAAGAACTTCAGGAGGAAAAGGATGGGATCACAACCCCGGTACGCCGCAGCGATCGACCAGGGCACGACGGGCACCCGCTTTATGATCTTCGACCAGCAGGGGCGGGTCGTCGCCTCCTGCTACGAAGAGCACACCCAGATCTACCCCCAGCCCGGGTGGGTGGAACACGACCCACTGGAGATCTGGGAAAAGACCCGACGGGTGATCGCCGGTGCGCTAAAGCAGGGAGGCATCCCACCGGAGCAGATCGCCGCCATCGGGGTCACCAACCAGCGGGAGACCACGGTGGTGTGGGACCCGAAAACCGGCGAGCCGCTCCACAACGGTATCGTCTGGCAGGACACGCGGACGAGGGAGATCTGCCAGCAACTGCTCGCCGAGGGGATGGAAGAGACCTTCCGCGCCCGGACCGGCCTCCCCATCGCCACCTATTTCTCCGGGCCGAAACTGAAGTGGCTGCTCGACAACGTCCCCGGCCTGCGGGAGAAGGCAGAACGGGGAGAGGCGGTCTTCGGCACCATCGACACCTGGATCGTCTGGAACCTGACCGGTGGGCCCGAAGGCGGGGCACACGTCACCGACGTCACCAACGCCAGCCGGACGATGCTGATGGACCTGCACCGGCTGGACTGGGACGACGAACTGCTGGAGGTCCTGAACATCCCCCGCCGGATGCTCCCCCAGATCCGCCCCTCGTCCGACCCCGCCCTCTACGGGACGACGGCGGCCGACGGCCCCGTGGGAGCGTCGCTCCCCGTCTGCGGGGACCTGGGAGATCAGCAGGCGGCTCTCTTCGGCCAGGCCTGCTACGAGCCGGGTGAGGCCAAGAACACCTACGGCACCGGCTGCTTCATGCTCCTCAACACCGGCTCCGAGCCGGTCCCCTCCAAAAGCGGCCTCCTCACCACCGTCGCCTACGGCCTTCCAGAGGGAACCACCTACGCCCTGGAGGGCTCCATCGCCATCACCGGCGCGGCGGTCCAGTGGCTGCGGGACAACCTGGGGTTGATCCAGGACGCGGCGGAGACGGAGGAGATCGCCCAGAGCGTGGAGGACGCCGGGGGGATCTACTTCGTCCCGGCCTTCTCCGGCCTCTTCGCCCCGTACTGGGATATGGACGCCCGCGGCGTCATCGTCGGCCTGACCCGGTATGTGACCCGCGCCCACCTGGTGCGGGCCACGCTGGAGGCGATCTGCTACCAGACGCGGGACGTGCTGGAGGCGATGCGGGCCGACTCCGGCATCGAACTGACCGCCCTTAAGGTGGACGGCGGCGCGACGGTCAACGACTTCCTGATGCAACTTCAGGCCGACATCCTGGGCGTTCCCGTGATCCGACCCAAGGTGAACGAGACGACGGCGCTGGGCGCGGCCTACGCCGCCGGCCTGGCGGTGGGGTTCTGGTCGGACCTGGCGGAACTGCGGGAGAACTGGGGCGTGGACCGCGTCTTTGAGCCCCGGTGGGACGAGGCCCGACGGGAGGCGGCCTACGCGGGGTGGAAGCGGGCCGTCGAGCGGAGCCGCGGCTGGGTTCAGGGGTGAAAAACCACAGAGGCACAGAGGACACAGAGGCTCTTTAACTTTAGAGAAATCTCTGTGCCCTCCGTGTCTCTGTGGTGAAACTAAACCTTGCGGATCCAGCGGCGGGTGGGGCCGTCCATCCGGGAGGCTACTTTCCCCTCTTCCTCCAACCAATCCAGGTGGCCGATGACCTCGGAGACGGCCAGGAATCGGTTGATGGGATCGAGGTCGGGGAAGAGGGCCAGGCTGATCTCGTAGGCTGAGTGCTCCCCATCGCTGAGGACATCCAGTACCTGTTGGGCGCGCTCCCTGTGGAAAGCCAGCCGCTGCTCGACCAACCCCTTCACGTCGGTGATGGGCGGGCCGTGGCCCGGGAGGGCCAGGTCGATCTCCATCTGCGCCACGCGCTTCAACTGGGCCAGGTAGTCCAGGAGCCTCCGGGGGCGGGGCTCTCCCTCCCTCCGGGGTGGCTCGACGATGGGGTTGGAGGAGACGTCCCGCAGGAGGTGATCGCTGGAGAGGAGGAGGCAGCGCTGGGGCTGGTAGAAGCAGACTAGGCCGCCGGTGTGGCCGGGGGTGTGGAGCACCCGCCACGGCTCGCCGCCCAGGCGGAGGACCGCGCCGTCCTCCAGGGGAAGGTCCGGCCGGACCGCCTGGGCGAAGCGGCTGTAGCCCCGGCGGGCCGCTGCGATCTGGGCCATCACCTCAGGGGGCATCCCCGCCTCCTGCATCAGAGCGGCGTAGAAGGCCAGCCTGCGCTCCCGCTCTGCGGCGTAGTCGGCCAATTCGGGGAAATTCAGCGGGTGGGTCAGCACCTGCGCGCCGGAGGCCTCCACGACCTCGGCGGCCATCCCGGCGTGGTCGCTGTGGACGTGAGTGAGGACAATCCGCCGAACGTCGTGCAACCGGTAGCCGAGGGCCGCAAGCCCCCCCCGCAGCCCCTCCCGCGCCGGGTCGAACCGCGGGCCGACATCGATCAGGGTGAGGCCGTCCTCCTCCTCGACCACGTACACGTTAACGGGTCCGACGGGGAAGGGGGTGGGAACGGAGAGACGGTGGAGGTAGGGCGGGATGCGGCTCATTCCTCCTCGTCCCCTCCCGTCTTCTCGCCGCGGATCAACAGGGTCCACGTCCCCTTCTGCACCACCTGATCGCGCTGGTTCAGCAGCGTAGCGGCAAAGGTGACGAACCCACCGCCCAGCCGGGGGGCTTCCTTCTTATGCTTCACCTCGATGCGCAGCCGCACCGTGTCGCCGATACGGATCGGTGCGCGGAACTTCCACTCGATCGCGGTCAGCGCCTCCGCTGTGCCCTCCAGGAGCCCGGTCCGCCAGGCCAGGCCGCTGGCGATGGCCAAGCCCAGGATGCCGTGGGCGATCCGCTCGCCGAAGATGGTCGTCTTGGCGTACTCGGCGTCGGTGTGGAGGGGGTTGTAGTCGCCGGAGAGACCGGCGAAGAGGACCACGTCCGCCTCGGTGACGGTGCGGGCCGGCGTCTCAACGGTCTGCCCGATCTCCAGACCCTCGAACGGTACACCTCGCAAATCGATCATCACCTCGCTCTCCTTGGATGAAATAGCACCACAGAGACACAGAGGAGACAGAGTTTTCTCTGATTATGAGACCCTCTGTGCTCTCCGTGTCTCTGTGGTTCTATGGTTCTTGTACTCAGCGGCGCCAGCGGTAGTCCCTGGCGAGCGCCATCCGGAAGTCCGCCTGGATCTGATCCTTTACGTTGATCGCCCAGGCGTCCCCCTGCCAGCGGTAGAGGAGCAGGCAGTGGATCTGCTGGGCGTGGGGGGAGGAATTCCAGCGATGGATCTCCTCGTAGGCCGCCCGCACCCACCCGATGTTCCGGTTCACCCATCCCGCGGGTCCGCTGCCGTCGGGGTTGATCGTCCAGTGGTTGGTCTCGGTGATGTAGACCGGCCGATCCCGCCATTTCTCCGGAACGGCCTCGATGAAAGTGCGGTAGGCCTGGAAGTCGTAATAATGCTCGTGGGGCGTGCCGGGGTCGAGCGGCGGGTCGGTGAAGACCTTGCGGTGGGTGATGTAGTCGACCACCGGGCCGTGGGTGTAGGTGTGGAGGGCGAAACCGTCCAGGTTCTCGATCCCGTCCAGCATCTCGCGGAAGTAGTCCAGCGGACGGTAGCGACGGCCCCCCATCAGCGCCCAAGGGAAGGTGTTGTACGGGTCCACCGCGCCGGGGACCACCACCGCGTTGGGGAGCACCGTCTTGATGTACCGATAGGCCAGGTTGAAGGCCCGGGCGTACAGTTGCGGCGTGATATGCTCCCGCGGGTGCTGCGGGCCGCCGGGGTGTTCCCGCACGTTGTTCTGCTCGTTGCCGATGACGATGACCCAGGTGTAGATCCGGGAACTCACCTCGGGATGCTTGAGGTACAGTTCGGCGTAGCGAGCGCAGGTGCGGGCGAAATCCTCGTAGTAGCGGGACTCCGGCAGCGTGCCGTTGGGCTCGTAGCCGTTGTTGAGGCGGATGATGACCCCGTAGCCGGAGCGCGCCCAGTCCCACAACCTACGACGGCGGAACTCGTCCGGCCCCAGCGCGTTCGGGTTGTGACCGATGTCCTCGGTGAAGAGGACCCAGCCGGTCTTGCCCGAACCCCGGAAGAGGTGGCGGAAGTCCTCCGTCTCGTTCACCCTGGCCCCGTGGATGCCGAAGATCCAGGCGCACTCCCCGAAGGGAAGCACGGCGTCGTTCGCCGGACGGCGCTCGTCGGGCGGGACGTCGGGGTCCAGATGGCCCGCCTCCACATACCCCTCGTGGAGGCTGGGGGTGCGGACGTGGAGCCATTCCCCAACACGGCCCACCCTGGCTTCCACCTCGCGGGGGTCGTCGAGGACCTGGAGGATGGTCCCCCTGGGCACGCGCCAGATCACCGATCCGTCGACGCGGGGGATGGAGCGGACGTCGAGGTCGCCCGGACCGGTGACGCGGACGTGGGTCGGCACAGGCTCCTCGTGGCCGGGGGCGTGGTCGGTGACATACCAGGCGGCGATCCACCCCTCGGGGCCGTCCGGCTCCAGTTGGACGTTGAGCCATTGGCCCCTCTTGCCCACCTTCTCTCGAGCGGCTATCGGGTCTTCCAGCACCCGCAGCCGCGCCTCGGGGTAGAGGCGGCCGATCAGCGTGTCGTGACGGACCACCGGCCGGTTGCGATAGTTGACCTCCTGCTCGGTCCAGACGTGGGTGACCTGGCCCGGAGGGGCGGGAGGCGGAGGGGAGAGCGTCGGCGGGGGGCCGGGGTCGACCTGGGAGGTCTTCTCGGCCAAGACCCAGCCCACCATCCCGTCCTCCGTGCGCACCTGAAGCCACCGATCCCCGTCCGGCTCGACGAACCAGTCCAACCCCTCCAACGTGGTCCCGTAGATCACCGCCTTCAACCGCAGAGAAGCGGGGTCGGGGCGATGGTAGAGGACAACCCCCTCCAGGGCACGGACGTACACCTGCTCCGGCACGGGCAGGTCCTCCGGCACTTCGGCGAGGGGGAAGTCGCGAATAAGAGGGAACAGCGCATCATCGACCACAGCGGCGGTGAAGATGCTGAAGAAGGTGGGATTATGAGCCGCCAGCCGGTCCAGCCAGACCTGGAACTCCTCCGGCCCCATTCGAACGGAGCCGTACTCGTCGTGATAGGGGGCGAGGACAGGGTAGATGGGAGGGCGGTACCCCCAGCGCCGACACCAATACTCATAGTGTCCATAGGTCCACTCGTCGATCACCCGGCGGGCCTGGAACTCCCAGGAGTAGGAACTGCCGGGGGCAAAGAAGGTGCCGTAGGCCATCGGCATCAGGCCGCCCTTGCAGATCTCGTTCAGTTCGTCGTAGGGGAGGTTCCGGTGGTGGGAGATGTTGGGGAAGGAGCAATTGTACAGCCGGTCCAGATCGAGGCCCAGGTCGCGAACGGCACGGACGAGGGCGCGGGCGTTGCTGAACTTACCGCGGCAAGGGCCCTCCGTGTCGAAGACCAGACCCTGGTACCCTTCCTGGAAGGCCCGGGCTACCGCATGCGCCTCGCCCGTTGGATCATCGAGGAGTAGCCACATCCAGCCGATAGGGATCAGCCCTGCGTCCGCAATCCGCTGGGCCGCCCGATCTGAACCACGCAGGTAGAGCGGCCCGTGGGCGACCTTGTAGAGGATATGGGTCGCCCCAACCTGCTGGGCGATCTCGATGGCCCGGTCCAGTTCCGAGGTCGTGCCCCCGCGAGGTCGGGCCCAGATCCCCTTTCCGTGCAGTCGGTTCTCCGACATAGGCTCCCTCCTTGTGGGACGTGAAACGGTGAAGGCTTGGGCCCATTATAGCATCAACTGACGAAGAGGAGAATCGCGGCCACCCGGCGGGTGCATTTCGATCCGGAGCATCAGGTGCAACGCACCCTCCCTTGCTTCAGAGCTGGATCCGTCGCTCCTCCCCGCGCAGGAGCCGCCGGATGTTGGGGCGGAGCGACCAGAGGGTGAGGGCGGACGTCAAGACGCCGTGGACGACGTACGCCCACGGGCCCCATCCCAGGGCCGCCCGAACGGCGAAGAGGAGCGGCAGGACGAGAGCGAGGGTGATGGACCCTAAGGAGGCACGACGGGTGAGGAGGGCGGTGGGGAGCAACACGAGCAGAGAGATGGGGAGGCTCCAGGGCCAGAGGCCCGTCGCCCCACCGATGGAGGCCATCGTGCCCGCCCCGCCTCGGAACCCCAGGAAGACGGAGTAGTTGTGCCCCACGACGGCGGTGACGCCCGCAAGGGCGACCAACAGCGGGGAGCCGCCCAACTGGCGGGCGAAGAGGACCGCAGCCAACGCCTTCAGCCCGTCGCCCACCCCGGTCAGCACAGCGGCCTTCCATCCGGCGGCCCGCAGCACGTTGGTCCCCCCAGTCCGTCCGCTCCCCACTTCGCGCACGTCGATCCCGCGCAGCCAGCGGACGACCAGGTAGCCTACGGGGATGGAACCCAGGAGGTAGCCCGTGAGCAGGACCACGATCCATTGCCACATTTCACCTATCCCTCTGAGGAGTGATCGTTTGCGGGAAGGGAAGCCGTCGCCTCCCTCCCTCCTCGGCGTCAGAACTTGTGTGCTCGCAGTGTTAGAACACCTCAGAGGCGCGGAGGACACGGCGAATCGAGTATATCTCGAGCGAGAAGCGTTGGCAAGCCAGAGCGATTGTTGCAGGGACCGGGGAAGAGGGTATAATTTTATGCAGTATGAGCCCGCGGGAGTGGCGTATCCTGCAGACGTTGATGGTCCTGGCCTTCGTGGTGCTGTGGCTGGTGGGCGCAGCGGTGTTGGGGCTGACCCTCGCAGCCGGGATCAACGGTTCCCCGTCCCCTCCCCCCGTCTCCCTTGCCTCTTCGCCCTCCACGCCTCCCCCTACGCCTTCCGCAACACCGTCCCCCCCGCCTTCACCTTCGCCTGTATCCGCTCCGGCCGCGACCCCCTCTCCCTCGCCGACGCCGCTTCCCAGGGCCACGGCGACCCCCACGCCTCTTCCGACCGCCACGTTCACCCCCCTCCCCACCGCCACGCCGGTGCCGCTCCCACAGCCCATCACGCCCCAGCCGATCCGGACCGTCTGGCCGACCCCCGACCCCACGCGGGCTGCCATCAGCCCGTTGCCCATCCCCACGCCGGTCCCGCCGGTCCCCGTGGCCCCGGACGCAATCAACATCGTCGTCCTCGGCAGCGACCAACGGCCCGAGTGGTCGGAGTGGCACACCGACGCCGTCCACATCATCTCCATCCAGAGGGAGCGGGCCGTTGTGTCGGTCATCTCCATCCCCCGCGACCTCTACGTCTACATCCCCGGTTTCTGGATGAGCCGGATCAACTTCGCCGACTACTATGGAGAGGCCTACGGCTACGAGGGGGGCGGCCCGGCGCTGGTGCGGGACACCATCCTATACAACCTGGGAATCCGGGTCGACTACTACGTCCGCACCAACTTCGACGGTCTGATCGGGATCGTCGACACGCTGGGCGGGGTGGACATCCCGGTCCACTGCCGGCTCACGGACCACTGGCCTTATCCGGACGAGAACGGCGAGTACCCCATCCTGACGCTGGAACCGGGGGTCCACCACATGGACGGGGAGACAGCCCTCTGGTACGCTCGGTCCCGCCGGACGACCAGCGTCTTCTCCCGAGATCGACGCCAGCAGCAGGTCCTCCAGGCGATCTGGCACAAGGTGCGGGACACCGGGATGCTCCGCCAGGCCCCGACCCTGTGGGAGCAAGTACAGGGCATGGTCGTGACCGATATGGACTTCTCCGTGATCCTCGATCTGGTCCGAGTGGCCTTCCTCCTGCAGGATCAGAACATCCGCTTCTACAGCATCGGCCGGGAGCAGGTGATCCCCTGGACGACGCCCTACGGTGGGGCGGTCTTTCTCCCCAACTGGGAAGCGATCCAACCGATCCTCACCGAGGCATTGGCCCCCGTCTCCGAGGCTCGGATGGCCCGGACCTTTATGCCGGTCGAGGTGTGGAACGGGACACCCAATCCGGATTGGGACCTCCTGGCGGCGGATCGGCTCTATCGGGCGGGCTTCCCGGCGGTAGTGAGCCAGCCGGACCGGCGGGATTACGCGCGGACCCAGATCGTCGTCTTCAGCGACCACGCCAAAGGGACCGGGTTGCGGTATCTGCAGGAGATGTTCCGGGTACCGGACGACCGGGTGAGTTACCAGCCCGGCGGGTCCCCCGGCTTCGGCTTCCGGCTCATCATTGGGGCCGACTACCAGACCTGCGACCAGTAGGGACTCGTCTGCCCTTGCGGTAACGCTGGCCCTGTGGTATAGTCCCCCCGCCATCGGAACCGGTGGACACCTTGCCTAGTTTGAGGAGGTCATCCTATGTCCGCACAGACGCCTACAGCGAAGATGCCCCCCCTATGGGTGATCAAGATGCGCGCGCCTTTCTTCACCGCCGACCTGGTTCCGGTGCTCCTGGGGACCGCGCTGGCGTGGGCGCGTACGGGGACCTTCAACCTGTGGTATTTCCTGCTCACGCTGCTCGGTGCCGTCTGCCTCAACGCGGGCACCAACATGGTTAACGACTATTTCGACCACGTCTGGGGCTCGGACGAGGTCAACACCGAGTTCGCCAATCCCTTCACCGGCGGCAGTCGGCTGATCCAGATGGGCCTGGTGAAACCGAAGGAGATGCTCTGGCAGGGGATCGGCTTCTTCGTTGCCGGGAGCCTCATCGGCCTGTTCCTGGCCTACACCCGCAGTTGGGCCGTCCTGTGGATCGGGCTCTTCGGCGTCTTCTGCGGCTATTTCTATACCGCGCCCCCCTTCCGCCTGGCGGGGACCGGCCTCGGGGAACTGGTGGTGGGGCTTTGCTTCGGCCCCCTGATGGTGCTGGGGGCCTACGTGGTTCAAACCCGGACGCTGGCGTGGGAACCGGTGATAGCCTCCCTTCCGGTGATGCTGCTTATCACGCTGGTCCTGTGGATCAACGAATTCCAAGACGCACCGGCCGACGCCGCCGTGGGGAAGACCCACCTGGTAGTTCGCCTGGGCCGGAGGCGGGCGACGACCGTCTACGGCACCCTGCTAGCGGGGGTTTACCTCTCGCTGGTCGCGGGCGTCCTCTTCGCCGGGGTGACCCCCTTCGCCCTGGTCGGTCTGCTGACCGCCCCCCTGGCATGGAAGGCCTACCAGGTAGCCCGCGTCCACTACGACCATCCGCAGGAACTGGTCCCAGCCAACGCGCTGACCATCCGGACCCACCTCCTGACCGGGCTCCTGCTGGCTCTGGGATACCTGATCCAGGGCGTGATCGGGTAGTCTCAGACCCCAGAGACACGGGGGCGTAAGGGGCTCTCGATCCTCCTGGGCCCCTCTGTGCTCCCTGCGTCTCCGCGGCGAAAACGCGAAATGTTCACATCGGCGGAGGAGAAACGGACGTTCACGCGGGACCTGTTCTCCCGCCTGGCCCCGCGGTACGAGTTGCTCAACGTGCTGATGTCGCTGGGACAGGTGGAAGGATGGCGACGAGCGGCGGCTCAAGCGGCCCAGATCCCGCCAGGGGGGTGGGCACTGGACGTGGCGGCCGGGGAGGGAGGGCTGACCCGCGCGCTGGTCGCCCGTTGGCCGGAGGCCCGTGTGGTGGCGGTGGACTTCACCCCCCAGATGGTCCGACTGGGCCGCACCCGGACCGGCAGGCGGGTCCATTGGGCGGAGGGGGATGCCCTCCGCCTTCCGTTTCCCGACGGCACCTTCGACGCCGTGGTCAACGCCTTTATGTTGCGCAACGTGGTCGACGTGGAGGGAGCCCTGGCCGAGCAAGCCCGCGTCGTCCGACCCGGCGGGCGGGTGGTCTGCCTGGAGATGACATGGCCGCGCAGCCGGTGGTTCCGCCCGCTGTTCCGGCTCTACTTCTTCGGCTGGGTCCCTCTGCTGGGCGGACTCCTGACCGGGCAGCGGGACGCCTACCAGTACCTGCCCCGCTCCGTGCACGAGTTCCTCCCCCCCGAGGGTGTGGCAGCGACAATGGAACGGGTGGGGCTGGGGCAGGTGCAGTACCGGCTGATGGGAATGGGAACGGTGGCGTTGTACGTGGGGAGGCGGAATCCCTGAATCCGCCCCCAAACTGCAGACCTAGAACCGTGAACCAGCCACCTGACACGTTTGAAAGGAGCCTCCCGCAGGTTCCCTACGGCGCACCCGAGCGCGCCGTAAAGGGTGACCTGGCTGGACACCTGCGCTGTCGAGCCGTGCATTAACCTGCGGGAGGCTGGCAAACTGTCAGGTAGCCAGAACCATGAACTCTGACGCGTCAAACGTCGAACGCCAGATAGGGGACGTGCGGGCAGTGCGTGGCTGCCCCTCCTTCGTGTGGCGAGCCGGGCAGGAGCGCCGGTTCCAGATGGTGCTCCGCTGGACGAACCCCTCCGGCTGCCGGGTGCTGGACGTGGGGTGCGGGGTGGGGATGTACACCGCAGCCTTCCAGCGGACAACTCCCTATGTATTCGGAGTGGAGGTGGAGCCGGAGCGGGCGCGGGCGGCAAAGGGCCGGGCCAGAGGCGTAGTACAGGCCGTGGGGGAGCACCTTCCGTTCGCCGACGGCTCCTTCGACCTGGTCTTCTCCCACGAGGTGCTGGAACACGTGGAGGACGACAGGGCCTGCGCTGCGGAGATGGTTCGGGTGGCCCGCCCTGGCGGGCGGGTCGTGGTCTTTGTCCCCAACCGGTGGTACCCCTTCGAGACCCACGGGGTCTTCTGGCGAGGCAAGTACCGCTTCGGCAACATCCCTCTGGTCAACTACCTGCCGAACTTCCTGCGGGATCGGCTGGCTCCCCACGTGCGGGCCTACACAGGGCGATCCTTGCATCGCCTGTTTGCCGAGTTGCCGGTGCGCCGCGTGTACTACACCCGCATCTTCCCTGGCTACGACAAACTGGCGGCCCGGTTCCCCCCACTGGCCCGTTTCCTCCGCCTCCTCACGTACACACTGGAACACACCCCCTTACGCCTCTTTGGCCTCTCCCATTTCCTGGTACTGGAACGGCTGCCGTCCACTCCCCGCTCGAACGCCTGACCTCCCTCACCTTCCCCCGTCCCGCGCAGGCAGGAGGACGATCACATCCGCAATCAGCAGACGGCGACTCTGGTCGGGATGGCCGAAGACGGCTACCAGGCCGCCCGATTGGACCTCCTCCATTCCCACCTCCTCCCCATCCACCGTGCGCACCCGGGTCCGGTCCGTGACCTCCACGACGCGTGGCCCTTCAGGGGTGGCGAGACTCAACCTCCCCTCCTCCACCCTCCGTACCCGCCCCACCAGGTCCGGTCGCCCCAAGCCAGGGAGAGCAGGAAGAGGAGGCCCCGCGCCGGGGCGGGGCTGGGGCTGGGGCCCGGCCAGGGAGATCCCACGCCAGGTCCACCCATGCTCCCCCACGTACACCCCCAGGGAGAACGCAGCCACCAGGAGCATCCCAACGATGAGTACACCACCGAGGCCGACCATCACCTTATGAGCACGTGTCATCGCCTATCCTCTCACCCCCAGGGTAGGACTGAAACCCACCCCGACAGAGCACCTCGACGACGTGTGGATAGCCCTCCGCGGTCGCCCCGTCCCCTGCGGCCGATCCATCCGCCGGTCGGACGGTGATCTCCTGCAGCGGAACCCGAGCCGCGATCCGAGGCCCACCCGCTCCGAAGCCAGACAGCGCCACCACCTCCAGCGGCAAAGAGCCGGGCTCGGTGGTCCGAGGGATCACCACCCGGTAGTCCTCCACCAGCACCCCGTCCTGTGGAGGGTGGAAGGCCTCCACGTACCGCTCCAGGTTCCCCATCCCCGGCGGGTGAACCTCCAGCAGCGCGCCTCCCAGCGCCGTCCCGACCTGCTGCCCTCCCGGGGGACCGTCCAGCCGCCAGTACAGGGTCACGTGGAGCGTCCCCCCCGCCTCCACCGTCTCCTCCTCCAGATCATATCCGACCAGCGTCAGATTCCCCAGCCGCTTTTCCACCCGATGCTCGGGCTGGGGAGCGGTGACGATCAACCTCGGCGGTTCCTCCGTGAGACGGTAGAGGACAAGCGGACGGTTGCTTCCCTGCGCGACGGTGTTCCCGACCAGCACCGGCACCGCCCAGGCGTCGGGGGAGACCCAGCCCGGGGGCGGCGACCAGGGGTTGCGCCGCCCTCCCAGTTCGGCAGGCGGGACCGTGGCGTACACCTCCCGTCCGACCAGCGCCTCAGGGGAAAGCCCCGGCTCCAAGGCAGGGATCAGCACATCCGGGCGGACGCCGTAGACGAGTCGGTAGTAAAACAGGTCGTACCCGAAGACCCCGCCACGGCTCAGGAGGACGGCGTTCTCCGGCAACAGCGCGAAGACGTTCTCGTAGAAATCGTTGATCGCCGTGTCGGTCGATCGATCGTTGATCGCCCAATTGGTTCGCACCTCCCGGACCAGCCCCAGGGTCAGCGCCAGCGCGGTCAGTCCAATCAACCCCCACCGCGCCACCCGCCATCGCAGCCCCGCCAGCCGGTCCAGCCCCCACCCCACCCCATAGCCGACGAAGAGCGCGTAGACAAGATGGGCGGGGATGAAGAAGACGTCCAGATCGAACGCCCGATACTGGATGAAAAACCAGACGTGGACGAGGTACATCCCGACCAGGAGGAAGAAACGGCGGGGGCGACGGAAGAGCAGCAGCCACATCCCCCCGATCCCCAGAAGGACGCCGACGAACCCAAACTGCTGGACCAGGAAGTAGAGGTAGACAACAACGCGATCGGGTAAGGCAGTGAGGGGGAAGGCGAACTTGAACTGAGGGAAGGCCCCCAGCGTGTAACTGTAGATGCCGCGCAAGGTGGTGGGCGCGTGGGCCCGCATCGGCGCGTCCAGCAGCGTGTGGGCACGGAGGGGAAGCCACAGGAACTGCAGCAGCCCCAGAAGGAACCCCGCTACCGCCACGCCCCCGCCCAGGGGACTGATCGCCGTCCAGGGGCTGACCAGCAGCGCGAACAGCGCAAAGGCCGGGGCGAACCCCAGGTTGGACATGTGGGTGCCCAGAGAGAGGCCAAAGCAGAGACCGAAGGCCAGCAGGAGCAGGATCGAACGCCAGGAAGGAAGAAGCCGTTGCCACCACCCTTCTCCCGACGGCCGATCCCGCCGGTCCCGCTCCTCCACCCGGGCCCACCACAGAAGCAGGACCAGGCTCAAGGTGAGCATAAAGACGTTGGGGGCATAGACCTCGGCGATGGTCGTCTGCGACCAGAAGGTGCGGGAAAAGCCGAAAAGGAGAGCGCCGAAGGCGGAGGCGGCCCGCGAGATAGCCCGGCGTCGCAGGTCAGAGGTCAGAAAGCGAAGGATGACGTAGAGAAGGGCCACCCCCGCCGCCCCCAGGGTCGCGCTCATCAGGTTGACCCGGTGAGCCACGTCGCCGACGGGCAGGAGGGTGAACAGTTTGCCCATCCAGGTGTAGAGGGGGTAGCCGGTGGAGTGGGCCAGCCCCAGCGTGTAACATACCGTCGCCAGTTCGTTGCCGTCCGGACTGACGTAGGAGAGGCTGGGGGTCAGCGTGGCGTTGTAGACCCCCAGGCAGAGAACGAAGATCGCTATCGCCACCAAGAAGTCGACCCAGTTGCGTCGGAACATCGAACGCCTCCTGGGCCACCATACCCCGGCCACGTTAACGCGGGGCTGGCGGAGTGTTAAAAGAATGTTTAAGCACCAGGGGTCACACCTCCCCCTCCATCACATACCGCATCACCTCGTACACACTGAGGCGTTCGATCCCCAGTTTATCCAGCGTCCGCCCCCGGCGCCAGTAGTCGGTCTGATGGATGATGCAGGCCATCCGGATGATGCTCTCCATCCCCCGCACCCGGACCCCATACCGCTGCCCCAGGGCGGCGATGGGGACCATGCTCATCGGCACATCTTCGGTGATGTACCGATGGTTCAGCGTGCGCGGGGCTTTGATGCCGTAGTACCCAGGCTGGTTGTGGATCGCTTCGTGCAGGTCGACGCCGGTGGCGTCGTAGGCGATACGCAGCCACTCCAGCGCGGTTCGGGCACGGATCCCCAACGCCGAGGCGACCGTCACCCGCTCCCGGTCCAGCGCCTCCAAGACGCGAGCCACCGAGGAGGTCACCCCGTCGATGTAGAATTGAAAATCCCCGCCGGTGGACTCGATCCGGCCGGCGTTGAGGATCGTGAGGGCGGGGTGGAAGATGGCCCCCATATTGTTCAAACCGGTGTGGAGGACGCTGACCCCATCGATGAACTGGGGGTAGGCGGAGTGGAGGGCGGACAGGACCTCGCGGGTGCGGGTGGCAGGAAGGGCAGCGATACCGACCGCCTCCTTGATCCGGAAGATGCGCGCCTCGGCCGGCCCCTCGGAGCGACTGGCGTAGATCAGCGTCTCCGTCTCGGCCACGACGACGTCGGCCTCGCAGCCCTCTTGCTTCAACACCTCCCGGAACTCCATCGCCCCCCCGGTGCGGCCGGGGTTCAACACCACGATCTGCCCGTCCTTCAAATGGGGGGCCGCCTTGCGAGCGATGTCGGCGTGGGCGGTGGAGGGCACGACGACCATGACGACCTCGGCCCGCTCCAGGGCCTCACCCATATCCGACGTGACCAGCTCCAGACGGCCAAAGCCGTGGGGACCCCCCTCATAACTGGTCAGTTCGATGCCTCCCCGGGTCTTGATCGCCGCGACGTTCTCCGGCGTCCGGTTGTACAGCGTGACCGGGAAACCCATCAACGCCAGGTGGGCAGCCATCGCCTTGCCCCCGTGTCCTGCGCCGATGACGGTATAACGGGTCCTCTCTGCCATTACCTCACCTCCTCCTTGAAAAAGGTGCATACCACCCATCCCCGCCCCAGGCAGGGCGTGTTTCTCCGCCGTGTTGAGTTGAACCCGTGGACTACAGCCCGTCGCCGGTAGGTTGGGCCTCCGTGGGCCGCTTCCACCTGCACGGTCCACGATGGGCCCTGTAGGGGAGCACTACGTGGAATGTGCTACCTGGGCACCTCTCCTCGTCGTACCCTTCGCTCTCGACCCAGATGCACCCCCCGTGGCCTTCGATCACCCCTCGGGCGATGGGCAACCCCAGGCCCGGTCCGCCCCCCTTGAACTTGAACTCGCCAGAGGAATGGAGGCTGGCGCTGCCGACGCGGTAGAACTTCTCAAAGATCAACTCCTGATCGGCCTTGCTGATCCCGATCCCGGTGTCGGCGACCATGACCTCGAAGTGGTCCTCGTCCAGAGGGTGAGCCTCGATGGTGATCCGTCCCCCATCCGGGGTGAACTTGATCGCATTGGAGATAAGGTTGCTGAACGCCTGGGTCAGCCGCTCCATATCGGCCTGGATGGGAGGGATCTCCTCCAACCCCTGGGTCGTGAGGACGAGGTTTCGCTCCTCCAACGCAGGGAGCCAGGGTTCAAGAGCCAGGCGGATGATCAGGGCGATGGTGGTCGGCGTGAAGTGGAGGGCAAGTCCCTCCGTGTCGATCTGGGTGGCGTCCATCATCGCGCTGATGATGTTCTCCAGCCGCCGGGTTGGGCGGGAGATGTTCTCCGCGATCCGACGGATCTGCTCCTGGGTCAACACCCCGCTCTCCGCCAGGTCGGCCAGGACGTCCACATACCCCCGGACCTGGGCCAGCGGGGTGCGCAACTCGTGGGAAGCGATCGCCAGGAAGTCGGCCTTCGCCTTGTCCAACCGGGCCAACCGCTCGTAGGCGGCGCGCAGGTTCTCGTGAAGCTGGGTGATACGCCGGTTCAGCGCCTGGAGCCCCTCCACCAGACGGGCGTTCTGGAGGGCGACAGCCGTCTGGTGGGCCAGCGTGCTGAGGAATTGGATCTCGCGGGGGCTGTACGGCTCCCCTCCCCGCTGGGCACCGAGGGCCAGCAGGCCGACCAGCCCCTCCTGAGAGCGGATCGGGAGGTACACCTCCATCTCCAGATTGCGCAGCCACTCCCGCTCCCGGGCGGGGGCCTCGCGGAGGACCGGGTGGTGTTCGACCTCGTACTGGAAGAGAGGTTGGTCCTCATCCCGGATACGGGCCAGGATAGGGCTGATCGGCTCCAGTTCCACAGGCTCCTCCGGCATCTCCCCCTTGCCAGGCACCGGCTGCAACTGGAGCCCGCCCCGCTCCGTCTCCGTCGCGACCAGCAGCGCCCCACGCTGCACGCCCAACACCTCGGACACGGTCTCTACCGCCACCGAGGCCAGTTGCTCCAGGTTGAGGATCGCCCCGATCGTCTGGCTGTACTCCTGGAGCGCTTGAGCGGGGTCGAACCCCACCCCCTCCAACAGCCGGTCGGCCAGGCGAGTGAGGATGCGATAGAGGGGCAGGTAGACCAACGCCGCCGCGCCAGCGAGGATGAGGAGCGGCACCAACGGGGGGAGGAGCGGGGGAAACCGGTCCTTCAGCGCCTCGGCCCCCAGCACGATCCCGACGAGCATCGCCGCGGTGACAGCAGCCAGGAAGAGGAAGCGGAGGACCGACCGGAGGAAGGCCACCACGTTGGGTAGCCACAGACTGAGCACACCCCGGAACAGGGCGACAGCCCCCAGCAGATGGAGAAGGGGTCCCCCTCCCCGCCACACGCCGATGGGGACCAACGTGAGCGCCTGCCCCCCGGTCAGCGGGATGGCGGTCAGCAGCCAGTACAGCGCCCGGTTGCGGTGGAGGGCTAGACGGCTGCGCGCCAGCCCACGGACCGCCAAGCCGACCTGGACCAGCCCCAGCACGCCCCACCCCCCTACCGCAGCCTCCCGAAGGGGAACGTCGGGGGTGGGTCGAACGGACAGGTAAATCGCCGTGCCCAAGAGGATGACGCACCACGTCCCGCCCGCGGCGGCCACCGCCGGCAGGGCCGGCACGTCCAAGAAGGAGCAAGCCAGGAGCGTCTCGATCAGCATGAGGCTGGTGACCAGGGCGGGGAGGAACAACTCCGCCGTGTCGGTGACGACCGGCAGAAAGATCGTCTCCAGATCGGCGAACGCCACAGCGGCGATCCACGCCAGGGAGAGGCCCAGGTAGATCCGGGCCAGTTTAGCGGAAGTCTCCCCGTCCTTCCGGAAGACCAGCAGGAGGAGCAGGATCAGGTGCGTCAGCCCGCTCCACACCCCGAGTCCGGCGACGTAGGGCCAGAATGTACCCTCCATCATCCCCGCCCGGCAGTCCGATCACTCATAGACGTAGAACCCCCGCCCGGTCTTGCGGCCCAGGTGGCCCGCAGCGACCATCCGTCGTAGCAGAGGACAGGGTCGATACTTATCGTCCCCCAACCCCTCGTGAAGCACTTCCATGATATTGAGCACCACGTCCAACCCGATCAGGTCGGCCAACTCCAGGGGACCCATCGGGTGGTTCATCCCCAGTTTCATCACCGTGTCGATGGCCTCGGCCGTGCCAACGCCTTCCATCAAGGCGTAGATCGCTTCGTTGATCATCGGGCAGAGGATACGGTTGGAGATGAAGCCGGGGTAATCCTGCGCCTCCACCGGCGTCTTGCCCAGCCGCTCCGCCAACTCCACGACGGCGGCCGTGGTCTCGTCGGAGGTGACCAGCCCCCGGATGACCTCCACCAGTTTCATCAGGGGCACCGGATTCATAAAGTGCATCCCGATGACCCGCTCCGGCCGCTGGGTCGCCGCCCCCAGTTCGGTGATGGAGATCGAGGAGGTGTTGCTGGCGAGGATCACCTCGGGGCGGGTCAGTTCGTCCAGCCGGGCGAAGACCTGCTTTTTGACGTCGGCCCGCTCCACCACCGCTTCGACGACAAAGTCGGCCTCGGCAGCGGCCTCCAGTTCGGTGGCGGTGGTGATGTTGGAAAGCGCCGCCTCCCGCTGCTCGTCGGTCAGTCGGCCTTTGGCGTGGAGCTTCTCCACCGATTTCCGGATCGCGCCCAGCGCTCGTTCCAACTGTTCCGGCACAATGTCGATCAAAGTGACCCGGTAGCCGTTGGCCGCACACACCTGCGCGATCCCGTGGCCCATCGTACCCGCGCCAACGACGGCGATACGTTCAATGTCCATTTTACTCCTCCAACTCGATCGTCATCGCCACCGCTTCCCCACCACCCAGACAGAGGGTAGCCAGGCCCCGCTTGAGGCCCCGTTGGCGAAGGGCGTAGATCAGTGTGACCAGGACCCGCGCGCCGGAGCAGCCGATGGGGTGGCCCAGGGCGATCGCCCCGCCGTTGACGTTCACCCGATCCCACGGCAGGTTCAGATCTCGACCGTCGGCCAGCGTCTGGGCGGCGAACGCCTCATTGACCTCGTACAGGTCGTAATCGTCCACCGTGGTGCCGGTCTTCTCCCACAGTTTACGCACGGCGAAGATGGGAGCGGTGAAGATCTTCAGGGGCTCCACCGCTGCCTGGTCGTAGGCCAGGATACGGGCCAGCGGCTTAATGCCCAGTTCCTCCGCCTTGGCCCGGCTCATCACGACCACAGCGGCCGCCCCGTCGGTGATGCCGGGGGAGTTGCCGGCGGTGACGATGCCGTCCGGCTGGAAGGCCGGCTTGAGCCGAGCCAGCTTCTCCAGGCTGGTATCCCGTCGGGGCACCTCGTCGGTGTCGAACAGGATCGGCGGCCCTTTCCGCTGCGGCACCTCGACCGGCACGATCTCGTCCTTGAAGCGGCCCTCATCGATGGCAGCGATGGCCTTCATATGGCTGTTGTAGGCGTATTCGTCCAACTCCTCCCGCGTCAATCCGTACTCGCGGGCGATCCACTCGGCGGCGTTGCCCATATGCCAGTTCTGGAAGGCACACCACAGCCCGTCGTAGACCATCGCGTCCACCAGTTTGCCGTCCCCCAGGCGATAGCCGAAGCGGGCTTTATGAAGCACGTAGGGCCCGTTGTTCATGCTCTCCATCCCACCGGCGACGAAGATCTCCCCGTCGCCAGCGGTGATCATCGCCGCGGCCAGCATCACCGTCTTGAGGCCGGAGCCGCAGATCTTGTTGACGGTGGTCGCGCCGACGGTGGGGGGAAGCCCCGCCTTGATCGCCGCCTGGCGGGCGGGGGCCTGCCCCTGTCCGGCCTGGACCACGTTCCCCATCAGCACCTCATCGACGGACGCGGGATCGATCCCGGCCCGCTCCACGGCGGCGCGGATGGCCACCGCCCCCAGGTCGGAAGCGGAGAGGGGAACCAACGTACCGTTGAACTTGCCGACCGGCGTGCGCACAGCCGAAACGATGACCGGTTCGCGAGGATTCATCGACATCGGTGTCCCTCCATCCCTGTCTTGTGTCTTTGTCTCGCCTCTTGTGTCCTGCTTCCTGCCTCTACCCGCCACTCCTCCCCTGTCCCTCGCTCGCCAGCCGTTCGAACAGGGGCCGAAGCCGCTCGTAGGTCTGGTCCAGCCACTCCGGAATGACCCGGGTCTGGGAGACGGTGGTCATATAATTGGTATCCCCGCCCCAACGAGGAACGACGTGGAGGTGGATGTGCTCCGCCACCCCCGCGCCAGCGACACTCCCAATGTTCATCCCCACGTTGAACCCCTGGGGGGTGTACGCCTCCCGCAGCACCCGCAGGCTGAGCTGCGTCAACGCCATCAGTTCGGCCAACGCCTCTGGGTCCAGATCCTCCAGGGAGGCAACGTGGGCATAAGGGACCACCATCAGGTGGCCGTTGTTGTATGGGAAACGGTTCAAGATCACGTAGCAACGGCTTCCCCGGTGGAGGATGTGGGCCTCAGCATCCTGCGACCGCGGCTTGACGCAGAACAGACACCCCTCGGGCAAGGGTTCGTCTCCACGGAGGTAAGCCATCCGCCATGGTGTCCACAGAATGCTCATCGTTTTGATTGTACACCGAACTCGGTGGAGAGGCAATTCCCACGCGCCCGCTCGAGACAGTATCAGATTAGTAGATGGAAAAAGAGCCATTGGTCTGGCATACCTTGGGGCAAAGGGAACCGAGTCCAAGTGCGAACTTGACAGATTCGAACATTTGTGCTAATCTGACGGCGAAGGGAAAGGCCCTTTCGAAAGGAGAGAGAAGATGGCGGGAGATGAGAGCAAACGATTGAAGGCGCTGGAGGCGGCGCTGGCGGCACTGGAGAAGCGGTTCGGGGAGGGGGCC
>CAZOLN010000009.1:0-7214 GCA_964580565.1 uncultured Anaerolineales bacterium
AGGGGAACAAGGGGTTGAGGATGGATTTCGTTTCGCGGTTTGTGCGGGATAATTGGCTGTTTTTGGTGTTCGTGGGTGGTTTGTTGGCGGCGTGGTTCTTCCTGCGGACGCCAGCGACCGATCTTTCCTCGGTTGACGAGTTCGATCAGAAGATCCGCTCCGGCCGCCCTGTGGTGGTGGAGTTTTTCTCCAACACCTGAAGCGGATGCCTCCTGGCAAAGCCTGTCGTGGACAGGATCGAGAAGGAGTTGCAGGGAGAGGCGGAAGTGGTGCGGCTGAGCGTGATGTCCGACCCAGGGCTGACGATCGCCCGCCGGTACGGCGTGCGCGGGCTACCGACCCTCTTGGTCTTCGACGGGGCCGGGAACGTGGTCTACACCCGCGTCGGCCCGCCCAGTGCGGAGGAGGTGGTGCGAGTGGTGCGGGAGGAGTAGGACTTCAACCTGCGGGAGGTTGGCAAACTGTTGTCTTCACCACGGAGGCACGGAGGACGCGGAGTTTAAGGCGTTCTCCGTGCCTTTTCTCCTAAGAGGTGTTAGTCGGTCCGCCTCCCGATCAGGTCGTACTCCAGCGCGCCGGTGATCTCCACCGTGACCAACGCGCCCGCCGGTAGGTCCTCTTCGATGAGCACCAATCCGTCGATCTCGGGGGCGTCCCGGTAGGTGCGGCCGATGCTGATTCCCTCCCCCCGCCCCTCGATGAGCACCTGCAGGTGTTCGCCGATGAACGTCTCGTTGATGGACCGCGAGATGGGTTGCTGAACCTCCATCAGCCTTGCCCGCCGTTCCTCCTTGACCTCCGGGGGAACATCGTCGGGCAGGCGCGCGGCTGGGGTCCCCTCTTCGCGGGAGTAGGTGAAGACGCCGACGCGGTCGAACCGCATCTCCTGGACGAACGCTAGGAGGGTGGCGAATTCCTCCTCGGTCTCCCCCGGATAGCCCACGATGAAGGCGGTACGGATGGCGATGCCGGGGATGCGCTCTCGCACCGTCGCCACGGTCCGGCGGACCCATTCGACATCGGCAGGCCGCCCCATTCGGCGCAATACCGCAGGATGGGCATGCTGGAGGGGGATGTCCAGGTAGGGCAGGATCTGGGGGTGCTGGGCCATTACCTCGATCAGGCGGGGGGTGACCGCGCCGGGGAAGGCGTACATCACCCGGATCCAGGGGACTTGGGGCACCCGTTCGACCAGCCGCTCCAGCAGATCGGCTAGCCCCTCCTTCATCCCCAGGTCCCGCCCGTAGGAGGTGGTGTCCTGGGCGATCAGGATGATCTCCTTAACCCCGCGGTCTGCCAGCATCGCGGCCTCGTCCAGGATACGCTCCGGCGGTCGGCTCACGGCCGGTCCCTTGATCAGCGGGATGGCGCAGAAGGCGCAGGTCCTGCTGCAGCCGTCGGCGATCTTGATGTAGGCCGTGGCTCCCTGGACCGCCACACGGGGTACACCCCGCTCATCCTGTCCGACGGTCTCCGTCTCCGTGCGGTGGACGAGGGGGGGAGGGGGGCTGGCGCCCGTCAGCCGGTTCGCCACCTCAACGACGTCCATCCAGCGGCGGGTGCCGAGGAGACCGTCCACTCCTGGCACAGCCGAGAGGATGGCCTCCGGGTCCCGCTGCGACCAGCATCCGGCGACCAACAGCCGCTGGCCCGGCCGTTTGCCCGACGCCAGTTCGGAGATGACCGCCAGCGATTCCTCTCGCGCCGGCTCGATGAACCCGCAGGTGTTGACGATGAGCAGGTCGGCCTGGCGGGGGGAGTCGGTGGGGCGGTAGCCGGCCCGTTCCAGCAGATGCGCCATCCCCTGGGCGTCCACCGTGTTCTTGGCACACCCCAGCGATACGAGGAAGTATCGGCGTCGCCTGCGCCCGCCTCTCTTGCGGCGGCTCATCGGGGGTTCCCCTCCTGGAGAGCGAAGAAGCAGAGCATCACCCCGCCGTATCGACGCTGGTCAAACAGCAGGAGGTTCTGCAACGGCAGGTCCTCATACTCCCGGGGGTGGATCTGTGCGATCGCCCATCCGTCCTCCGCCAGCCATCCCGTGCGCGTGTCCAGAAGCCGCAAGGTCTCCGCCCACAGGCCCTGGTACTGGGGAGGGGCGATGTAGACATAATCGAACGGCTCCGGCTCGCGGCGCAGGAACTCGAAGACGTCGGCGCGGACCACCCTGGCCTGGCCCGCCAGCCCGGTATGGGCCAGGTTTTCGCGGATCGTGCGCAGGGCGGCCGCGTTCCGCTCGACGAAGACGGCCTCGCTGGCCCCTCGGCTGAGGGCCTCGATGCCCACCTGTCCGGTCCCGGCGAACAGGTCGAGGAACCGGCAGCCGATCACGTCTTCCCCCAGGATGTTGAACAGGGCCGACTTGGCCCGATCGGTGATCGGTCGGGTCCCTCCACCCGGTACCGACTTCAGTTTTCGCCCCTTTGCTTTCCCTGCGATCACTCTCATCGTCTCAGACTATACCCGCCTCCGCCTTTTTTGACAAATGGGCTGGGGCACCGTTGACAATCCCGTCGCCTGGACTATACTCAATTTAGGGCGGAGTGGGTCGATATGGGGCAGGGTTCCTCTCCACGTATTAAGACCATCCTCGACAGGGTCCCGGACGATAACGGAAGGGATCTGGTACGCCGTGCCTACGAGTTCGCCCGGAGGGCCCACGAGGGGCAGTTCCGCCTTTCGGGGGAGCCCTACGTCGAGCACGTGGTGGCGGTCTCTGAGCTGCTCGCCGAGTTGCGGATGGACGCCGAGACGCTGGCGGCCGGCCTCCTGCACGACGTGGCGGAGGATTGCGGCGTCTCGATCGAGGAGTTGGAGCAGGAGTTCGGCCCGACGGTGGCCCGCCTGGTGGACGGGGTGACGAAACTCCAGGTGATCGACCGGCTGGGCCGGATGGGGGCGGCCGAGCGGGACGAACGGGAACTGGAGAGCCTGCGCAAGACCTTCCTGGCGATGGCGAAGGATGCGCGGGTGATGCTGATCAAACTGGCCGATCGGCTGCACAATATGCGCACCCTCCAGGCGTTGCCGCCGGACCGGCAGCGGCGGCTGGCCCGGGAGACGCTGGAGATCCACGCCCCTCTGGCAAACCGGTTGGGCATCTGGCGTTGGAAGGGGGAACTGGAGGACTTGGCCTTTCGATATCTGCAGCCGGACCTGTACTACATGATCGCCCGCCAGTTGGCTGCCAGGAAGGAGGAGCGGGAGAAGGAGATCGAGCGGTACATCGCCCTGCTCGACCACCACCTTCGACTGGAGGGGATCCGGGCCAAGATCACCGGCCGTCCCAAGCACATCTACAGCATCTACCGCAAGATGCAGCGCAAGCAGATCCCGCTGGAACGGGTGTACGACATCCGGGCGGTCCGTGTCATCGTGGATACCATTCCCGACTGCTACCACGTCCTGGGGATCGTGCACAGCCTCTGGACCCCCATCCCTGGCGAGTTCGACGACTATATCGCCACGCCGAAGGAGAACATGTACCAGTCCCTCCACACCGCCGTGGTGGGGATGGACGGGAAGACGCTGGAGGTGCAGATCCGCACCCATTATATGCACCGCATCGCCGAATACGGTATCGCTGCCCATTGGCGGTACAAGGAGGGGACGAAGCGGGATCGGGAGTTCGAGGAGAAGATCGCCGCCCTGCGTGCCCAGATCGAGGCGCGGAACGACGCGGAGGACGCCAAAGAGTTCGTCGAGGCGGTGCGCGTCGACCTCTTCGAGGATCGGGTCTACGTCTTCACCCCCAAAGGGAAGATCATCGACCTGCCGGCTGGTGCGACCCCCATTGACTTCGCCTACTACGTTCACACGGAGATCGGGCATCGGTGTCGAGGGGCCAAGGTGAACGGCCGGTGGGTGCCGTTGGACTACGTGCTCAAGACGGGCGACCAGGTGGAGATCGTCACGGCCAAGCGGGCGGCCCCCAGCCGGGATTGGCTCAATCCGGACCTGGGGTACGTGCGGACCGCCCGGGCTCGCTCCAAGATCCGACAGTGGTTCCGGAGGCAGGACCGGGAGCAGAACATCGCCACGGGTCGGGCGATCCTGGAGCGAGAGTTGAGGCGGTTGGGGTTGACGGGGATGGCCCACGAGAAGGTGGCGGCCCTGTTCGGCTACGAGAAGGTGGATGACTTTCTGGCCCGGATCGGGTTCGGCGACATCAACAGCCGCCAGATCGCCGCCCGGGTCGTCGAGGCCCACCGCAAGGAGGAACCGGCCGAGCAGGAGATCCCGCCTCCCAAGCCCATCCTCGCCGAGGCCCCCACCGACCTGCAGGTGTTGGGGACGGGCGGGCTGCTGACCCGCTTGGCGCGGTGCTGTAACCCGATCCCCGGCGAGGAGATCGTCGGCTACGTCACCAGGGGGCGCGGGATCACCATCCACCGTCGGGATTGTCCCAACGTCCTGAACGTCCGGGACCGGGACCGCCTCATCGAGGTCAGTTGGGGGACCCAGGCGCGGACCTTCCCGGTGATGGTCTCCGTCCTCGCCTTCGATCGGGCGGGCCTCCTGCACGACATCAGCGGGGTTGTCACCCGAGAGGGGATCAACATCGAAGGCATCAGCATCAACCGCAAGCAGAACATGGTCACCCTCTACATCACGATGGCGGTGACCGACATCGGGCAGTTGGGGCGCATTCTGGCCCGCATCAACAACGTGCCCAACGTCATCGAGGCGCGGCGGCAGGAGTAGGGGACACGGAGCCCTTGTTCAGGCTCCCCCTTGCGTCCTCCGCGTTTCGATCATCGCGCGCAGCCGTCGGTACTTGACTGCCTCGAAGTAGGCCATCAGGAGGCTCAACCGTAGCCCGTGTAGCCCGTCCCGCATCCCACGCAGGGTGACGAACCGCCACCAGAAGTGACGCACCGCCTGGGAGTAAGGGGTGTAGAAGCGGGGGCGTACCCCTTCCTCCAGCAGGATGCGGGCGTCGTAGTCGGTGTACCGTCTCTGCCGCTCGATGAAGTCGGTCAGGTCCCGGTAGTTGTAGTGGATGAGGGGGGTCTGGAGGTACCCCACCGGCCCGTTCACCACCGCGATTTCGTGGACGGGGCGCTCCCAGTGTGCGTAGCCTCGTCGGACCAGCCGCAACTGGTGGTCGGGGTACCAGCCCGCGCCAAGGGTGAGCCGGCCGAAGATGTAGTTGTGGCGGGGGACCCACCAGGCCACCTCCTCCCGGTCTCCCGCCGTCACGGCCCGTACCTCCTCTGCCAACTCCGGCGTCGCCCGCTCGTCGGCGTCCACGAAGAAGATCCACTCCGCGTCCACCCGCTCCAGGGCGGCGTTCCGCTGCTGGGCGTAGTTCTCGAAGGGGTGCTGGATCACCTCCGCTCCGGCCTGCCGGGCCAGTTCCACCGTCCGGTCGGTGCTGAACGAATCGAACACCACCCGCCGGTCCGCCCACGCCAGGCTCGCCAGGCAGGCCTCGACGTTCTCCTCCTCGTTCAACGTCAGCACGACAGCCGCGATCCCCATGACCTCCCCCAATCACCCAGTCACCCAGTCACCTAGTCACCCACTCACCCAATCCCAAGCCTCGAGCACCGCCTCATACGCCCCTCGCCACTCCTGCGATGCCCCCCGCATCCGCCTCCGCATGCCCAGCCGGACCAACGTCCGTGCCAGCCGACGACGCACCGGCCCGTGGTGCTTCCGGTAGAGCCGCGCCCGGCTGGTCCAGAGGTTGACGAACGAGGGGATGGGGACCTGCCCGGTGGACCGACCGGCGTGGTGGATCACCTGCGCCGTCGGTACGCAGAGGGCTTTCCAGCCCGCCTCCCGCATCCGCCAGCACCAGTCGATCTCCTCGCAGTACATCCGGTACCCCTCGTCCATCAGGCCCACCTGCCGGATCGCTTCCGTTCGGACCATCATCGACGCCCCCAGGGGGTGATCCACGATGAACGGTGCCTCGCCTTCGTATAGCCGTCGTGGGTATCGCCCGTTGAGGGGGGTCTCGTAGAGGCGGGCAGGGAGGGGGAGGAGGTCGAACGCCAGTTGGAGGAGGCCCGGGAAGCGGAAGGCGGCGTGCTG
This sequence comes from uncultured Anaerolineales bacterium, assembly GCA_964580565.1. GTDB lineage: Bacteria > Chloroflexota > Anaerolineae > B4-G1 > DUEL01 > DUEL01. Next base: position 6,043 of record CAZOLN010000009.1, read on the forward strand.
GAGGGAGCCGTCGGGGTAGAGTAACTTCGCCCCCGCCACACCAACCCTCGGATGGGCCTCCAGCGCTTCTACCAGGGCCGCCGTCGCCCCCGGCAGCACCTCCGTATCCGGGTTCAACAGCCAAACGAAGGACGGATGACGTTTGACGTTTGCCGCTTGACGTTTGCCGCTTGACGTTTGCCGCTTGACGTTTGACCCTCGACGTTCGACGCTCGCGTCCTCCTCTGCGAGTATCTTGCGCAGCGCGAGGTTGTTCCCGGCGGCGAAGCCGAGGTTCTCCGGACTGGCGATGAGGTGGACGGCGGGGAAGTCCTGGGCCACCATTTCCGGGGTGCCGTCGGCGGATGCGTTGTCCACCACCCAGACCTCTGTGGCCCCTCCCCACCGGTCCAGGTCAGCGAAAAGGGACCTCAGGCACGAGGCCAAAAGGTCCCTCACGTTCCAACTGACGATCACGACCGCTAGTTCGGCCATATGGTATCTCGCCACGGAGACACAGAGGACACAGAGGTTCCCCCAGCCCCTTGGTGCCCCTCTGTGCCCTCCGTGTCTCTGTGGCTATCCTATACGAACCGCTGCCGGATCTCCGCGCTCACGTAGTCCAGGATCGCCACGGTGATGGCGATGAACCAGACGGCGATCCCCGCTGCCCGGTAGTCCAGCAACTTGATGTACTGGATCAGCACGAAGCCGATGCCGCCGCCGCCCACCAGACCGATGACCGTGGACATCCGCACGTTGATGTCCCACCGGTAGATGGAGAAGGAGACGAAAGGCGGGATCATCTGGGGGATGACGGCGTACATAATGGTCTGGAGCCGGTTCGCGCCGGTGGCCTGGATCGCCTCAATGGGGCCGGGGTCGATGCTCTCGATCGCCTCGGAGTAGAGTTTCCCCAGCGCAGCGATGGAGTGGATGGTGAGGGCGAGGATCCCCGCGAAGGGGCCCAGGCCGACGACCACGACGGCGATGATGGCCCAGATCAGCGGCTCGATGGAGCGGACGATGTTGAGGAAGGTGCGGGTGAGATAGTAGATGGTGAGGGTGAGCCAGGAGCCGGACATCAAGTTCTTGGCGGCCAGGAAACTGATCGGGATGGAGAAGATGATGCCGAAGACCGTCGCCATCATCCCCAGGAAGATGGTCTCAATCATCCGGGCGATGCTGATCCG
>CAZOLN010000009.1:7314-36635 GCA_964580565.1 uncultured Anaerolineales bacterium
GGGACCTCCTCCGGAGGCGGAGGGGGGTTGTCGTCGCAGGGCACCAGGATGTCGGCCCCGGCGCTGATTACCTCCTCCTCCCGTTCGATGGCTGCGGGCCAGGGCCAGAGGACCTGGGAGAGGGGCCTCCAGGCGTCTGGCAGTTCGCTGGCCAGTTTGTAGAGGTCGATCTCCCCGATCTGCCAGCCGAGGGTGAAGAAAAGAACAATGATGAGAATGAAGATGCCTGCTCCTCCCCTGCCGTCCGGCTGGGCCTGTCGATAGGCGTCCCACGCGTTCCACAGCCACAGGGCCACGATGCCGATCAGCATCGGGACCACGAAGAGGGGACGTCGTGAGATGGCCTTCCTGACCATCGCCAGCGGGCCGGGTTCCAGGTGTGCCAGGTCGTAGATCCGCCAGGCCATCAGCCCGGCGATGCTGACCAGGGAGCCGAGCAGGAGCAGCCCCCGCCGCGTCTCCCGCGCCAGGATCTGCCCCAGGCCGGGGATGAGCAAGGAGGCGATGCCTGCCACGGGGGGTGAAACCAGGCTGGGTTGTCGTTCCTTTTGGATGGTCCGTGTCGCCATTTACGCTCCTCCCTCGTGCGGGCCTACGCTCACCCGGACCGCTTCCTCGCCGTAGATCTCCTTGAACTCGTCATCGGTCATCCGGCGGATGTCCTCCCGCGTGCCCCGGTAGACGATCCGGCCGTCCCGCAGGCCGATGACCCGCGTGGCGTACCGCTGGACCAGGTCCAGATAGTGGAGGCTGCACAGGACCGTGATCCCTTCCTCCTGGTTCAATTGCTCCAGGTAACCCAGGATGGAGTGGGCCAGGACGGGGTCGAGGCTGGCCACCGGCTCGTCGGCCAGGATCATCTTGGGTTGCTGCATCAGGGCGCGGGCGATGCCCACCCGCTGCTGCTGCCCGCCGCTCAACTCGTCGGCCCGCTTGTGGGCCTGGTCGGCGATGCCCACCCGCTCCAGCGCCCGCATCGCCATCTCCATATCCTCTTTGGGGAAGCGGTGGAGCAGGCTGGCCCACGGGTTGACGTACCCCAGCCGACCGGCGAGGACGTTGGTCAGCACGGTCGACCGCTTGACCAGGTTGAACTGCTGGAAGATCATCCCGATCTGGCGGCGGATCTGGCGCAGTTGGGTCGGGTCGGCCGCCGTGATGTCGATCCCGTTCCAGATGATCTGCCCCTCCGTCGGCTCGATGAGGCGGTTGATGCACCGGAGGAGGGTGGACTTCCCGGAGCCGCTCAGGCCGATGATGACCAGGAACTCGCCGTCCTCCACGGTGAAACTGACGTCTCGCAGGGCAACGGTCCCATCTTCATAAATCTTGGTGAGATGTTTGACCTCTAGCATCTTCCCTCTCGCTGTTGCGAGGGGGGACCCGGAGGTCCCCCCTCGTCAGGTGCTTTCAGAACGGCGTGGTGGCGGACTATTCCTGGATCAGTTCCTCGATGCTCATGCCGGAGGCCTGAAGCACCTGCCGGAACGGATCATAGAAGGAGTCATCCGCCTTGATCAGGCCGGCCCACTGGTAGGCGATGTCCAGCGCTTCCTTCCCCTCATCGGTCTCGGCGATGGCCAGCAGGCCCTCCACGATCTTGTCCTTCAGTTCCTGCGGCATGGAGGGGACGAACTGGACGCCGTCGTTGGGGATGTCGGCGGTGATCTCGATGACGACGACCTTCTCCATCACGTCGGGGTGCTCGTCCTCGATGCGGGAGCGGGCGTCCACGTAGGTGGCGCCGGCGTCGCAGTCGCCGTTGTAGACGGCAGCGACCACCGCGTCGTGGGCCCCGGCGTCCACGATCTCCGCCAGGTCGGTCTCAGGATTGAGCCCGGCGGCCCGCATGGTGAGCATCGGGATGATCCAGCCACTGGTGGAGAGCGGGTCGGGGCGGCAGAAGGTCTTCCCCTTCAGGTCCTCGATGCTGGTGATCCCGCTGTCGGCGCGGACGATGATCTGGCCGTTGTAGGTGGGGCTGCCGTAGCGGACGGCCACCAGGGCGGCCTCGGCGCAGCCCCGGTCGGCGGCCAGGACGTAGGAGAACGTCGCCAGGGAGCCCATGTGGGCCTCCGGCGGGTCGCTGCACATCGCCTCGATGACGCCGGCGTACTCGGTGGCGACGGTGGTCTTGAAGTAGAGGCCGGTCTGCTCATGCAGCAGGTCCGCCACCGCCTGCGCGCCGGCTGCAACCCGTTCCATCTCGCCAGAGGGGACGAAGGCCCAGACGATGGGATTCTCCTCGGACCCCAGTTCCGGCTCTGCCGGCTTGCAGCCGCTGAACACAACGACCGCAGCGACAAGTACCAGGACAAGAACACTCCAGGCAGTCTTTCGGGACATCTCACCTTCTCCTTTCTTTTACGGATTGGAATCAATGGGGTGAATCCTCTTGAAGTGATGTTGGGTATGATCACTCGTGGCTTTCTGGGACATCCCTCCTTTCTCTCGGCCCTACGGCCGGACTTGTGTTGCGGGAACATGATATACCAGAAAACCTAAGGTGGCAAGTGGTACCTACCCTGCGTTGATGCTTCTCTCTCTTTTGCAAACTCCTTTCCCGTGCTATAATCTTGGTGCTAAGAAGAGGGGAAGCGCCTTCGCGGGTGAGAGGAGGGGAAGGGATGAGAAGCGGGGGAAGGGTGATCCTGGGGTTGCTTCTGTTGTCTCTTCTCGTGTCCTGCGGAGGGAAGGACCGCTTACCGTGGGTCGAGGATTTCGCTTCCCCTGGAGGGTGGCAGGCCGAATCGGACGCTACGGCGCAGGTGGCGGTAGAGAACGGCGTGCTGCGGGTCCACGTGATTGTGCCCAATCAACTGGCCTGGGCGGCGGCGGGGAAGGATTTCGGGGACTTCCGGCTGTCCGTGGAGGCCACGCAGGTCGCGGGCCCGGACGACAACGAGTACGGTGTCCTGGTACGGATGCAAGATTCCTCCAACTTTTACCGGTTCTCCATCAGCGGGGACGGCTACTTCTTGGTCAGCAAGTTCGTGGACGGTCAGCAGGTCCTGCTGGGAAAAGATTGGACCCCCTCCGAGGCGATCCACCGCGGACAGGCGACGAACGTGCTGGAGGTGGTCTGCCAGGGCGACCGTCTCACGTTTGTGGTCAACGGGCAGCCGCTGGCTCAGGTGGAGGACGGGGAGTTTTCTCACGGTGACGTGGCCCTTTATGCCGGCGCCTTCTACGAGGGAGGGGTGGAGGTCCACTTCGACAACCTGAGGGTGACTGAGCCGTGAGAGCGGTTCTTCCGCTCGGGGAAGGCAAGGTTGTCCTTGGGTAAAATCGTGCTATACTGGGCTAAATTTCAAGCGATCTGGCCTGCCTCAACGGATCGAGCGTATTGTCAAAACCACTGGAACCCGGTATACTACCCATGGAAAGGGATGGACGCAACGCGGAGCAGCGGATCGAAGCCTGGGCTTGCCGTCTGAGCGCCGCCGGGTGGTCTCCGATGGTCCTGACGTTGCTAGAGGGTGTCCGTGCGCTGGGGCCGGTGCTGGGTCAGGCCGTCGTGTTGGGTGAGCCGCTTCTGGCCGGTTTGGTGGACCGGCAGTTCCTATCCGGGGTCGTGGAGTGGCTTATGGATGGTCGATCCGTAGACCGGTTGCTGGCCCGGCTGGAGAGCCTGCCTGCGAAACAGGAGCCGTGATCGAATGGGAAGAGCACAGGTCTTCGCGCTCTTGCTGATCCTCCTGGCCCTCGTCTTTCTGGTTCTGTCCTGGGCTTTGGCCCGCCGTCGACGTCCTCCCTACGTTCGCCCCCTCTCCGCTTTCGACCAGATCCCCGGCGAACTGGGAAGGGCGGCTGAGGCGGGGCGGCCGCTTCACCTGGGGCTGGGGCTGGGGGGCATTGGAGGGAAGCGGACGGCGACCTCCCTGGCAGGGCTGCAGGTCCTCGAAGGGATCGCGGATGCGGCCGTCGCCTACAGCACCCCACCGACGGTGACGGTCGGCGATCCGACGCTCCTGCTCCTGGCGCAGGATGTCCTCCGTCGGGCGAGCAGTCGGATGGGGGTGCCGGAGCGGTACGAGTCGGCCCAGGTCCGCTTCGTCGCGACGGACCCCGTGGTGTACGCCCTCGGCGCGGCGGATGTGGTGCGGCACGACCGCGTGATGGGGAACGTGCTGGCAGGGGCGTTTGGGGAGGAGGTCGCCCTGATCGCTGCGGGCGGGGTGGGGATGCGGCAGATGGCTGCCGCCGACCAACTGCGCGCCGCCAGCGCGCTCTATCCGGCGGACACCCTCCTGGCCGTCGGCGAGGAGTTCTACGCGGGCGGAGCGCGGCTGAGCCGACTTCCTCACTACCTGGCAAGCCTGAAGGCGCAGGACCTCCTGCGCCTGGTGATCGTTGTGCTGCTCTTGATGAAGGTGTTGGGTCTCTTCTGAGAAGGGGGTTGGATGGAGCGCTTCACGAAGCGGGTCCTCCCTACAGCGGTCGCGATCGGCGCCGGTGTGCTGACCCTGCTGGGTTATCTGTTTCCCATCGCGCCCTTCGTCGGCGTTCGGGATGAGATGGTGCGTTGGGCGGTGATCGTCGCCGCTTTTGCCTTCATCCTTGGATTCCTCAACGTCCTGCGGGTCCACTTGGGCCGACTGGCGAGCCGGGCGCCCGGGTGGGGATACAGTCTGGTCCTGATCCTTACCGCCCTGGTCTCCCTCCTCGTGACGGCCGCGGGATTGGCGACGGGGTCGGCCCGGGCGATGAGCGACTGGTGGTTCGCGTATGTGCTGTACCCCCTTCAGGCCGCTGCCGCCGGGCTGGTGGCGATTGTCCTAGCGCTTTCCGCCTTTCGGCTGCTCCGCCACCGGCGGAGCGCGGAGACGGTGTTTTTCCTCGTCGCCGCGCTGATCGTCCTGGTCGGCACGACCCCCTTGCCGGGCGCGCTCGGCGAGCGGCTGGCCCTCCTTCGCCAGTGGTGGATGGACGTGCCAGCGATGGCCGGTATGCGGGGGTTCTTGATCGGGGTGGGGTTGGGAACGCTGCTGGTGGGGCTGCGCGTGGTCGTGGGGATGGACCGTCCTCACAGCGATGTATGAGGTTGGGGCGAGTATGGTCTCCTGTCCAAAGTGCGGCGTAGCGAATCCGGAGGGTAGCCGCTTCTGCAGGGCGTGCGGTGCGCCGCTGCCCGAGGCGGAGGAATCGGGTCGTCGCTGCCCGATGTGCGGCGCGATGAACCCGGCGGATAGCGTCGTCTGCGAGCAATGCCAGGCCCGTTTGGTGCCTCTGGTCCCGGAGGAGAAGGCCGAGGCCCAGGAGGAGGTGCCCGCGCAGCCCGCGTTCTCCGAGGAGGTGCCGGTCTCTGCGGAGGGAGAGCCGGATTGGTTGACCGAGTTGCGTGCCACGATGGAGGAGGCGGAGGAACAGCCGGAGGAGCCTGCACCGGAGGAGACGCCTTCGGTTGCGGAGGTCGAGGTCCCCGAGTGGCTGCGCGATTTGACCCCCCCGGTTGAGGAGGCTGGGGAAGCGGCGGAGGTTCCCGAGGCGGCTCCTCCCGCCGAGGCTCCTGAGGAGGCGGGTGAGGAGGCGGTCCCTGATTGGTTGCGGGAGGTGATCCCTCCGTCCGCTCCGCCGGTCGAAGAGGCCGAGCGGGAGGTCGAGCCGCCCGAATGGCTGGAGGAGGCGGCTCCTCCTGTGGAGGTTCCCCCAGGTGAAGAGGCGGAGGAGGCGGCGGTTCCCGACTGGCTGCAGGAAGTGACCCCGCCCGCCGCTCCCCCGAGCGGAGAGGAGGAAGGGGAGGCCCCTGAGTGGCTCGAGGCGGCCGTTTCTCCCACCGGCGAGGAAGCGGAGGGGGCGGAGGCCCCTGAATGGGCGCGGGAAGCCGGCGGAGGGCCTTTCACGGAGGTCCCGGCGGAGGCGATCGAGGAGGCGGAGCCGTCTGCCGCTGAGCCTCCTGAGTGGCTGCAGGAGGTCGAAGAGTCGGCGGCGCCACCCCCTGTCCCCCGGGAGGAGGAAGGTGAGGTAGGCGCGCCCCCCGCGGAGGAAGCGGAGGAATCGGGGGTGCCTGCGTGGCTCTTGGAGGCGGCAACCGCCGCCGAAGCGCCGACCGAAGAGGTCGCGGCGGAGGAGCCGAAGGCCGGGAAAGTGGGGCGTACCTTCATCTCAGAGGAAGAGATCCCTCCGCTTGAGCCGGGCGAGGTGCCGGATTGGTTGAAGGAGTTGGCGCCCGCGGAGGAAACCCCGTCCGTGCCAGCGATAGAGACCGGATTGGGGGAGATCGAGGGGTTGGCCCCGGCGGAGATTCCGGATTGGTTGCAGGCCCTCCGCCCGCGGGAGGAAGGGGAGGCGCCGGAGGAACCGGTCGAGACGGAGGGGCTGCTGGAGGGGCTGCGTGGCACGCTTCCTCCTAGCCCCGCCGTCGAGGCGGCGGAGAAGGTCGTGACGGTTCCCTCCGTCACCACCAAGCCCGCAAGTATCGCCCGCGCCGAACTGTTCCAGGAACTGCTATCCCGTCCCGTCATCTCGTCCCGGCGGGTCGAGAGGAAGCCGGAGCGGGGGGTGGGGCTGGCGATCCAGCGACTTGTCGTTGGGTTGCTGCTGCTGGCGGCGATCCTGGCTCCGATGGCAGGGGTATGGCTGCCGATGGAGGGGGAGGGCGGTTCGGCTGCCCCCGCGATGCTCGCCGACGTGATGGCGGCGTACGACGCCATCGAGGCGCGGGTAGAGCAGGGAACCCCCGTGCTGGTCGCCGTCGAGTACGGGCCGTCCGAGGCGGAGGAGATCGACCTGGTCGCTCGGCCCATCGTTCAGCATGTCCTGGACCGAGGAGGGCGGCTGATTCTGGTGAGCACCCGGCCGGAGGGCCCGGCGTTGGCGGATCGTCTGCTCTCGGCCCTTGTGGAGGCGGGGGAGCGGGAGACCCGGGTGGTGAACCTGGGGTATCAGCCGGGAGAGGCCTCCGGTGTCCAGGGGCTGCTGGCCGATCTGGCGCGGCGTCCCGTCTATCCGACGGGAAGGCCTGCGGCGGAGACGCCAGCGATGGAGGGTGTGGCCTCGGCGAAGGACGTGGGGCTGATCTTGGTGTTGGGCGGGCAGGCGGAAGACGTCCTCACCTGGATCGAGCAGACCTCTTCCCGGTATCCCGACCTTCCGCTCGTCGCTGGCGTCAGCGCGCGGGTGGAGGTGGGTGCGCGTCCCTACCTGGAGCAGGCGGGGGCGAGAGCGTTGAAGGGCCTGGTGGCGGGGCTGCCCGGCGCTACCGTCTATCAGCAGCTTCGGGGGGTGGAGGACCGGCATATGTTGTATTACCTCCAGTCGGTGATGCTGGGCCAGTGGACGGTGGCAGCGCTGATGGTGGTGGGGATGGTCGTCTTCCTCGTGGGAGGTAAGGGCCGATGACGATGGACCTGGTCGGTGGGATCGTCGGCGCCGTCCTAACGGTCCTCATCCTCAGTTACATCCTGGGGGATAACCCCCTTTACCGACTGGCCCTATACGTGCTGATCGGGGCCAGCGTGGGGTACGTGGTCGCCGTCGTCGTGGGGACGGTCATCTTTCGCATCGCGCTGCCCTCGTTGCAGCAGGGCGGACCGCAGCCCTACAGCCTGTTGGTTCCGGTTGTCCTTGGGGTGTTCCTTCTCCTGAAAGGATTCCCCCGTGGGTCCGCGCTGGGCAACATATCGACCGGTTTCCTCGTCGGAGTGGGCGCGGCGGTGGCTATGGGAGGCGCCCTGTTGGGCACGATCATCCCGCAGGTCGACGCGTCCGGATCGATCTTCGACTGGGCGCAGGGTGGTCTTCCGGGCCTGGGCAACGGGTTGATCGTGCTGGTGGGGACGGTCTGTGCGTTGTTGGCCTTCACGTTCACCGTTCGTCAGCGGCGGGGGCCGGGAGGGCTAGGGGCGTCGCTCGTCGGGTTCTTCGGGGGGATCGGACGGTTGTTCCTGCTGGCGGCGTTCGGGGCGGTGTTCGGCGGTGCGTTGGTCGCCTCGCTGACCGTGTTGGTGAGGCGGATCTATTTCGTCGTCGATGTCCTCTTGGAGGCGTGGAGGCTTTTTGGAGGATGACGTGGCGAGTATGGCAGAGGAAGGGATTCGCTCGATCCTGGTCGCCGACTGCGGGACCGTGTTGACGAAGGTCATCTTGCTCGACCGCGTCGCGGGGGCTTATCGGTTCGTCGCCCGAGGTGAGGCGTTGACGACAGTGGACGCCCCCTGGCAGGACGTCATCCTCGGGGTCCAGCATGCCATCGAGCAGATCGAGGAGACGACGGGCCGGGCGTTGTTGGACGAGCGGGGAACGTTGATCTCCCCGGAGCAGGAGGACGGCGTGGGCGTGGACGCTTTCATTGGTCTGGTCAGCGCTCCCCCTCCGCTCCGGGTCGTCCTGGCGGGGCTGGTCCGCGATCTGAGCCTCGCCAGCGCGGAACGGGCCATCGCTGGGACCTACTCCCAGGTAGCGGGCCTCATCGCCCGCGATCCCCAGGCGGGATGGATGCCGGAGGAGGACCAGGTCCGGCTCATCCTGGATCAGAAGCCGGAGGTGGTCTGCATCGTCGGCGGGACCGACGGCGGGGCGGCCGAGCCGGTGTTGGAACTGGTGAGCGCTGCTGTCCTGGCCTGCTCGATGCTGGAGGAGGACCAGCGCCCGTTGATCCTTTTCGCGGGGAACAAGGCGCTGCGTGAGCGGGTGGTGAAGGCGGCCGGGGGCCTTACCGAGGTCCGGTCGGCCGACAATGTGCGGCCCGAACCGGACGTCGAGCACCAGGAGGGCATCCGGGCGGAGTTGGAGACCTTTTACAACGAGCGACGGTTGGGAGGGCTGCCGGGAGGGGAATGGCTGCAAAGGTGGAGTATGTTGCCCCTTGCCCCGACGGCCGCCACATTTGCCCAGTTGATTCGGTACATCTGGTATCTGGACGAGTTGCCCAAGGGGACGTTGGGGATCGACGTCGGCGCTGCCCACACGACGGTGGCGGCCGTCTTCGACGGCGACCTGTATCTGACGGTCCAGGCAGGGAAGGGGGCTGCCTTCGGCGGCCTTGAGAGGTTGGAGGGGGACCCCGAGAGCATCCTGCGCTGGGTCCCGGTGCCGATGGAGCCGGAGGCGGCGCGGGAGATCCTCCTGAACAAAGAGATCGCTCCCTGGACGGTGCCGGAGGTCTCAGAGGAACTGTGGCTTGAGCAGGCTGTGGCCCGGGAGGTGATCCGCGACGCGGTGAGGGCGGCCAGGGGAGGATGGGGAGTCGATGGTGGTCGGGCTCCCGCCCGCCGTTTGACTCCCCAGTTCGATCCGATCCTGCTGAGCGGCGGGATTCTGGCGGGGGCACCTCGACCGGGCCAGGCGGCGTTGATCGCTTTGGACGCCATCGAGCCGGTGGGGATCTCCACGTTGTTGCTGGACCTGTATGGCCTGGCGCCGGTCCTGGGTGGGGTGGCCCGGCTGAAGCCGTTGGCGGCTGTCGAGGTGTTGGACGGCGGCGGGGTCCTCAACCTGGCGACCGTGGTTACGCCGGTTGGCCGTGCGAGGGAGGGGGAGGTCATCCTGCGCGTGCGTATCCAGTACGAGCGGGGGGGCGAGTTGGAACTGGAGGTCGAACAGGGCTCCCTGGAGGTGTTGCCCCTCCCGGTAGGTGAGGAAGCGATATTGGAGCTCCGCCCGCGCGGCGGGATCGACGTGGGGCTGGGGCGGCCTGGCAAAGGAGGGCGGCAGCGGGTGCGGGGTGGGTTGGTCGGCTTGATCATCGACGCGCGGGGTCGTCCCCTCCGGTTGCCGGAGGATCCGGAGGAGCGCCGCGCACGTGTGCAGCAGTGGTTGTGGGACGTGGGAGGGTAGACGTGAGGGTCTATCCGCCGCAGACGATCGCGACACCCTTGACCGTGATACGCAGGGAGCGGCTCTTGCCGGTCCCCGGGGAGGTCCTGGCCCAGGAAGGGAGCCGGGTGGAGCCGGTGGACGTGGTGGCGCGGGCTGGCGTCTCGGCCGGTTTCCGCATCGTGAACGTCTCCCGGGCGCTCGGGGTGCCAGCCTCCTCCGTGCGCAAGTATCTCAAGGTCAAACCCGGGGACAAAGTCAAGAAAGGCCAGGTGATCGCAGCGACGCGCGGGCTGATCCGGCGTTCCTGTCGTTCGCCGATCGAGGGGACCGTCACGGGCATCGGCGGCGGGCGGGTCTTGATCGAGGCCCCGCCCCAGGAGATCGAACTCCGAGCCAACCTGTACGGCGAGGTCGTCCAGGTGCTCCCCGAGCGCGGGGTGGTGCTGCAGGCCAACGGGGTGTGGGTGCAGGGGGCGTGGGGCAACGACCAGGAGGGAAGCGGCATCCTGCGGACGGTCTCAAAGTCCCCCGACGCTCCACTGCGCACCAAGGACATCGACGTCTCCTGCCGCGGGATGGTGTTGATCGGCGGGAGCCAGTTCGGCGCGGAGGTGCTGGAACGGGCGGTAGAGGTCCAGGTGCGGGGGATCATCTGTGGCGGCATCCTGCCGGAGGCGATCCCGCAGGCCCGGACCACGCCTTTCCCTATCATCGTCACCGACGGGATCGGCACGACGCCGATGTGTGCTCACGTCTACCGGCTGCTGACGGCCCACGATGGTCGAGAGGCGATGCTGGATGGCCGTTTCCGGAGCCACTGGGGGGTCGTGCGCCCTGAGATCATCGTCCCGCTGCCAGCCGTGCCTGAACAGGAGTCCTCCCTGGACCCCAATGTGCCGCTGGCGGTGGGGGACACGGTGCGGCTGTTGCGGACCCCCCGTCGGGGCGTGGTAGGCAAGGTGGAGGCGTTCCCGGTCTGGATGCGTACGCCGGTGGGCAGCCGGTTGCCCGCGGCCAGGGTTCGGGTGGAGGGCGAGGCCGAGCCCCTGCTCGCCCCCCTGGTCAATTTGGAGGTGCTGCGCTAGTCGTTCATCGGGAGTTCGTTTCCCAGTGAGGAGGGTTGGCTTCGACGGGCCAACAGGAGGAGGAAACGATGAGCATCGACTTAGAGGACCTGGACATCGAGGATTTCGAGGAGCCGGAAGAAGGAGAGGAGCGACAGAACCGCACCTTCATCATCCTCGTTGGCGTGATGAGCGGTCTGTTGCTGATCGGGATCGTGGCTTTCTGCGCCTGGGCGTTCCTCGTCGCCCGCGGGTCCCTTTTCGGCGGGGGTGAGGTGGCACAGCCACCGCAGCCTGCCGGGGTGACCGCGACGGCGGAAGCCGAGATGGCAGCGGCGGGGGTCACGCCGACGACGCCCGTCGAGCCTTCGCCCACGCCACTGCCGCCGACGCCGACTCCCCGACCTACGGCGGTGCCTTCTCCCACGCGGCCTGCGGGAACGCCCATCAGTGCGGCGCAGGTCACACCGACCACAGGGCCTACGCGGGCGGCTGCGACGTCCACGCCGACCCCTGCGGTCCCCACCACGGTTACCCAGACAGGCATAGGGACCTTTACCGCGATCATCCTCGGGGTTGGGTTCCTGTTCCTCCTGCTGGCCGCAAGGCGGTTACGAACGGCCCACTGATCCCGTCTTTGGGGCTCGTCACCAGGGCGCCGACGCGTGACCCTGCGAGGTCGCCGTTGGCGTCCCTTGCTGTTCGCAAGGAGGGCGGGTGACCGACGCGATCTTCCTCCATCAGCCGGAGAAACTCTGCCTGGAGTCCTTCCTGGAGGACGGGCTCTGCTGCGCCGTGGTCGGCCTGAGCAATACAGGGAAGTCCGTGCTCCTGCGGGATCTCTGTGCCACGGGGAACCTGCCTGTCCGAGGAACGGTTGCGTCGCCCATCTACGTGGACTGTAACCAGATGGTGGACCTCTCGGAGCAGGGTTTCTACGAGGTGGTGTTGCGGACGGTGCGCTCGCGGCTGTCGGGGGTGGAGGGGATGGAGGGCCTGCAGGAGGTCTTGGAGAGGGCCTATCGGCGGGTGGTGGAACCCGCGAACCCCTTCGTGATCCCCGTGGCCTTCGCGGAGGGGATGGAGCGGCTGTGCGACCGGATGGATCGGCCCGTTGTGGTCGTGTTGGACGAGTTCGACGAGCCGTTCGCAACCCTGGAAGGACGTGTTTTCCTGAACCTGCGGGCGCTGCGGGACCGGTACGGGTCGAAGTTGGTGTACGTGGTCGGTGTGGAGCGGCCGCTGGGGGAGATCCGACCGGGGGAGGAGACGGTGGAGTTCCGCGAACTGTTCGCGGGCCATCTCTGTCGGGTGGGGATGGATCCGGGGCCCCAGGTGGCCCGGTGGATCAGGGAGATGGGCGAGGAGGAGGGGATCGAACTCTCCGAGGAAGAGGTCGCTTTCGTGTTGGCCCAGGCGGGGGGGCACCCCGGCCTGGTGCGGGCGATCACCCGCCTGTTGCTGCGGGCGAAGATGCTGGCGCCGGAGACCTACGGGCGGATGGGAACGGCGCTGGTGGCCGAGGCGGTGCCTGGGGACCCCGTGGTTTTGGCCGAGAACGAGCGGCTCTGGTCCTGCCTGACGGAGGGGGAACAGCGCACGGTCGAGCGGCTGGCGAGCGGGGGAGGGGTGGGGGAGGCGGCGTTGGACCGCCTGCGGCGGCTGGGGCTGGTGGACGAGGAGGGTCGGTTTTTCGGGGAGGCGTTCGCGGATTTCGTTCGCAGGCGGAGGGCGCAGCGGGACGGCTTCCCGAAGGGGGTCTGGCTGGATGAGCGGGCGGGGGAGGCCTATGTGGACGGTCGCCGGGTCCCGATGTTGACCGACCTGGAGTTTCGTCTGTTGAAGGCGCTGTACGGGCGGAAGGGCCAACTATGCGACCGGTATTATCTGGTCGAGCAGGTGTGGGGGGAGGCGTACATAGGGGAGGTGGACAACGCCCGGATCGAGAAACTGATCAGCCGGTTGCGGTCCAAGATCGAACCGGAACCGTCCCAGCCCCGCTACCTGCTCACCGTGCGAGGGCGGGGATACCGGCTGGTGGACGGCGATGAGGAGAGCAGCGGGTAATTGGGTGGGGTAAGGATGGCAAAGAGGCGGCTGATCGTGATCGGCGGAGGGTTGGCGGGGAGCGAGGCGGCGTGGCAGGCCGCCGAGCGGGGCGTGGAGGTGATTCTCTATGAAATGCGGCCCCGCAAGATGACGCCTGCGCACGTCTCCGATCGGCTGGCCGAACTGGTCTGCTCGAACAGCCTCGGCTCCGACCTGCCCGACCGGGCCCCGGGGCTGCTGAAAGCGGAACTCCGCCGATTGGGATCGCTGGTCCTGGCCTGCGCCGACGTCACGCGTGTGCCGGCTGGGAGCGCGTTGGCGGTGGACCGGGAGCGGTTCGCCGAGGAGGTAACGCGGCGCATCGAGAACCATCCGCGGATCCAGGTGATCCGCGAGGAGGTGACCGAGATTCCGGACGAGCCTACGGTCATCGCTACCGGCCCGTTGACCTCCGAGGGGTTGACGGAGGCGATCGCCGATCTGACGGGGCAGGAGTATCTCTATTTTTACGACGCGATGGCTCCTATCGTGGCCGCGGACTCGATCGATATGTCCATCGCGTTTCGGGCGTCCCGGTACGGCAAGGGTGGGGCCGACTATATCAATTGTCCGATGACCGAGGAGGAGTACGACCGGTTTGTAGACGCGCTGGTCACCGCCGAGCGTATTCCCCTGCGGGATTTCGAGCGGGAGGATCCCCGGTTCTTTGAGGGGTGTCTGCCCATCGAGGTGCTGGCGGCCCGGGGGCGGGACGCGCTGGCCTATGGCCCGTTGCGGCCGGTGGGGTTGATCGACCCGAGGACGGGGAGGCGGCCGTACGCCGTCGTTCAATTGCGGCAGGACGATCTGGCGGGGACCCTCTACAACATGGTGGGGTTCCAAACGAACCTGCGGTACGGGGAGCAGGAGCGGGTGTTCCGTATGATCCCAGGGCTGGAGCAGGCCGAGTTCGTCCGGTACGGGCAGATGCACCGCAACACCTTCCTTAACGCGCCGCTTCTGCTGGAGCCGACCATGGCCTTTCGGGGACGGCCGGGGCTTTTCTTCGCCGGGCAGATCACCGGTGTAGAAGGGTACGTGGGCAGCGTCGGCAGCGGGTGGGTGGCGGGGGTCAACGCGGCCCGGTTCATCCTGGGGCAGGAGCCCTTGGTCTTGCCCAGGACGACGATGTTGGGGGCGTTGTGCTACTACGTAAGCCATGCCGATCCTAAGACGTTCCAGCCGATGAAGGCCAATTTCGGACTCCTGCCCCCTCTCTCTCCGCCGGTGCGGGACAAGCGCCGCCGGTATCGAGCGTACATGGAGCGAGCCCTGGCGGATCTGGAGGAAGTGTCCGCCGCTTCGGCGTAGTCGGTTTTCGTGTAGTCGTCAATGGGTGGAACGGGGAGGGCGTGTCGATCGTCCTGTTCCCCGGAAAGCCTCAACAGGCTATGCGAAGATCGGCGAACTTGTGGCCTTTTGTGTTTTCGATATAATGGATATGTGCTATCGCAATCCTCACCGTGCTCAAGACGGTCATTGTCCAGGCCTTTCTTCTTCCCGACCTGCTGTTCCCTCGATGGGTTGGGCCTCTAAGAAAGGATGAAGGGACGGGCTGGATGTCGCCTCACATTCTTCTGGTCGAGGGTCGTAAGACGGGTCGTCGCTCGTGGGCCCCTACGTTGGTCGAGAAAGGGTACAGGGTGACCAAGGCGCATACGCGCCGGGATGCGCTGTCTCTTCTGGATCGGATCCTGCCCGATCTGGTGATCCTGGACGGACGGAGCCTCCGGTTCAACCCGTACCGCTTCTCGCGGTCGCTGCGCGCGGACGGACATCGGGTCCCGCTCCTGTTGATCATACCGACGGACTGGGAGATCGAGAAAGGGAGCGGGGTCAACGTCCACTTGCGGGAACCCTTCACCGCCCGCAAACTGTTGAACCGGGTCGGTCGGCTCCTGCCGACGATCAGCGACAACGTGTTGCGGGTGGGGGAGTTGGTGTTGGACCTGCAGCAGCGGACCGTGAGCCGGGGGGCGGTCAACCATCGCCTCACGCCGAAGCAGGCTCGTCTGTTGGAGGTCTTTATGCGCCACCCCGGCAGGGTTCTCACCCGGCGGTTCCTGATGGAGCAGGTCTGGGAGACCGATTTCGTCGACGACACCCGGACGCTGGAGGTGCACATCCATTGGCTCCGGAAGGCCATAGAGGATGACCCAAGGCACCCGATCTTCCTGACGACCGTTCGGCGGGTCGGCTATCGGTTCTCCGTTCCCACGGGAAGGGGGACGAAGGGGGAGGCTGGTACTTCGTAGTTTGCTCACCAAGCCACTTTGTGGTAGAATCAGCCGTTGGGCCATTGCCCGAGAACGCACGTCCTTGGACCGACGGGGTCGTGCCGGACTGACAGCCGGTCCGGTTCCCCGGCGGGAGGAAGAGGACGGAGGTCAAAAAACGATCAAAAGGAGGTATCCTCAATGGCTGTTACATCGATGAAGGCGCTCCTTGAAGCGGGAGCCCACTTCGGTCACCGCACCCGGCGCTGGAACCCCAAGATGAAGCCCTTCATCTTCACCGAGCGCAACGGGGTGCACATCATCGATCTCCAGCAGACGATGCGGGCGCTGGAGTTGGTCTACGGGGTCGTTCGGGATACGGTTGCCGAGGGGGGGACCATCCTCTTCGTCGGCACGAAGCGGCAGGCGCAGGAGATCATCGCCCAGGAGGCCCAGCGGTGCGGGATGCCCTACGTCAACCAGCGGTGGCTGGGCGGTACGCTGACCAACTGGAGCACCATCCGACGGCGGGTCGAGTACCTGCTGAACCTGGAGGCGCGGCGGGATCGGGGTGAGTTTGAGCGCTTGACCAAGAAAGAGGCCCTGGGCCTGGTCCGCCAGATCGAGAAACTGAACCGGCGGCTGGGCGGCATCAAGGAGATGCAGAGACTGCCGGATCTCCTGTACGTGGTGGACGTGCGGCGGGAGGCGACGGCGGTCAAGGAGGCGAACCGGCTGGAGATCCCCGTCATCGCCATCGTGGATACGAACTGCGATCCCGATCCCATCGACTACGTCATCCCGGCCAACGACGACGCCATCCGCTCGATCAAGCTCATCACCGGCCTGATCGCCGACGCTGTCCTGGAGGGGATCGCACTGCGCAAGGTCGAGGAGCCGGAGCTCGCTGAGGTGGAGATGTTCACCGAGGAGGATGAGAAGTACCTCAGCGCGGCCACGATCGCTCGGCTGCGGGAACTCTCCTTTGCCGAGGAGGAGGAAGAGGGGAAGGCCGAGGAGGTCGTCGAGGGGGCCGAGGTCGCCCCGGCCGCCGAGGTGGCCGAGGGGGTTGAGCCCGAAGCGGAAGCCCCTGAGGTTGAGGAGGGGGAGGAGAAAGCGGACGTGGCTGTGGAGGTGGAGGAAGGCGAGAGGGAAGGAGCGCCGGCCTCGGAGTAGCCCGTCGAATTCAGCAGCAAGGAGGAGAAAGTTGGAGATCACCACCGCAATGATCAAAGAACTCCGGGAAGCGACCGGAGCGGGAATCCTCGATTGTCGGAAGGCTCTGGAGCAGAGCGGAGGGGACTTCGAGGCGGCTGTGGCCTACCTGCGGGAAAAGGGGCTGGCCGAAGCGGCCAAGCGGACCGATCGAGAGGCCTCTGAGGGGATTATCGAGGTATATGCCCACCCGGGCAACCGGGTTGGGGTGATGCTGGAGTTGAACTGCGAGACGGACTTCGTGGCCCGTACGCCCGAGTTCCGCGCCTTGGCCCACGACCTGGCCCTGCACATCGCCTTCGCCGCCCCGCGCTACATCTCGCGCGACCAGGTCCCGGAGGAGGTCGTCGAGGCGGAGAAGGCCATCTACCGGGCCCAGGCCCTCGATGAGGGCAAGCCCGAGCACATCGTCGACCGGATCGTCGAGGGGAAACTGGAGAAGTTCTACAAGACGGTCTGCCTGATGGAGCAGCCGTTCGTCAAGGACGAGGACATCACGGTCGAGACGCTGATCAAGGACCACATCGCCCGCCTGGGCGAGAACATCGTTATGCGGCGTTTCGCCCGCTACGAACTGGGGGAGAGCCTCGAGTAATGGCCGAACGAGGGGCCGTGGGGCCGCATTACCGGCGGGTGCTGCTGAAACTGGGAGGGGAGTCGCTGGCTGGCCCTTCCGGTTTCGGTATCGCACCCGAGCGGGTGGAGCAGGTGGCCCGGAAGGTCATCGAGGTGCGGGACCTGGAGGTGGAACTGGCCATCGTCGTGGGGGCGGGGAACCTATGGCGGGGCCGGGACGGCCTGCGCCACGGGATGGACCGGGCCACGGCTGACCATATGGGGATGTTGGCCACGGTGATGAACGCCCTCGCATTGGCCGACGCCCTCGGTCGGCTGGGGGTGGAGACGCGGGTGCAGACCGCCATCGAGATGCGGGCCGTCGCCGAGCCCTATATCCGGCTGCGGGCTATTCGGCATCTGGAGAAGGGACGGGTGATCATTCTGGGCGGCGGGACCGGCAACCCTTACTTCACCACCGACACGGCCGCCGCGCTGCGGGCCATGGAGATCGACGCCGACCTCCTGATCAAGGCGACCAAGGTGGATGGGGTCTACGAGGAGGACCCGCAGCAAAACCCGAACGCCCGCCGTTTCGACCGACTGTCCTACCTGGACGCCCTCAATATGCGGATCGGCGTGATGGACGCCACGGCCATCACGCTGTGTATGGAGCACGATCTGCCGATCATCGTCCTCGATCTGTGGCAACCGGAGAGCCTGAAGCGGGCCGTGCGAGGGGAGAAGATCGGTACGCTCATCGCTCGTTAGATGTGACGTCCCTGAAAGTGGAGAACGGGAGCCGACGATGATCAAGGATCTGATGAAGAACACCGAAGGGCGGATGAAGAAGACCATAGAGGTGCTCGAGGATCAGTTGCGGTCGATCCGCACCGGGCGTGCGAGCCCTGCCTTGGTGGAGCGGGTGATGGTGGAGTACTACGGGGTACCGACGCCGCTGAACCAACTCGCCGTGATCAGCGCGCCCGAGCCCCAGTTGCTCACCATTCGACCCTACGATCCCTCCTCGCTTGAGGCGATCGAGCGGGCGATCATGTCGTCCGACCTCGGGTTGAACCCCTCCAACGACGGTAAGATCATCCGCCTGGTCATCCCCAGCCTCACCCAGGAACGGAGAGAGGAACTGGTCCGCATGGTCAACCGGCGGGTGGAGGAAGCGAAGGTAGCCCTGCGGAACATCCGTCGGGAGGCCCTGGAGAAGTTGCGGGAGATGGAGAAGGAGAAGGAGATCTCCGAGGATGACTTCTTCCGCGCCCGGGATGACCTGCAGGACCTGATCGACCGGTACGCCGAGGAAGCGGAGGAGTTGGGAAAGCGGAAGTCGCGGGAAGTCCTTGAGGTCTGAGGTCGTCAAAGCGACCTCGGGACAGGAACTTCATCTATGTCCCCCCAGGCAGAGAGAAAAGAGCAAGAGGCCAAAGAGTACCCTCCCCTTGAGAAGATCCCCGTCCACGTGGGGATCATCATGGACGGCAACGGTCGGTGGGCTCGGCAACGGGGCCTCCCTCGGCTCGCCGGGCACCGGGCGGGGGTGGAGAACCTGCGGCGGGTGCTGCGGGCCGCCGTGGAGTTCGGCATCCAGGTGTTGACCCTCTACGCCTTCTCCACGGAGAACTGGGGACGGCCCGAGGAGGAAGTGAGGGGGCTGCTGAACCTGATGGAGCGGGCCATCGACCGGGAGTTGCCGGAACTGCACCGGGAAGGGGTGCAGATCCGCCACATCGGACGGCTGGACCGGGTCCCGGAGCCGCTCAAGCAGAAGATCCTCCACGCGCTGGATCTGACGAAGGACAATCGGCGGCTGATCCTGAACGTGGCCTTCAACTACGGCGGCCGGGCGGAGATCGTGGACGCGGTCCGCCGCATCATCGAGGATGGGGTGCCGCCCGAACAGGTGGACGAGGCGCTGATCGGCCGGTACCTCTACACCGCCGGGTTGCCGGATCCCGATCTGATCATCCGCACCAGTGGGGAGATGCGGGTGAGCAACTTCCTGATATGGCAGGGAGCCTACGCCGAGTATTACGTTACCCCCACCTTCTGGCCCGACTTCGATAAGGATGAATTGTACAAAGCGCTGGTAGCCTTCAGTAAGCGCGAGCGTCGGTTCGGGTTGCTGCCAGGCTAAGACTCCTGCATTCTCTCTCAAGGTGTTTCGCACTCGCCTTTTGACCGCACTCATAGTAGTGCCCCTGGCGGTCTTCGTTATTGGGCGCGGGGGGTTCTGGTTGTTCGGCCTTGTGGCAGCGCTGCTCAGCGTCGCCGTCCTCGAGTTCTGTCGGATGATGGAACGGAGACAATTCCGCCCGCCCCTGCTCTTCGCGCTGGCGACGCTCTGGGTGCTGCTGTTGGACGCCCAGTTCCCCCAATGGGGAGTGCTGGAGCCTGGCCTCACGCTGGTGCTGCTGGCCTCGCTGGCCTGGCAACTGGCCCACCGGGAGGGATCGCCAGCGGCCAATTGGGCGTTGGGCATCGCCGGCCCGCTCTACGTGGGATGGTGCGGCGCGTACATCATCCGGCTCCGGGGCCTCCCCGAGGGGGAGTGGTGGCTGCTGACGGCGTTGCCGGCGATATGGCTCGCCGACAGCGGTGCGTACCTCGTCGGGCGGACGTGGGGGCGGCATCGACTGGCCCCGACGTTGAGCCCCGGCAAGACCTGGGAAGGGTACGTCGGCGGTATGTTGGTCGGGACACTGGCTACGGCCGGGCTGGTCGCTATCTGGGGAAGGTGGTCGGGGCCGCTGGGGCCCACCCCTTTGGACGGGTTGGGCGTCGGGCTGCTGATCGGCATGTTGGCCCCGGTGGGGGACCTGGTCATCTCGATGATGAAGCGGGAGGCCGGGGTGAAGGACACGGGTACGCTCTTTCCCGGGCACGGGGGAGCGCTCGATCGGATCGACAGCGCCCTGTGGGCGGTCGTGATCGGGTATTATTTCGCCGTGTGGGTCCGGGGGCTGTGAGGATGACCGGATGATGGGCCGGTTCGCCGACTTGCTGAAAGGAAGGTGACCTATGGCCGAACGACGTGTGAAGGACATCTATCACAAGGGAGTGATCTTCTGTCGTCCCGATACTCCCTTGCAGGAGGTGGTGCGGGTGATGGCCGACACCGACATTCACGCCATCGTCGTCGCCGAGAAGGAGGGGGCAGAGCCGATGGGCGTGGTCTCCCACACCGATGCGATCGCCCACTACGGGGAGGACCTTTCTCAGATCAAGGCCTCCGACGTGATGACATCCCACGTGATCACGGTCTCCGAGGAGGCCACGATCCCCGAGGCGGTGCAGAAGATGCTGGAGAGCCATATCCACCGGCTGGTGGTGGTGGACGAGAAGGGAGTTCCCCTGGGAATTCTCTCGACCACTGACATCATCCGCGACATGCGGGGATCGAAGTGGGTGTGGTATATGGGGTGAAGCCAAACAAGCGAAGAGGGGACCCAATGACCGGGGAAGTCATCACGATCGAGCGACACATTCTGGAGCAGGAGCGGGCCCACCCGGAGGCCACCGGGGTCTTCACCAGCCTCCTGTACGACATCGCGCTGGCGGCTAAGATCGTCGCCCGGGAGACCCGACGGGCGGGGCTGGCGGAGATTCTGGGGCTGGCAGGGCGGGAGAACGTCCAGGGTGAGGCCCAGATGAAACTGGACGTCTTCGCCAATGAGACGTTGATCCGCATCAATTCCTACACCGGCCGCGTGGCGGTTATGGCCTCGGAGGAGGAAGAGGACGTCATCAACGTTCCCGAGGGGTATCCGGTCGGGCGGTACGTGTTGGTGTTCGATCCTCTGGACGGCTCCTCGAACATCGACGTCAACGTCAGCATCGGCACGATCTTTGGGATCTACCGACGGCGGTCGAAGGAGGGGCCGGGTACGGTGGAGGACTGCCTCCAGCCCGGACGCAACCTGGTTGCCGCAGGCTACGTCATCTATGGCTCCAGCACGATGATGGTCTACACCACCGGCAACGGCGTCCACGGCTTCACCCTCGACCCCGAGGTGGGCGAGTTCCTCCTTTCCCATCCCAACATCCGGTTGCCGGACAAGCCCAAGTATTACAGTGTGAACCACGGCAACGAACCGTACTGGACCGAGGGAGTTCGTCGGTTCACCCGTTGGCTCCAGGGGTTGGATGAGGAGTCCCCACGAAAGCCTCTCTCGTCCCGGTACATCGGCTCTCTGGTGGCCGACTTCCATCGAAACTTGCTGGCGGGGGGGGTCTTCTACTACCCTGCCGATCGGAAGGACCCCCGTAGACCCCACGGCAAACTGCGCCTCCTCTACGAGGCGATTCCGCTGGCGTTCATCGTCGAGCACGCGGGGGGATACGCTTCGGATGGGACGCGTCCCATTCTGGACATCACGCCGACCTCCCTCCACCAGCGTACCCCGCTGTTCATCGGCAATCGGGACCTGGTGGAGCGGGCGGAGGCGTTCATCGCACGATACGATCAACCATCGACGTAGAGGCAAGAGAGATGGCAACAGAGGGTACCGAAATTGTAGAGCAGGAAAGAGGGGAGAAGGAGAAAAGCGTGCAAACGATCGATCTGGACATGGCCGATCTGGAGGCGAAGACCTTAGCCGAACTCCGGGAACTGGCCAAGGAGATGGAGGTCTCCGGCTACAGCCGTCTGAAGAAGGAGGACCTCATCCTCCGTCTCCTGCAGGCCAAGGCCGAGCGGGAAGGTCTGATCTTCGGCGGCGGCGTGCTGGACATCGTCGACGACAATATGGGGTTCCTCCGGACGCGGAATTACCTGCCTGGACCGGAGGACGTCTACGTCTCTCAGTCCCAGATCCGTCGCTTTGGCCTTCGCAGCGGGGATATGATCGTGGGGCAGGTCCGCCCTCCAAAGGAGAACGAGCGGTACTTCGGTCTCCTGCGCGTCGAGGCGGTCAACGGGATGGACCCCGAGATGGCCAAGAAGCGTCCGCGCTTCGAACGCCTGACCCCGATCTTCCCCAACGAGCGCTTGGTCATCGAGACGAAGCCCCATATCCTGACCACCCGGCTCCTCAGCCTGATCGCCCCGATCGGCAAGGGGCAGAGAGGGCTGATCGTCTCGCCGCCGAAGGCGGGTAAGACCACCGTCCTCAAGCAGATCGCCAACGGGGTCACGGCTAACCACCCGGAGGTCCACTTGATGGTCGTCCTCATCGGCGAGCGGCCGGAGGAGGTGACCGATATGGACCGCTCGGTGGAGGCGGAGGTGATCAGTTCGACCTTCGACGAGCCGGTGCACCACCAGACGAAGGTGGCGGAGATGGCGCTGGAGCGGGCCAAGCGGCTGGTCGAGTGCGGGCGGGACGTGGTCATCCTCCTGGATAGCATCACCCGCCTGGCCCGGGCCTACAACCTGGTGGTCCAGCCCAGCGGGCGGACCCTTTCGGGCGGCCTGGACCCGGCGGCCCTCTACCCGCCGAAGAACTTCTTCGGCGCGGCCCGCAACATCGAAGAGGGGGGGAGCCTGACCATCATCGCCACCTGCCTGATCGACACCGGCAGCCGGATGGACGATGTGATCTACGAGGAGTTCAAGGGGACCGGCAACATGGAACTGCACCTCAGCCGCCGCCTCCAGGAGCGCCGCATCTTCCCCGCCTTCGACATCGAGCGGTCGGGGACGCGCCGGGAGGAACTGCTCCTGGATCCGGACACGCTGCAGAAGGTGTGGCTGATGCGGCAGCGGTTCCTCGACTCCCTCTCCGCGGGCTACGACCTCCCCCAGGCGATGCAGGAACTGTTGCGATTAATGCGCAACACACAAGACAACGAGGAGTTCCTCAACCTCTTCGCGCGAACGGCGAAGTAGAGGTCACGCGGCCGGCGGTTTTCTGAGGTCTTCGGAGAGGAAGGCGGTCACGGCCTCCAGGACCTCCTGAGGGCGTTCCAGCATCAGCATATGCCCAGCCCCCTCGATGAGGGCGAACTTCCCTCCCGGGAGTTGGTCGGCCAGCCATTGGCCGAAGCGGGGAGGCGTCATCCGATCCTCCGAGCCGACGAGGACGAGGGTGGGGCAGGCGATCGACGCGACCCGATCGCGGATGTCGAACCGGTCGCAGGCCAGGAAGTCCTTCCGCAGCACCTGAGGGCCGCACGCCTCCATCATCTCCCGCCCCCGCTCGACCCATAGGGGGTCCGCCCCTGGTCCCCACGCCCACTGGGAGATCAGGCGGACCGTCCCTTCGAAGTCGGTCTCCAGCCCTTCCAGGATGGCCGGGGCGACGCGGAGGCGGGCCGCCGTTGCCAGGAGGACCAGGCCGTCGACCCGCCCTGGGTGGGTGAGCGCGACCGTCTGCGCGATCGCCCCACCCATCGAGTGGCCGACCAGCACCGCCCGCTCGATCCCAAGGGCGTCCAGAAACCTCACCAGGTCGGCTGCGTACTCCTCGATGCGCTCCCGCCCCGCCCCCTCCGACCGGCCGTGCCCGGGCAGGTCGACGGCGTAGGTCGTGACGTGGGGCAGGCGACGCAGCGCAGGGGGCCACGCCAGGTGGTTGCCCCCTGCGCCGTGGATCAGCACGACTGCCGGACCGTCGCCGGAATGCGTCGTGTGGTACAACGGGCCGGTCTTGTCTGGCATAGGACCTCCCTACGGCTCCTCCTCCCGCCGCACCTCGATGGAGACGACCTCGGACTCCGCCCGGTTGCCGGCCGCGTCGTACACCACGGCCCGGAACCGCTGTTGCCCCAACTCGGTGATGAACCAGTTGACGTTGTAGGGAGCCACGGTGCGCACGGCGAACGGCTCCTCCTCGTCGTTCCGGTAGAACTCCACCCGGTCGATGGCGTAGTTGTCGGAGACGTCGGCGTTGATGTTGACCCATTCGTCCTTGCCGTAGGTGTACACCTTTCCGTCCGGCGGGTAGGTCAACCGGATCGTCGGGGAGATGTTGTCCACCGTGACCTGAATGGTCGCCTGTCGGATCGCCTGACTGTGGTCCACCACCGTCAGTTGGAGGCTGTAGAGCCCGTCCAACCCCGTCACGTCCCAGAACTCCAGGATGTTGTTGTCCACCTGGTTGTGGTGGTCCGGTCCGATCTGGATCCACTGGGTGGGGTTGAGGCCTTCCCCGAAGGCCAGCCGGTAGAAGGCGAAGTCGCCCCCCTTGGCGTTTCCGGTGACGGTGATGACGCCGCCGCTGACGTAGGAGTAGGGGGCGGGATGGGTGATGGCGACCTCGGTGTCGGTAGGGGAGGGGCCGTAGATGGTGTCGTACTCGGTGGGCGGCATAGGAGGCCGCCGATCCTCCGGTAGACTGGCCAGCCAGTCCTGGGCCTCCGGCGGATAGACCTCGTACACGCGCTCCTCGCAGAGTTCCGGCGGGGTGAACACGGTGCAGAGCCGCCCCGTCTCCCGGTTGACCCGGAAGACCTGGTGGATGTCGCACGTCTCCGTCGGTTCGGTGCCGGGGATGAAGAGTTCGGTGACCACGGGGCAGTGTTCGGTGGGCAGTTTCCCGGAGATGGCGCACACCTGGCGCTCCACCAGCCCATCCGGTCGTACGAAGGGTTGGATCTCTTCGTCGCGGAGAGCGTACTCCATCACCGCGTGCCAGATCGGGGCGGCCCCTTTGGAGCCGGGGACGTCGACCATCTCCGAGTTGTCGCTGTTGCCCACCCACACGCCGGTGACCAGTTGAGGGGTGAAGCCGATGGTCCAGGCATCCCGCCAGTCGTTGGTCGAGCCGGTCTTGGCGGCGGCTGGACGGTCGTTGGAGAGTTCCAGTGGGTTGGGGTGCCCGAACGCCGCCCAGCGGGCCTCTCGGTCGGAGAGGATGCTGATCATCAGGTAGGCCAGTTGGGGGCTGAGGATTTCCTTCCGCTGCGGCTCGTTGTACTCGTAGAGGACGTTCCCGTTCCGGTCCTCCACCCGCAGGATCGCCACCGGGTCCAGTTCCCGATAGCCGGGGCGGATCCGCTCCGGCGGGACAGGCTTGCCGACCATCGTGCCGTAGTTGGCGAAGACGCTGTAGGCGTAGACCATGTCCAAAAGCCGGACCTCACCACCGCCCAGGGTGAGGCTGAGGCCGTAGTACTCCAGGCCCCGATCGAGGGAGTTGATGCCCATCTTGTGGGCGGTGCGGATGACGTTGTCGACCCCGGCCAGTTGGAGAGCGGCGACGGCCGGGATGTTGTACGAGCGAGCGAGGGCCAGACGGAGCCGCTGGGGACCGTGGTACTTGCGGTCGTAGTTCTCCGGGACGTAGGGGGGCTTCCCCGGCTGCTGGAAAGCGGTCCGCACGTCCCAGAAGAGGTAGGCGGCGTTGTATCCCTGGGAGAGGAGGGTGACGTAGGTAAAGGGCTTGAAAGCTGAACCCGGCTGGCGCAGGCCGAGGGCGGCGTTGAACCGACCGTCGATCGACTCGTCCCAATAGTCCAGGCTGCCCACCATCGCCAGGATCTCGCCGGTGCCGGGGCGCATCACGACGACCGCCGCGTTGGAGACGTTGTGGTCCTTCCCTACATCGCGGGCCCGCAGCGGTGGGAGGTACTGGGCGGCCTCGCATCCCTCGGCGATCGCCTGCTCGATCACCGTCTGTTCGTCCTCTCCGGAGAGGCGGCGGATGTGGGCGCGGGCCACGCACTCCGCCTGCTGCTGGAGGTCGTAGTCCAGCGTGGTATAGACCCGCAGGCCACCCCGATGGACCAGGTCCGGCCCGAACATCTCCTCCAACTGGTTGCGCACGTAGACGGAGAAGTGGGGGGCCAGGAAGTCGAACTGCTCGGTGGCGGAGGCCAGATGCCAGGGCTCGTTCGCCGCCGCCTCGGCCTCCTCTGGGGTGATGCAGCCCTGACGGACCATCTGGTCCAGCACCAACCGTTGCCGCTCTCGGGCGGCCTCGGGGTTGTCGAAGGGGTTCAACTGCGGGTACTGGGGGATCGCCGCCAGGGTGGCCGCCTCGGCCAGGGTCAGTTCGCTGGCCGATTTCCCGAAGTAGACCTCGGCTGCCGCCTCGATCCCGTAGGCCAGGTTGCCGTAGAAGTTGGTGTTCAGGTACCACTCCAGGATCTTTTCCTTGCTATAGCGGCGGGTGACCTCCAGGGCCAGGATGACCTCTTTGACCTTGCGGGCGTAGTCCTGCAGTTTAGGCCCCTCCGGGCCGACGACCCGCTCCTCCGGGGGGATAAGGACGTTCTTGATCAACTGCTGGGTGATCGAGGAGCCGCCCTGGATCTGTTCTCCCCGCAGGTTGGCGATGAACGCGCGGGCGATCCCTCGGGGGTTGATGCCGGGGTTCTCCCAGAAGGTCCGATCCTCGATGGCGACGGTGGCGCAGATCAGATGCTCGGGGATCTGGTCCAGGGGCACCCACACCCGGTCCCCCGCGTGGGGGTCGATGATCTCCCAGAGAAGCACCTCGCCGGTCCGGTCGTAGATGCGGGTGGTCTCGAAGTCCTGCTCGACCGCCTCGATCTGCTCAGGCTCCGGCAGGTCTTTGGCGACGTAGGCGTAGACGCCGGCGATCCCGCCGACGATCCCCGACAGGGTGAGGAACCCGCCGAGGAAGATAAAGAGCAGGGCCAACCCAAGGACCTGCAGGAGCCGACGCGGGCCCGAACGGTTGCGGGCCCAGCGTCGTTCCCGACGCTGCAGGATGACCAGACGGACGATCCGAATCGGCGTCAAAGCGACCTCCTTCATAGCACGACAGATTGGACAGGGAGATAGTAACAGAAACGGGGCGAGTTGGCAAGTGAAAGGGGAGAGCGGGTCCCCCACCATCCGCTCTCCCCCTCGGGAGGGCAGGCACTTGTTATGCCTGCCAGGACAGCCCTTCGGCAGTCCAGGCCCCTATGGGGTGTAGAAAGCCACCCCCAATGTCCCCGGCCCGGTGTGCGTGCCGATGACCGGGCTGACCTCGGTCATGTAGATCTCCTGTGGGGATAAAGCCTCTTGAACCTGCTCTTGCAGGCGATGGCAGTCCTCGCTGGCGTTGGCGTGGATCACGGCTGCCCGCGGAACGGGGTGGTTCCCTTTCCGTTCCTGGGCGATCTGAACCAGCCTCGCCACGGCCTTCTTCTTCGTCCGAACCTGCTCCAACGATTCGATCCTGCCGTTCTCCAGTTCCAGGATCGGTTTGATCTTCAGCGCCGTGCCGAGGAACCGCTGGGCACCGCCGATGCGCCCGCCTCGGTGTAGGAACTCCAGCGTGTCCACAACGAAGAGGACATGGAGCCGATAGCGGACGCGCTGGGCAGCCTCCAGCGCGTCTTCGACGGAACCTCCGGCCTGGACCGTCTCAGCAGCGGCCATCACCTGGAAGCCGAGGCCCATCGAGGTGGACCGGGAGTCCACCACGGTGATGTTGAGATCGCCCAGCAGGTTCTTCGCCGCCTCCGCCGAGGCGACCGTGCCGCTCAGGTCGGAGGAAATGAAGAAGCCGACGATGGTGTCTGTGTCCTTCTCCTCCGCTACGTGGCGGAAGAAGTCGACGAACTCACCGGCTGAGGGCTGGGACGTCGTGGGCATCGTGGGAGCGGCCTGTAGCCGCTGGTAGAAGGCCACCGGGGTGATGTCCACACCGTCTTTCAGCACCTCCTCTCCCCAGACAAGATGGAGGGGGATCACCGGGATGCCGAGTTGTTCCCGCACCTCCGGCGGGAGGTATGCGGTGCTGTCGGTCACGACGGCGATTTTCTGGCTGCCCATTCACACCTCCTTTTGGCGCTGGATACAGGCGACCACGTGCAGGCTGGTCATCGCCACAAAAGGATAACACCGAACGAGTGTCGGGGATACGCCGGGAGGGGGTTATTCTGCCGATTGGAAGCGGGCCCACCACCGAGGGAGGACCTCCCCGGCGGGGCCGCGAAGGACTTCGTCGGCCAGGGGGGTGATGGGGGTCTCGGCGGGGTTGACCTCGATCAGGTAGGCGCCGTTCCGTTTGGCGATAATGGGGAGAGAGGCCGCGGGCTGAACCACCGCGGAGGTGCCCACGACCAGCATCATCTGGCAGCGGCTGGCGGCTTCCCAGGCCGCTTCCAGGATGTGGGAGGGAAGGGATTCACCGAACCAGACGACGGCGGGCCGCAGCAGCCCGCCACACCGGCAATGCGGTGGGATCTCCGGCAGGGGGACGCGCCGATCCTCTCCGCTCCAGCCACAGGCGGTGCAGCGGACCCGCCAGATGTTGCCGTGGAGTTCCAGGACGTTGCGGCTGCCGGCTGCCTGGTGCAGCCCGTCTACGTTCTGGGTGATGAGGGTGAAATCCGGTAGGACGCTCTCCATCTCCGCCAGCACCCGATGTGCGGGGTTGGGCTGGCAGGCGGCGATCCGTTGGCGTCGCCAGTCGTACCATTCCCACACCAGCGCCGGGTCCCGCCGAAAGGCCTCCGGCGTTGCCAGATCCGTGGGCCGGAAGGACCGCCACAGCCCTTCCGGCCCGCGGAACGTAGGGATGCCACTTTCGGCGGAGACCCCGGCCCCGGTCAGGACGACCACGGATCGGCGGGCCGGGGGTATGCCTCTACTCGTAGATCCAGGGGTCGACATCGCGGCTGTAGGAGAGGATCTCCTCTTCGGAGAAGAAAAGCGGAACCTCGAAGGCGGCTGTCTCCGGGCTGTCCGACCCGTGGACCAGGTTGCGGCCGATCTCGACCCCGAAGTCGGCGCGGATGGTGCCAGGGGCTGCCTCGGCCGGGTTGGTCGCCCCCATCGTGCGCCGGACGATCTCGATGGCCTGTTTCCCTTCCAGGACCATCACCACAACGGGGCCCGAGGTGATGTATTGGATGAGGCCTTCGTAGAAAGGTTTCCCCTTGTGGACGGCGTAGTGCCGCTCCGCCAGTTCGGTGGAGATTTGGATCATCTTCATCGCGGCGATGCGAAGGCCGCGGCGCTCGAAGCGGCGGATGATCTCGCCGATCAACCCCCGCTGCACGCCGTCCGGTTTGATGATGACCAGCGTTCGTTCCACGTTTCCCTCCTGTGGCATAGGTGTTTCAGATGGTTGCAGAAGAAACGGGCGGGGCGATCCCCGCCCGTCGTCGCCTCCGGAAGTCGACACAGGCTACAGGTTCTTCAACGCTTCGCGGTAGGCCTCTAGCGCCTCGGTCAGCCGATCCGCCCGCATGTAGGCGTCCCCCAGGGCCCGAAGCAGACCTGCATCGTTGGGCCGCTCCTCGGCGTAGCCTTCCAGGTCGGCCAGGACCTCATCGGTCAGTTTGTTGGCCCGCAAGAGGCGGGAGTACGCTTCCAGGGATTCCTCGTAGCGGCCGGCCTGCCACATCGCGCGGGCCAGTGTCAACCGGGCCTCGTGATCGCGCGGGTGGGCGCGCAGATGGTCCCACAGGGCCTCCAGGTCTACGAATGCTTCAGGGGGCGCCTCCTCGACCGCTTCAGGCTCCGGCGGCGCCTCCTCGGGCGTCGGTTCAGCCACTGGCTCCGGCG
>CAZOLN010000010.1:0-2511 GCA_964580565.1 uncultured Anaerolineales bacterium
AGCACCGGGATGTCGGCCCAGTAGGCGAAGTTGCGGATCATCTCGTTGGCCGCGCCGTACACCCAGTCCACCGGATCGCCGTAGCAGCGGATAGCGATGCCGTGCCCCATCCGGGAGAGGACCCGCGCCACATCGGAGACGCGCTCCGTGGAGTAGGCGACCTCCTTGCCGGGGAGCGCCGGCGTGTAGATCTTGGAGGGGTCGAGGTAGTGGGCATGCCCACCCAACTGGGTCATCCCCGCCTCGAACGAGTTGCGGGTCCGCAGGCTCTGGTTGTAGAAGATCATAAAGAGCGTCTTGGCCCGCAGAATGTGGTCGTGCAGCTCGCCCAGCGCGAACCGCCGCTTCAGATCGAGCGCCACGTCCAAGATGGTCTCGACCTCTTCCTTCGTCCAGTCCAACAGCGTGATAAAGTCACGCCCACGGAAAGACTCGGTCTTCATCGAACACCTCCTAAAAATTTAACGTTTGACGTTTGACGTTTGACGCCTGACGCCTGACGTCTGACGCTTGACGCTTGACGTTTGACGTTTGACGCCCAACATCCCAGCGTACAAACCACCGAACCGCGGGTCACGGGGTTGCCAGGTTGCAGAGTCGCAAGTCGCAAAGTCGCAAGTCGCAGAGTCGCAGGTCGCAGGTCGCATCATCGCCTCACCACGTGGAATCGGAACCGTTCCGGCACGAAATAGTTGCGGGAGAACCCGATCGGCGCGCCGGTGGCATCGAAGAGGGTCTCCTCCAGCAGAAGGAGCGCCGCACCAGGGCTCACGCCGAGCCGCCGGGCCAGGGGATGCCCAGCGCGGACGGCGGTGATCTCCGCCAGCGCCTCCTGGATCTGCTGCGGGTACAGCCCCCGAAGAAGGTCGAGAACGGACCCATCGAACCCCTCGCCCAGATGGTCCGGGGCCAGCCAATCGGTGAGGACGAGGTCCTCCAGGTAGGCAACCGGCTGGTCCTCCACCAAGATGGTGCGACACACGCAGGTGAGGGAATCGCCCGGCTCCACCCCCAGCCGCTCCGCCACCGCCCGGTCCGCCCGCTCGACCCGCACCTCCAGTTCCTCCATCCGCGTCTCCATCCCCTGACGGCTAGCCAGCGCCAACACGCTCTCCAGCCGCTCCAGACCGCTCTCAAGGTGCCGGTTGGCGGCGACAAAGGTGCCCACGCCGTGGCGACGGACGATAACCCCTTCTTCTTCCAACAGACGGAGGGCCTCACGGAGGGTCGCGCGGGAGACCCCCAGTTGGTCGGCCAGGGTGGACTCAGAGGGGAGCCGCTCGCCAGGCTCCATCCCCGATTCCTGGATGAAGGCCAGCAAGCGGTCGTGGACCTGCGCGTACAGCGGACGACGATCCAACTGCGTGAGGTACATTACCAACCCCGTGACGAGATGTTCAGACGTCGGACGTCTGACAACAGTATAGTCCGATTCGGACGTTTGTCAAGCCGACCAGCCCCGAATCTTGCCCACTTCTTCCGGAGATGTTACAATGGAAACGTGGATCAAGCAAGTCTTCCCAGCGGGACTGCCTGTACCCTCTGCGGGGCTGCCGACCGGCCTATCGCCTCCCACCTGGGCGCCTGCCTGGACTGCATCCGCCGCCGTCCCGAAGAAGCGATGCCGCTGGCCGAGGCCGCCCACGCCGCCGCGCGTCGCCCCTTCGACCTCCCACCCCGCCCTCCCCGCGACGTCGAAGGGCGGCGCTGCGGGCTATGCGTGCAAGATTGCGTCATCGGCGAGGGGCAACGAGGGTACTGCGGCCTGCGGGAGGTCCGGGAGGGGAAACTCCACCACCTGGCCGGCCCGCCGGACCGGGGACTCCTCCACTGGTACCGCGACCCCCTCCCCACCAACTGCGTCGCCGACTGGGTCTGTCCCGGTCACCACCAGCGGGGCAAGCACAACCTGGCCGTCTTCTACGCCGCCTGCACCTTCGACTGCCTCTTCTGCCAGAACTGGCACTTCCGCGAGGTGGACCCCCGCCGCGCCGAGAAGATGACCGCCCGCCAGTTGGCGGACGTGGCGAACGAACGGACCTACTGCGTCTGCTACTTCGGCGGCGATCCGGCCAGCCAGATGGCCCACGCCCTGGCGACCAGTCACCTCCTGGCCGGACGGGGCGTGGTCGTCTGCTGGGAGACCAACGGCAGCGCCCACCCGCGGCTGATGGATCGGGCCGTGGACCTGGCGCTGCGGACCGGTGGAATCGTCAAGTTCGATCTCAAGGCGTTCGACGACAACCTCCACCGCGCCCTCACCGGCGCCAGCAACGCCCAGACGCTGGAGAACTTCGCCCGCGCGGCGGCCCGTTTCGCCGAACGGCCGGACCCCCCTCTCGTGGTCGCCAGCACGCTGCTGGTGCCCGGCTACGTGGACGCCGAGGAGGTGGGCCGCATCGCCCGCTTCATCGCCCAGTTCGACTCCCGCATCCCGTACTCCCTCCTCGCCTTCGCCCCCCAATTCTACTTCCACGACCTGGGGTTCACCACCCGCCGCCACGCGGAGGA
>CAZOLN010000010.1:2611-27695 GCA_964580565.1 uncultured Anaerolineales bacterium
GCGGGGAAGCGAGGATGGGCAGACCTGTACGACTTCGGGGGGACGGGGCCGCTGGTGCACCTGGCCCACGCCAACGGGTTCCCGCCGGGGACGTACCGCCCCTTCGTGCGCGCGCTCACCGACCGGTTCCACGTCGTCGGTCTGCCCGCACGACCGCTGTGGCCGGGGAGCCGCCCAGAGGAGATGCACAACTGGCACCTGATGGCCGACGACCTGATCCAGGGGCTGGACGAACTGGGGGCCAAAGGCATCTTCGGGATCGGCCACTCGATGGGCGGCGTGGCGACGCTGTGGGCCGCCGTCCGCCGACCGGACCTCTTCTGCGCCGTCGTCCTCATCGACCCGGTCATCCTCCCCCCCACCCTCTCCATCCTCTTCCGCTGGCTGCGGCGGGTGGGGATCAACCCCCGCAAGGGGATGATCCACCAGGCCCTCCGCCGTCGCCGAGTCTGGCCCAGCCGCCGGGCCTGCTTCGAACGGTACCGCGCCAAACCCCACTTCGCCCGCTGGTCGGACGAGTGCCTCTGGGCCTACGTGGAGGCGGTCACCCGGGAGCGGCCCGACGGGCAGGTCGAACTGGCCTACCCCCCAGAATGGGAGGCCCGCATCTACGCCACCGTCCCCACCGACGTCTGGAAGGCCATCCCCAAACTCCGCCTCCCCACCCTGGTGGTCCGTGGTGAACTCTCCCAGACCTTCCTGCCCCAGAGCCTGGCGGCGATGAGACGGCGGCTCCCCCACGCCCGCTTCGCCGTCATCTCCGGGGCCGGCCACCTGGTCCCGATGGAACGGCCGGAGGAAGTGGGACAAGTGGTAAGGGAGTTTCTGGAGGAAGTGAGGAAGCAGGGAAGCAGGGAATAGGATGCAAGATGCAGGACGCAGGATGCAGGATGCAGGATGCAAGGTATAAGGATGAGGAGGTTGAGACGATGGTGGGAGTGTTGACGGACACGACGGCCAGCATCCCCGAGGAAGTGGTCGATGCGCTGGGGATCGAGTTGGTGCCCTACTACATCCATCGGGGCTTGGAGACGCTGCGGGATTCGGTGGATGCGAAGCCGGACGAGTTCGCCCGGTACCTGGAGACGGCCGACCGCCTCCCCACCACCTCGAACCCGAGCCCTGGAGATTACCTGAAAGGGTTGAAGCGGCTGGCGGAGAGGACCAAGGAGATCGTGGCGCTGACGATGACCTCGAAGGGAAGCGGCGCGTACCAGTCCTGCCGGGCAGCGGTGGAGATGCTGCGCGAGCAACTGCCGGACATCCGGGTGGAGGTGATCGACACCCTGCAGGTGGCGATGGCCCAGGGATGGGCGGCCATCGAAGCGGCCCGGGCCGCGTTGAGGGGGTTGACGCTCAAAGAAGTGATCGCACGGGCCAAGGAGGTCGCCCGCAAAGCGACGATGATCCAGACCGCCGACACGCTTCGCTACCTCTATATGGGCGGCCGCATCGGTCGGGCTCAGCACCTGGTGGGATCGCTGCTCAACATCAAGCCCCTCATCGGGATGGAGGACGGGGTGATCGTGGCCCTGGGCACCGCCCGCAGCCTCCCGAAGGCCTACAAGAAGATCACCGACCTGATGGCGCAGCGCGTGGGAGAGGGGGCCAAGATCAAAGTGGCCTTCACCCACGTGGCGGCGATGGACCGGCTAGAGGGGCTCCGGGAGCGGGTCCTCCAGCGATTCGAGTGCGTAGAGGTCCTGATCTCCCCCCTCGCCCCCGCCCTAGCCGTCCACTCCGGCCCCGGAACGGTGGGGGTCCACTTCTTCCCGGTATCATAAAAAACCACAGAGGCTCAGAGGACACAGAGATCTTAAAGTTTAAGAGGTCTCTCCTGCGCCCTCTGGGCCTCTGTGATGGAAACCCTATCACTTGGACTGGAGGGTGGACTCCGACACGTCGAGGGCGTGGTCGGTCTCCAGCGGCTCCATCCGCTGGAAGACCAACCCCTCATCCCCCACGTCCACCAGGACGCGGTCCCCGCTGCGGAAGTCGCCGCGCAGGAGCCGGATGCTAAGTGGGCTCTCCACGTGGCGCTGGAGGGCACGGCGCAACGGTCGGGCTCCGAACTGTGGATCGTATCCCTCCCGGGCCAGCCACTCCCGCGCCGCGTCGGTCAGTTCTACCTGCAGCCCCTGATCCGCCAGCCGTTCCGCGATCTCCCGCATCTGCAGATCTACGATCTGCTCCACCTGCTCCAACGTCAGCCGGTTGAAGATGATGATCTCGTCCACCCGGTTGATGAACTCCGGCCGGAAGACCTCCTTGAGCGCCTTCTCGATGCGGCGGCGTTCCTCGTCCTCCTCTTGCTTCGTCTCCCCGGCACGCAGGAAGCCCAGAGCGCCTCCCCTGGTGGCAAACTCGGTGCCGACGTTGGAGGTCATGATGATCACCGTGTTGCGGAAGTCCACGGTGCGCCCCTGCCCGTCGGTGAGCCGCCCGTCGTCGAGGATCTGGAGGAGCGAGTGCAGCACCTCCGGGTGGGCCTTCTCGATCTCGTCGAAGAGGATCACCCGGTAGGGACGGCGGCGGACCGCCTCGGTCAACTGACCGCCCTCCTCGTACCCCACGTAGCCCGGCGGCGCGCCGAAGAGCCGGCTGACGGTGTGCCGCTCGTGGTACTCGCTCATGTCGATCCGCAGCAGGGCGTCCTCGTCGTCGAAGAGGAACCAGGCGAGGGCCTTCGCCAACTCCGTCTTGCCGACCCCTGACGAGCCCAGGAAGATGAAACTGCCGATCGGCCGACGGGGGTCCTTGAGGCCGGATCGACTGCGCCGGATGGCGTCGGCGACCGCCTTGATCGCTTCGTCCTGCCCGACGATCCGCTCGTGCAGCGCCTCCTCCATCCGCAGGAGTTTCTCCGCCTCCGTCTCCATCATCTGGGCAACCGGGATGCCGGTCCAGGAGGCCACGACCTCAGCGATGTCCTCCTCCCGCACCGTCTCATCCAACTGGTGCTCCTGCTGCCACTGCTCCCGCCTCTCCCGGAACTCCTGCTCCAGGCGGAGCCGCTGGGTCTTCAGTTGGGCCGCCCGCTCGTAGTCCTGCTGCGTGCTGGCCGCCTCCTCCTCCATCCGCAGCCGGGCGATCTCTCGCTCCATCTCCTTCAGTTCCGGCGGCAGCGTGTAGAGGGCGACGCGCAGTTTGGCCGCCGCCTCGTCGATCAGGTCGATCGCTTTGTCCGGCAACCGCCGGTCGGTGACGTAGCGGTGGGAGAGCCGCGCCGCAGCGACCAGCGCCTCGTCGGAGATGTGGATGCGGTGGTGGGCCTCGTACCGATCGCGGAGGCCCCGCAGCATCTCGATCGTCTCTTCGACCGTCGGCTCCTCCACGTAGACCGGGGCGAACCGCCGCTCCAGCGCGCCGTCCTTCTCGATGTACTGCCGGTACTCGTCCAGCGTGGTCGCCCCGATGCACTGGAGTTCGCCGCGGGCCAGCGCGGGTTTCATCATACTAGAGGCGTCCAGCGCGCCGGAGGCTGCCCCGGCACCGACCACCGTGTGCAACTCGTCGATGAAGAGGATGATCTCCCCCTGGGCCCGCTGCACCTCTTCGATGGCCGCCTTCAGCCGCTCCTCGAACTCGCCGCGGAACCGGGTCCCAGCGACCATCGCCGCCAGGTCCAACTGGACCACCCGCCGCCCTTTGAGGATCTCCGGGACGTCGTCGGCGACGATCTTCTGGGCCAACCCCTCGACGATGGCCGTCTTGCCCACGCCCGGCTCTCCGATGAGCACCGGGTTGTTCTTGGTCCGACGGACCAGAATTTGGATCACCCGCATAATCTCCGCGTCCCGCCCGATGACCGGGTCCAGTTTCCCCTCCCGCGCCATCTGGGTCAGGTCGCGGCTGTACTTCTCCAGGGTTCGGTAGCGGGATTCGGCCCGCCGGTCGGTCACCCGCTGACCGCCGCGGATGGCCTGAATGGCCTCCAGGATCCGTCGCCGGGTGACCCCGGCCTCGGCCAGGATGCGGGCGACCTCGGTGCCTCGCTCGGTGGCGATGGCGAGGAAGATGTGCTCGGTGGAGATATAGTCGTCGTTGAGCCGATTGGCCTCGCTGTTGGCCTGGTCCAACACCCGCTTCACACGGGGGGTGATGAAGACCTGGCCCAGGCTCCCCCGCCCGTAGATACCGACCTTGGGGCTACGCCGCAGGGCCTCGTCGACCCGGTTGCTGATCAGGTCCGCATCTACCCCCATGAACTCCAGGATCTGGGGGACCACCCCGTCCGGCTGTTCCAGCAAGGCCAGCAGGATGTGTTCGATGTCCACCTGGGTGTGCCCGTAGCGGGACATGATTTCCACGGCCCGCTGCGCCGCGTCCTGCGCCCGCTCGGTGAAACGGTCCATTCGCATCATTTCGTTTTACTCCTCTCGCCCCTCCTCCCCTATTATACCATAGATCAGGTGCGACGCACCTTTAAAGGTGCGTCGCACCTGATGCCAGTCTCCCCGCTCACCTGTTACACCGCCGCTTCGGCGGCGACCTCCGCGGTGGAGGCGACCCGGTCGAAGACGACCTGCCCGTCCCGGTAGTCCACCCGGACCGTGTCGCCCTCGGCGAAGTCGCCGCGCAGGATCGCCAGCGCCAGCGGGTCCTGCACCTCCCGCTGGATCACCCGCTTCAGCGGCCGGGCGCCGAAGACCGGGTCGTAACCGATCTCGGCCAGGTGTTCGCGCAGCGCGTCGGTCCACTCCAGGCCCATCCCCTTCTGGGCCATCAGATCCCGCAGCCGGTTCATCTGGATGTCCACGATCTGGACCAGGTCCTCCTTCGTCAGGCTGCGGAAGATGATGATCTCGTCGACCCGGTTGAGGAACTCGGGCCGGAAGGTCCGGTCCAGTTCCTCCATCACCTTCTCCCGCGCCGCTTCGGCACCCAGTTCCTTGATCCACCGGCTGCCGATGTTGCTGGTCATGATGACGATGGTGTTGCGGAAGTCGACCGTCCGCCCGTGGCCGTCGGTCAGCCGGCCCTCATCCAGCAGCTGCAACAGCGTGTTGAAGACCTCCGGGTGGGCCTTCTCGATCTCGTCGAAAAGGACCACGGAGTAGGGCCGACGGCGGACCGCCTCGGTCAGTTGGCCGCCCTCCTCGTAGCCGACGTAGCCCGGCGGCGCGCCGATCAGGCGGGAGACGGTGTGCCGCTCCTGGTACTCGCTCATGTCGATGCGGACCATCGCCTCCTCGGTGTCGAACAGGAACTCGGCCAGCGCGCGGGCCAACTCGGTCTTCCCCACGCCCGTCGGCCCCAGGAAGATGAAGGAGCCGATGGGCCGGTTGGGGTCCTGCAGGCCGGCGCGGGCGCGGCGGACGGCGTTGGCGACGGCGCGCACCGCGTCGTCCTGACCGACCACCCGCTTGTGCAGTTCCTCCTCCATCCGCAGCAGTTTCTCCCGCTCCCCCTCCAGCAGCTTGGAGACGGGGATGCCGGTCCACTCGGAGACCACCTCGGCGATGTCCTCCGGGCCGACCTCCTCCTTGAGCAAGGGTCGGTCGCCCTGCATCTGGCGCAGTTTCTCCTCCTGCTCCCGCAGTTTCCGCTCCAGTTCGGGCAGCGTCCCGTACTGCAACTGGGAGGCCCGCTCGTAGTCCATCGCCCGCTGGGCCTCTTCGATCTGGTGGCGGACCTGCTCGATCTGCTCCTTGATCTCGCGGATGGACTGGATGACGGCCTTCTCCTGCTCCCAGCGGGCGCGCAACGCCGCGCTCTGCTCCCGCAGGTCGGCCAGTTCCTTCTCCAGTTTCTGGAGCCGCTCCTTGCTGGCCTTGTCCTTCTCCTTCTTCAGCGCCTCCCGCTCGATCTCCAACTGCATGATCCGCCGGTCGACCTCATCCAACTCGGCCGGCTTGGAGTCGATCTCCATCCGCAGCCGGGCGGCCGCCTCGTCGATCAGGTCGATCGCCTTGTCCGGCAGGTGCCGGTCGGCGATGTACCGGTGGCTGAGGGTCGCCGCCGCGATGCAGGCCGCGTCCTGGATGCGGACGCCGTGGTGGACCTCGTACCGCTCCTTCAGGCCGCGGAGGATGCTGATCGTCTCCTCCACCGACGGCTCGTCCACGTAGACCGGCTGGAACCGTCGCTCCAGGGCGGCGTCCTTCTCGATGTACTGGCGGTACTCGTCCAGCGTGGTCGCGCCGATGCAGTGGAGTTCGCCACGCGCCAGCATCGGCTTGAGGATGTTGGCCGCGTCCATCGGCGCGCCCTCGGCTCGCCCGGCACCGACCACCTGGTGGATCTCGTCGATGAACAGGATGATCTCCCCCTCGGCGTCGGTGACCTCCTTGAGCACCGCCTTCAGCCGCTCCTCGAACTCGCCCCGGTACTTGGCGCCCGCCACCAGCGCACCCAGGTCCAGGGCGACGATCCGCTTGTTCTTCAGCCCTTCCGGCACGTCGCCGCGGACGATCCGCTGGGCCAGCCCCTCGACGATGGCGGTCTTGCCCACGCCCGCGTCGCCCACCAGGACCGGGTTGTTCTTGGTCCGCCGGGTGAGGATCTGCATCACCCGCCGGATCTCCTCGTCCCGCCCGATCACCGGGTCCAACTTCCCCTGGCGGGCCAGCGCGGTCAGATCCCGACCGTACTTCTCCAGCGCCTGGTAGGTCGCTTCCGGGTGCTGGCTGGTGACCCGCTGGCTGCCGCGGATGGCCGTCAGCGCCCGCAACACCGCGTCCTCGCTGACGCCGTGGGCGGCGAGGATGCGGGCCGCCTCCGCGCCGTGGGGGCCCAAAAGGGCAAGCAATAAGTGCTCGGTACTGACGTACTCATCCCGCATCCGCCCGGCGATCTTCTCCGCTTCCTCTAACGCGCGGGCGAGGTCGCGGGAAAGGCCGATCTGGGCGGCAGCCCCGTAGACCTTGGGCTTGCGCTGGAGCGCCCGCTCCACCTCACCGCGCAGCCCCATCCCATCGACACCCAGTTTGGCAACGATCTGGGGCACCACCCCGTCCGGCTGCTGCAACAACGCCAACAACAAATGCTCCGGCTCGATCTGGCCGTGGCTGTACTCCCCGGCCAGCCGCTGGGCCGCAAGCACCGCCTCCTGCGCTTTCTCCGTAAACCGATTCAGATCCATACGCCCTCCTCCTCCATACACCATAAATCTCCGGAGGCCGCTCAACCTCCGGGTCGCTCTCATGGTACTGTCCGCGCATTAGAAGAACGCTTGCGGGGCGTTAGATTTCCATAAGCGTGGAGTGTCATGCGTCAAACGTCAAACGTCAAACGTCATTCGTCATACGTCAGCGCCGACCGCTCCTCGCAACTTGCAACCCGCTCCCCATCCCGACCTTCGGACAAGGGTTCAGACACCCATCGTTTTTCACCACAGAGACGCAGAGGTCACAGAGTTTTCTTCCTTTTTACTTTAACCTAACCGCTCCTCTGTGCCCTCCGCGCCTCTGTGGTTTTTCCATCGGGAGGCCATGTCCGAACTCCCGTCCAAACCCCAGGCTCCCCACCCGCTTGCTTTTTCCCAGCGTTGTGATATACTTCGTGCTACGAAATTTTTGCCTGTAGAAATATTTGGAGAACGGAATGGGATCGGAGGACAACCTGGACGCCCTGGAGATGCGCATATTCCACCTGATGAGGGTCCTGAGGCGCCGTTTCGCGCGGGATCTGAGTCGACACGGGCTTACTTTTCCCCAGTTTATGACCCTCCTCTCGCTGGAGCGGAGCGGCGAGTCCTGCAGAATGGGGCCATTGGCCGAGGCTACGATGCAAAGTGCGGCCTCTATGACCGCGATCGTGGACCGGCTTCTGGAGCGGGGGCTGGTAGAGCGCAGGCGGGACCCCAAGGACCGTCGCTCGGTCGTCGTCTCGCTGACGGAGATCGGCAGGGAAGTGCTCAACCGGGTCAGGGCCGACCGCCGGCACGCGGTGAAGCAGGCGCTGGCCCAACTCGGTCCCGGGGAGCAATCCCGCCTGCTTGAGACCCTGGACAAGATGATCCACCTCCTGGAGGAGACGGAGGACACGGAGGGAAATTTACCACAGAGGCACAGAGAACACAGAGACTCCTAATTTTGAGAGATAAACTCTGTGCCCTCCGTGCCTCTGTGGTTCATATCTGAAGGAGCCTAGCCGAATGTTACGATTGCTCAAATACCTCAAACCCTTCCTCCCCCTGGTCCTGGGGGCCATCGTTCTGCTGTTCGTGCAGGCCAACGCCAACCTGGCCCTGCCGGACTACATGTCGCAGATCGTCAACGTGGGCATCCAGCAGGGCGGCGTGGAGGAGGCCGTGCCGGAGGCCCTGCGGCAGACGACGATGGACCGGCTGCGGCTGTTCCTCACCGACGAGGAGTTCGACGAGGTGCTGGCCCAATACACCCTGGTCGACCGATCCTCGCCGGACTACGACACGTATGTGGAGAAGTACCCCACCCTGGCAGAGGAGCCGATCTACGTGCGGACGACCTCCGATCCGGAGACCATCGAGCGGCTGAGCCCGGTGTTGGGGCGAGCCCTGCTGATCGTCTTCGCCGTGGAGCGCGTCCAGGCCAACCCCGAGCAGGCTGCCACGTTGATGCCGGGGATGGAGGGCTTCGACCTCTCCAAACTTCCCCCGGGGACGGACCTCTTCGCCCTCCTGCGGAGCATGCCCGCGGAGCGACGGGCCGCGATCGGGGAGGCGGTGGACCTTCGGTTCGAGCCGCTGGGCGGGGAAAAGGCGATGGTCCAAGCCGCCGCCCGCGCGGTCCGGGCCGAGTACGAGGCGTTGGGGATGGACGTCGCCCGCATCCAGAACCGGTACATCCTGCGCGTGGGCGGGGAGATGCTCCTCGTTTCCTTGGTCGCAGCGGTCGCCACCATCGCCGTCGGCGTCCTCGCCGCCCGCACCGCCGCCGGTCTGGCCCGCGACCTGCGTCGGCTCTTCTTCGAGAAAGTGATGCACTTCTCCCGCGCCGAACTCGACCGCTTCTCCACCGCCTCGCTGATCACCCGCTCCACCAACGACATCACCCAGATCCAGACCGCGACGATGTTCCTGCTCCGCATGGTCGTCTACGCCCCGCTCATCGCCATCGGCGCCCTCATCCGCGCCCTCTCCAAGAGCCCGTCGATGTGGTGGATCATCGGCCTCGCCGTGGGAATCCTCATCGGCCTGGTCTCCATCGCCTTCCGCATCGCCGAGCCCAAGTTCCGGATGATCCAAACCCTCATCGACCGCCTCAACCGGATCGCCCGGGAGAACCTCACCGGCATGATGGTGGTCCGCGCCTTCAACCGGGAGCGGTATGAGGAGGAGCGGTTCGATCGGGCGAACCGGGACCTGACCCAGACCAGCCTCATCGTCAACCGGGTCTTCGTGGTGATGATGCCGGCGATGATGCTCCTGATGAACGGGGCTTCCATCCTGATCATCTGGGTCGGTGCCCACCAGGTGGCCCAAGCGACGATGCGCATCGGGGACATGATGGCCTTCCTGCAATACACGATGCAGATCGTCTTCGCCTTTATGATGCTCTCGATGCTCTCCATCATGATCCCCCGGGCCAACGTCGCCGCGCAGCGGGTGGTGGAGGTGCTGGAGACGGAGGTGACCATCCGCGATCCGGAGGAGCCGGTGGCGTTCCCCGAGCCCTTCGAGCCGACGATCGAGTTCCGCGGGGTCTGTTTCCGCTATCCGGACGCCGAGGAGTACGTCCTGAAGGACATCACCTTCACCATCCGGGCCGGGGAGACCGTCGGCATCATCGGGACGACCGGCTCCGGCAAGTCGACGCTGATCAACCTGATCCCCCGCTTCTACGACGTAACCGAGGGGGCCATTTACATCGACGGAGTGGACATCCGCCGGGTCCGGCTGAGCGACCTGCGGGACCGGATCGGCTACGTCCCACAACGGAGCAACCTGTTCAGCGGCACCATCGAGACCAACCTCCGCCTGGCCCGGGAGGAGGCGGACGAGGAGGCGATGCGGCAGGCGTTAGAGATCGCCCAGGCGGGGGACATCATCCGCTCCCGCACCGACGAGGGGGGAGACGGCCGATCGCCCCTCGACGCGGAGGTCGCCCAGCACGGGGCCAACTTCTCCGGCGGGCAGAAGCAGCGGCTCAGCATCGCCCGCGCCCTGGTCAAGCGACCGCCCATCTACATTTTCGACGATTCCTTCTCGTCGCTGGACTACAAGACCGACGCCCGGCTGCGTCGCGCCCTCAGGCAGTACGTGCGCGGAAGCACCGTGATCATCGTCTCCCAGCGGGTGGCGACGATCAAGGACGCCGACCGCATCCTGGTG
Organism: uncultured Anaerolineales bacterium; assembly: GCA_964580565.1. Classification (GTDB taxonomy): domain Bacteria; phylum Chloroflexota; class Anaerolineae; order B4-G1; family DUEL01; genus DUEL01. The sequence continues at coordinate 12,867 of CAZOLN010000010.1, forward strand.
CTGGACGGCGGACGGCTGATCTGCCAGGGGACGCACGACGAACTGATGCAGACCTGCGAGATCTACCGCGAGATCGCGCTCTCGCAGTTGAAGTTGCAGGAGGTGCTCGTATGACCACATCGGCCCGCCCCTCCCCAACCGCCGGTCGATCCCGCCCCGATGCGCCAGCCGCCCCGCGCCCCGGCGGACGTGGTCCGCTCGGCCGGGGGCCGCGCCATATGATGCTGGGGCCGGTGGAGAAGCCCCGCGACTTCCGGGGCACGATGCGCAAACTGGTCGCCTACCTGGGCCCCCATCGGTTCACCATCCTGGCCGTCTTCATCCTCGCCGCCGGTTCCACCGTCTTCGCCATCTTCGGCCCCAAGGTCCTTGGCTCGGCGACGACGAAACTGTTCGAGGGGCTGATCGCCCAGTTCACCGGGACGGGCGAGATCGACTTCGCCGGCATCGGGAGGATCCTGCTCACCGTCCTGGCCCTCTACCTCGCCTCGGCCGGGCTCAGTTACGCCCAGGGCTGGCTGATGACCAACGTGGCCATCCAGATCACCTACCGGATGCGGAAGGATATTTCGTCCAAGATCCACCGGATGCCCTTCCGCTATTTCGATGGCACCACCCACGGAGAGGTCCTCTCCCGTCTGACCAACGACGTGGACACCATCAGCCAGACCCTCAACCAGAGCCTGACGCAGATGGTGACCTCCATCGTCACCGTCGTCGGGATGCTGGCGATGATGCTCTCCATCTCCTGGCAGATGACGTTGGTGGCGCTGCTCATCATCCCCCTCTCCGCCGGTGTGGTGATGCTCATCGTCCGCCGGTCCCAGCGGTTCTTCGCCGACCAGCAGGCGTTGTTGGGCCGCGTCAACTCCCACGTGGAGGAGATGTTCGGCGGGCACGTCGTGGTCAAGGCGTTCAACGGCGAGGAAAAGGCCATCCGCCGGTTCGAGACGCACAACGACGACCTCTACGGCGTGGCCTGGAAGGCTCAGTTCCTCTCCGGCATCATCATGCCGGCGATGAGCCTCATCGGCAACCTGGGGTATGTGGCGGTGGTCGTGCTGGGTGGGTATCTCGCCTTCCACGGCCGCGTCGCCGTCGGCGACATCCAGGCCTTCATCCAGTACGTCCGCTCCTTCACCCAGCCCATCACCCGGCTGGCGAACATCTCCAACGTCCTCCAGCAGACCGTCGCCGCGGCGGAGCGGGTGTTCGAGTTCCTCGGCGAAGAAGAGGAGAGCCCCGACCCCGAGCACCCCGTCCGTCTGGAAGAGGTGGAAGGCCACGTGGAGTTCCGGGACGTCCACTTCAGTTACATCCCCGGCCGACCGGTGATCAAGGGGTTCTCCGCCGAGATCCGGCCCGGTCAGAAGGTCGCCATCGTCGGGCCGACCGGCGCGGGGAAGACGACGCTGGTCAAACTCCTGATGCGGTTCTACGACGTGGACGAAGGAGCCATCCTGATCGACGGGCACGACATCCGGCGGTTCCGCCGGGCCGACCTGCGGCGGCTCTTCGGGATGGTGCTGCAGGACACCTGGCTGTTCAACGGGACGATCCTGGACAACATCCGGTACGGACGGGAGGACGCCACGGAGGAAGAGGTGGTGCGGGCAGCGAAGGCGGCCCACATCGACCGGTTCATCCGCACCTTGCCCGAGGGATACCACGCGGTGATCAACGAGGAGGTGACCAACATCTCCCACGGGCAGAAGCAGTTGCTGACCATCGCCCGGGCGATTCTAGCCGACCCGCCGATGCTGATCCTGGACGAGGCGACCAGTTCGGTGGATACCCACACGGAGTTGCTGATCCAGCAGGCGATGGACGAACTGATGCGGGGACGGACCAGTTTCGTCATCGCCCATCGCCTCTCCACCATCCGCGACGCCGACCTGATCCTGGTGGTGCGGGACGGCAACATCGTGGAGCAGGGGACGCACGAGGAACTCCTGGCGCGGGGTGGGTTCTACGCGGAGTTGTACAACAGCCAGTTCGAGCCGGTCTAACCGATACGGCGAACCCCGCCTTGTCCATCCCTCCTTTTCGGTTTACAATGCAAAAGAAGATTGGACGACGAGGAGGGGACGGTGAGAAGAGTACGCTGCCAGCGATGTGGCCATATGTTCAGCCTCAGCCGCGACCTCGTGGCTGCCGCCCTGGAGGAACTGCGAGAGAAGGATCTCGAGCACTACACCCTGGAATGCCCCCGCTGTCGGCACACGGTGAAGGTCCCCCGCGCCGACCTGGAGCGGATGGCCCCTCAGCCGTAGCCGACGACGCGGGGCTCAGGGTGCGGGAGAGGTCAGCCGCAACGGCTGCATCGGCGACCCCGGCCATCGCTCTATCTCCGGCGGCGGGTCGTCGAACCATTCCCCATAGATCGCCGCAAACGTCCCGTCCTGGACCATCGCCTGCAACGTGAGGTTCACCAAGTCGCGGAAGGCGGAGTCGCCAGGAGGAAGGCCAAAGGCGAGCGGCACCTGGGTCAGCCGCAGCGCGGTGACCCCCAGCCCTGGCGTGGCATAGGCCGGGCCCAGGAGTTCGGTGCGCTCCCCGACGACGGCCACCACCTCCCCCGCCTCCAGGGCCGCGATCGCCTCCTCCAGGGTCGCCTTGGGGATGACCACCGGAAAGACCTGCAGGTCCTGAGCGACCCGGCGCAGGACGTCCGCACTGCCGGAACCGGAGACGACCGCCACCTTCTGACCATCCAGCCCGGCGATCCCACCAACGGCCGACCCGGCCTGGACCATCATGCTCTCCCCAGCCACATAGATCGTCAGGCTGAAATCGACGGACAACTCCGCCTCCTGTGTATGCGGGACCGCCCCGACCAGCAGGTCGGCCTCCCCGCTCCTCAGCATCCGCATCCCCTCATCCAGCGTAACCGGCAGAAGGTCGACCGCCAGCGGGTCGCTCAGCCACCGCTCGGCCAGCGCGCTCACCAGACGGACCTCGTACCCCGCCGGTGCGCCAGCCGCATCGACGTAGGCGAACGGAGGCCGGTCGGCCACCATCGCCACCCGCAGCCGCCCGCGGCTCCGCACAGCGTCGACCGTTCCAGAGACACCGCCGATCCCCTCAGCCTCCTCCAGCGTGACCGTCGTCGCCCCGGGCCACATCTCCACGTAGGGCCACGGGGCGCCAGGGAACCACCGGCCGTACAGGTCGGCAAAGGTCCCATCCGACCACATCTCCTGGAAGGTCAACGCGACCAGATCGGCGAACCCCGGCTCGTTGGGAGGGTATGCAGCGGCCACCGGAGCCTGGGTATACGGCCCGAGTACCTGCAAGCCCGATTCGGGGCCCAATCCCCGTACCAGCCGCCGGTGAAGGTCGGCCACGGCATCTACCTCGCCGTTGACCAGCCCCTCGATCGCACGATCCACCCCGGCATACGTCTGGAACGTCGGGGTGAACTCGACCGTGGACGCCAACGCCTCGGCAGCCTCCGAACCCTCCACAACCCCCACCAGCCGGCCCGCGAGGTCCGCAGGACCGGTGATCGTCAGCGCGTCCGACGCCCGCACCAGAAGGGCCTGCCCATCCAGGAAGTAGGTTGGTCCGAAATCGACCTGCTCTTCCCGCTCCTGCGTGTGGGTCAACGTCGCCAGGGCCAGATCCACCTCCCCTGCCAGCAGGTGCTCCACAGCCGTATCCGACCGCACCTGTCGGAAGCGGACCGCATCGGGGTTCCCCAGCCAGCGACGGGCCAGTTCCCGCCCCAGATCCACCTCAAACCCCGCCAGCGTCCCCTCCTCCGTCACCGAGCAGAACGGCGGCAGGTCATACCGCACACCGACGATCAGATACCCCCGAGCCCGGATCCGCTGCGGGATGGAGGTGCCCGGGGGCAACGGGGTAGGCGTCGGCGCGCTGCCGATCGGAGGGACTGTGGGCACGCTCGGAGCGCACCCGGCCAACAACGCCACTGCCAACAACAGGTGCGACAACGCAAGGACCGACCTTCTCATCATCATACCTCAAACAAGTGACGTTACGCCGCCGAGAACAGGCGGTTGAACTGCATCAGCAGGCTCAGGTCCCCGTCGACGGTATACCGTCCCTCCATCATCGCCTGGGCCCCATCCAGATCACCCCGGGCAATCGCCAGCCAGACCTCTGCGGGGGTCCGGATGGTCAAAGTGGGATCGGGGTGCTTCCCCTCGTAGGCAGCGCAACGGCCGTCGGCGATGAGGAGATAGTACGCCCCCGGCTCTTCCCCTTCCACCTCAAACTGGACCACCGCCTTCATGTCCCCCGCCACGTCCGGGCGGAAGGCCACCGCCATCCCGGCGACCACGTCCCGCACCGTGTCCAGCGAGCGAGGCGGGAGGAGCAACCTGGCCTGGGGCTTGTCCGTCTCCCTGGCGACCTCCTCGGGAAGGGGAGGCACCCCCACGCTCCGCCAGTAGGCGTTCGCCATCCGCGCATAGACGGCCGGGTCCGCGATCAGCGGCTTGCTCAGCACCGCCCGGGTGTCGGGGAGAACCCGCCCCTCCTTCACCACCTCCACCCCTGCCTGCCGCGCCGCGTCCAGATACCAGGTCATCCGGTCCCGCAGCGGGGACCGAAGCATCTCCCCTCCGGCGCAGAGGATGCTCCCGGCCCACTCCACGTCCGGCGAATCGGCGAAGCGGAGGAACATCTCTTCCAGCCCAGAGAAATGGTGACCCTCCGGGAAGCCGCAGTTGGAGATCAACACGATCCTCTTCGGCCAAGCATCCGAGTGCCGCATCGGATGGATGAAGTGATGCCCGCGGCGGATGATGTAGGGGAGCGCCAGGGGGATCAGCCGGTCCATGAAGTCTTTCATCAGTCCGGAGACGGTGAAAAAGTAGAGAGGTGTGGCGAAAACCAGGATCTCAGCCTCCCGCACCTTCTCCAGAAGCGCGGGCATGTCGTCCTGGTGGATACAGACGCCGGGGGTCTGGACCCAGCAGGTGAAGCACCCTGTGCAATGGTGGATGGTCTTGTCTTTCAGGTAGATCGTCTCCGTCTCCGCCCCCGCCTCCCGAGCCCCTTCCAAGAAGGCCTGCAGGATCACCTCGGTATTCCCTCGACGCCCGCGCGGGCTGCCGTTGATAGCCAGGACTTTCACGCCCCACCTCCTCCCGAAAAGATGCTCGCTCACGTGGCCCTTATCTTACCACACACATGGCGTTCAATCAATCTGCGATCACGTGGGGTCGGACATTATCCCCCAGCGGCTGAAGCCGCGGGCTCGGTCGCAGCGAAGCCGCCCTTCGGCGGCTCTCCCATCCCGATCTCGCCGGGAAGAGCCCGGCGAAGGCCGGGCGAAAAGAGCCAACCAATGTCCGAACTTATGTCCAAAGCCCAGATGGCCGACTTGCCCCATCCCGATCGTGGTGGTAGAATGCCAAGACCAACGAAGGAGCCATTGCGGTGTCTATCCGTAAAGCCCGTCCTGACGATTGGGAAATCTGCGCCGCCCTGGACCACTCGACGGTCACCGATCGGGCCTGGCGGGTCGAGGTCCGCGAGCAAGAGGGGCGGATCCACATCACCTTCGAGCCGGTCCGTCTGCCCCGCTCCGCCCGCCTCCCCTACCCCCGTCAGGAAAAGTCGCTGGTCGCCGGATGGGAAGGGTGCGACCTGTTCCTTGTGGCTGATACGGGGCGGCAGATATGCGGCTACATCACCGTCCGCGCCCTCCGCGGCCATGGGCTGGCCTGGGTGCAGGACCTGGTGGTGGACCGAGCGTGGCGGCGTCAAGGGATAGGAAGCGACCTCCTGGTCGAGGCCATGGAATGGGCGCAGCGAAACGGCCTGGAGCGGCTGGTGGCTGAGGTGACGACGAAGAACGACCCCGGCATCTGCTTCCTCCGCGCCCACGGGCTGGTCTTCTGCGGATACCACGAACAGCACTGGCGTACGCAGGACATCGCGGTCCTCTTCGCCCGCTCGCTCCGTTGACGCGCCGTTTTTGGACAATCGAAAGGCTGTCTGGCGGTTGGTGGTTCTCACATCAAGGATGAATGGGTTGTCGTCGGTTGACTGGATAGAAACTTTAGTTCTGCTCAACGCTATCTTCACGTCCGGCATCGTCATCCTCTCCTTCGCTCTCCTCGTCTACATCCTCCTCCACAACTTCCGCAGCAACGTCGCCCGAGCCTTCTCCGCCATCCTGACCTGCGTCCTGGTCGCCTACTTCGTGGACCTGGCCGTGGCTGGCGCATCCCTCGAAGTAGCCACGCGGTGGCTCCGCTTCCAGTGGCTGGGGATCGCCTTCACCCCCGCCGCCTACCTCCATTTCACCGACGCCCTGCTGGAGACCACCAACGACCGCAGCCGGGTCCGCACCTGGGCCGTGCGCGGCGCGTACACCCTGAGCGGGCTGACGCTGCTGGCCGCCCTGGCGACCGACCTTCTGGTACACGACGGCTACCAGGAGGCCGGCGTAACCCACCTCAGAGCAGGCCCCTTCTTCTGGATCTTCTTCGCCTACTTCCTTCTGTCGCTCGGCTGGGGCGTGGTGAACGTGGTGCGGGCCTGGAGCCGCTGTCTGACCTCCACCTCCCGCCGACGGATGACCTATCTGGGTCTCTCCTTCCTCGCCCCCGCGGCAGGGGCCTTCCCCTACCTCCTGATCGCCGGATGGCCGGAGCGATTGCCAGGAGCGCTCCTGTGGGTCCTGCTGGTTGTGGGGAACCTGGCCGTCGGGACGATGCTGGTGGTGATGTCCTACACGGTCGCCTTCTTCGGCGCGCTGACCCCCGACCGCGTGGTCAAGCACCGGTTCGTCCGTTTCCTCCTCCGCGGCCCGGTCCAGGCGACCGTCGTCGTGGTGGTCATCGTCCTCGCCTCCCGCGCCGACGGCTTTCTGGGCCTCCCCGCCTTCCGCCTGACCCTCTTCGGTGTGGTCGCCGCCATCCTATTGGTCCAACTGGCCGTCGAACTGGCCAAGCCGGTGATCGACCGGATGCTCTACCGGCAGGACAAGGCGGAGATCGCCTGGATCCAGGAACTGGGGAACCGACTGCTGACCTCCACCGACCTCCGGCAGTTCCTGGAGAACGTCCTTACCGCCGTGTGCGATCTCCTGCGTACTTCCACCGCCTTCGTGGCCGTGGTGGAGAACGACGGAGCACACCTGGCCGCAGTCTGCGGCTCCTTGGAACGGGCGCCCACCTTCCTCAGGGAAGAGACGCTGGAAGCGATGCAGCGGGGGAACCCGCCCTGGTACCTGGAAAAGCACGGTCGGTTCTTCATCTGGGACGGATACTGGCTGCTCCCCCTGCGGGCACGGAGCGGCGACGCGGTGATCGGGGTGCTGGGGATCGCCGCCCGTGAGAAGATCCCCGATCTCTCGCCGGAGGAGGAGGCCGCGCTGGACAGCCTGGTAGCGCAGGCCGAAGCCGCGCTGGAGGACCGGCGGATCCAGCAGACGCTCTTTGCAGCGCTGGCGCGGCTGCTCCCTCAGATCGAGGACATCCAGCGACGGCGAGGAATGGTCCGCTACGGAGGGGACCGCGCCCTGAGCGAGTTGCCCAGCCTGGTGGACGACCCCGAGTTCCCCCGCTGGGTACGGGACGCGCTATCCCACTACTGGGGCGGTCCGAAACTGACCCACAGCCCCCTCCTGAGCCTCCAGGTGGTGGAACGCGCGGCGGAGGAGCACGGCGGCCGAGTGAACGCCCTCCGCGCCGTCCTCCAACGGGCGATCGAGGGGCTGCGTCCGGAAGGGGACCGGAGCATGACCGCAGCCGAGTGGCTGCTGTACAACATCCTGGAACTGAAGTTCATCCGCGGCTACAAAGTACGCGACGTGGCGATGCGGTTGGCAATGAGCGAGTCCGACCTGTACCGGAAGCAACGGGTCGCCATCGAAGAGGTGGCCCGCGTGTTGGCGGAGATGGAGCGTAAGGAGCAGATGGAACGTCTGGAGGAGGAAGATGGTGGAGTTCTCACCGCCGGAAGCACCGCTTGAAGAGGAGTACTGGAAGGCCCTTGTTGAAGGAGGAGAGCACGGCGGGAAGGCCGCACCCCCCACCCCGCCGGAGGAGGTCTGGCGATCGCTGGGGCTGGACGAAGGGAACGGCCCGACCGATTCGCCTCTCCTTGGCTCGGACGACGGATGGGAGGAGGCCATCCGTGCGATGGAGACGGAGGCTGTGCTGGAACTGCCCGTCGTCGGCTACAACCGGGGTGGGCTCCTGGTCGAATGGAACGGACACCAGGGCTTCGTCCCCGCCTCCCACCTGGAGGGTCTCTCCACCTACACCGACGAGCAGGAACGGGAACGGGAACTCAGGGCCCGGCTGGGAAAGATCCTTCGGCTCCACGTCATCGAGGTGGACCCCGAACGGAGCCGCCTCGTCCTTTCCGAGCGGGCCACCCGCGCCGACGAGGCGCGACGGCAGGCCCTGATCAACCAGTTGCGCCCCGGAAGCATCCAAAGAGGGAAGGTGACCAACCTCTGTTCCTTCGGCGCGTTCGTGGATCTGGGAGGCATCGAGGGATTGGTTCACGTCTCGGAGATCTCCTGGGGCCGGGTCGGCCATCCGGCCGACCTCCTGCAGCCCGGACAGGAGGTGGAGGTCTTCGTCCTCAACGTCGATCAGGAGCGAGGGCGCGTCGGGCTGAGCATCAAACGAACCCGTCCCGACCCCTGGCAGACCGTCGACGAACGGTACTACGTCGGGCAGATCGTCGGGGGAACGGTCACCAACGTGGTGGATTTCGGGGCCTTCGTCCAAGTAGAGGAAGGGGTCGAGGGCCTGATCCACGTCTCCGAGATGGCGGATGGGGAGTTCCTGGACCCCCATGCCGTGGTCCGGGAGGGACAGCAGGTGCGGGCGCGGGTGATCGAGGTGAACGGCGCCCAGCACCGGCTGCGGCTGAGCCTGCGGGACGTCCCTCCCCCTGAAGAAGGTACGGTGTAGTGATGACTCGACGGGGAAGACGGTTCACCGGTTACCCCCTTCGACGGGAAGCGCAGGAGGCCCCCTCCTGGCGAACCTGGCTGACCAACCCCCTGGTCCTGCAGGCGATAGCGATCCTCCTGCTGGTGCTGGCCCTGCTCACCGGCCTGAACCTGGTACACCTCACCTCAGGCCGCTGGATCGACGCCTGGGTCGGCTTCCTCCGCTACCTCTTCGGCTGGGGCGTCGTGCCGGTGACCTTCGCCTTTGGCGCCGGGGGCATTTTGATCCTCCGGCACCAACTGGACCGGCCCGTGGTCTGGCGGTGGCGACCGGTAGTGGGGCTGGAACTGCTCTTCTTCGGCCTCCTGGCCCTCACCCACCTGGTCCTCGGCCGGTCCGACCCCTGGGGGCTCGTCGAGCAGGGTTGGGGTGGAGGGCTCGTCGGCTGGGCCTTCGCCTTCCTGCTGGACGAGTACCTGGGCCCGCTGGTGGCGGGCATCCTGCTGGCGACGGTCGTTCTGCTAGGGGCCGGCCTCGCCTTCGACCTGACCCTGACGGAGGTCCGCGAGGCGCTGACCCGCCTCCGTCCACAGGCGCCATCCCGCCCCGCCGCCCGCCGCCGCCCGTCGCCGACCCCGCGGCAGGCTACCCCGCCCCCTCCCCCGCCCAGCCGCCAGCCTAGAAGGAAACCGCCTGCAAAGACACCTCCTCCCGCCCCCCAGCCGCCGCCGGTGAAAGAGCCGCCGCCTCAACCGAAGACCCTCCCGCTGACGGCGGCCGCGCTGCCGGAGGAACTGGAACTGCCTCCGCTGGACCTCCTAGAAGAAGGGGAGGTGGCCGGGCTGAGCGACGAGGAGATCCGGGAGAAGAGCCGCATCATCGTCGAGACCCTGGCCTCCTTCGGGTTGCCGGTGGAGGTGGTGGAGGTCCGCCGCGGGCCGACCATCACCCAGTTCGGCATCGCGCCCGGCTACACCGAGCGGACCGACCGCCACGGCCGCCGTCGGGCCCAGAAGGTGCGGGTCAGCCAGATCGCCGCCCTCGCCGACGACCTAGCGCTGGCCCTGGCCGCGCCGTCGCTCCGCGTCGAGGCCCCCGTGCCCGGCCGTTCGGTCGTCGGCATCGAGGTCCCCAACGACGAGATCGGGCTGGTCACCCTCCGGTCGGTGATGGAGAGCGAGCCGTTCCACACCTCCACCAGCCCGCTGACCGTGGCCCTGGGGGAGGATGTCTCCGGCGAGCCTGTGGTGGCCGACCTGGCGATGATGCCCCATCTTCTCATCGCGGGCACGACCGGCTCGGGCAAGTCGGTCTGCATCAAGGCGATGGCCACCTGCCTGGCGATGACCAACCGGCCCGACGAACTCCGGTTCGTGATGATCGACCCCAAGATGGTGGAGTTGGTCCGCTTCAACGGCCTGCCTCACCTCCTGGGCCGGACCGAGCACGACCTGGACCGGATCGGACGGGTGCTCCGATGGGTGGCCCAGGAGATGGACCGGCGGTACAGGCTGTTCGCCGCGTCGGGGGCGCGCAACATCGACGACTACAACCAGCGAATCGACGCAGGACAGGCCGGGGAGCGGCTGCCTCGCATCGTAGTCTTCATCGACGAGTTGGCCGACCTGATGATGTTGGCACCGGACCAGACGGAGCGGACGATCTGCCGGATCGCCCAGATGGCCCGCGCCACCGGCATCCACCTGGTCGTCGCCACGCAGCGGCCCAGCGTCGACGTGGTGACCGGGCTGATCAAGGCCAACTTCCCGGCCCGCATCTCCTTCGCCACCGCCAGCCAGGTGGATTCGCGGGTGATCCTGGACATGCCAGGGGCGGAGACCCTGCTGGGCAGGGGGGACATGCTGTACCTGGCCTCCGACGCCGGTCACCCGATCCGCGTGCAGGGCTGCTTCGTCAGCGATACCGAGATCGAGCGAATCGTTTCGTTCTGGCGGGACCAGACCGCCGGCTGGCCCAGCGAGCCCCCCTGGGAGAGCATGATACCCACTGGCAAGGAAGAGGCCGCAGCCGGATTGGACGAGGAGGACGCGCTGCTCCAGCAGGCCATTGAACTGGTGAAGCGACGGAGCACCATCACCGCCTCCTACCTCCAGCGGCGCCTGCGGATCGGCTATCCCCGCGCCGCCCGCCTGATCGAACAACTGGAGGAAATGGGCCTCATCGGTCCTCAGGAGGCCGCCGGTCGCCCACGCCGGGTCATCGGCGGGGAGGGGGAATAGGTCGGGTGACGGAAGAGAGCACCGTCTATCACGTGTTCGCGGTCTCCGACGGCACCGGCGCTACGGCGGAACGGGTCATCCGGGCCGCCTTGACCCAGTTCACGAAGCCCGTCGAGGTGGAACGGTTCGGCGAGGTGCGCACCGTCCAACAGGTCAAAGACCTGGTTCAGCGGGCCGCCGAGCAGGGGGCTTTCATCGTCCACACGCTGGTGACGCCCGACCTGCGCCGGACGATGTTCGAGGAGGGGCGGAGGCGGAACATCTCCACGCTGGACCTGATGGGTCCCCTGCTGGACCGGCTGTCGGACCTGCTGGGGACCTCCCCACTGGCCCAGCCCGGGATGTACGGCCCGATGACCGAGGCGTATTACCGCCGCATTGAGGCCATCGAGTTCGCCCTGGGTCACGACGACGGCCGCCACCCCGAGGAACTGGAGCGGGCGGAGATCGTCCTCGTGGGGGTCTCCCGCACCGGAAAGACGCCCCTCAGCATGTACCTCTCCTATCGGGGGTGGCTGGTCGGCAACGTCCCCATCGTCCTGGGGATCGATCCGCCTGAGATCCTCTTCCGCCTGCCGTCCAAGCGAGTGATCGGCTTGACGGTGGAGCCGAGACGGCTGGCAACCCTCCGCCGGGCCCGCGCCGAACGGCTGGGAGGCCGCCTTCGGGAGTATACGGACCCCACCCACGTGCGAGAGGAGGTCCGCTACGCCCTGGGCATCTTCGACCGGCACGGGTGGGCCGTTGTGGACATGACCTCCAAGCCGATCGAGGAGGCGGCCGCGGAGATCGTCGCCCTCGTGGGGGAGAAGAGCGACGTCGAATGACCACGAAAGTCACCCCGATCCGTAAGCAGTACCTCCAACTGAAAGCCCAGCACCCAGACGCGATCCTCTTCTTTCGCCTGGGCGACTTCTACGAGACGTTCGACCAGGACGCCGAGATCGCGGCTCGGGAACTGGACCTGGTGTTGACCTCCCGGCCGGTCGCCAAGGGGATACGGGTGCCGATGGCGGGGGTCCCGTACCACGCCATCGAGGGATACATCGCCCGCCTCGTCGAAAAGGGCTACCGGGTCGCCATCGCCGAGCAGGTGGGGGAGGTCACCGGCAAGGGGCTGGTCCACCGGGAGGTGGTCCGCGTCGTCACGCCGGGCACCGTGGTCGAACCGGCGCTGCTGGAGGCGAAGCGTCCCAATTACCTGGCCGCCCTGGCGATCGAAGGGGACCGGGCAGGGCTGGCCTACACCGACATCACCACCGGCGAGTTCGCCGCCGCCCAACTGGCCCGCGAGGAGATCCCCCGCGAACTGGCCCGCCTCCAGCCCCGCGAATGCCTCGTCCCCGCGTCGGAGGAGGACCTGGGTGGGGGCGAGGCGGAGGGTAAGGGCGCAATTGAATTGCGCCCTTACCCTCCGCGCCCTTACCCCCAGCGCCCCATCCCCATCCCTCCCGACACCCACCTCACCCCCCTCCCCCCCTACCGCTTCGAGCCCGGCGCGGCCCGTCAGGCCCTCCTCGACCACTTCCGGGTGAGCACCCTGGAGGGGTTCGGCTGCGAGGGGAAGCCCCTGGCGATCCGCGCTGCGGGCGCGATCATCCAGTATCTCCAGGAGACCCAGAAGGGCTCCCTGGCCCAACTGACCACCCTGCGCACCTACTCCACCGAGCGGTTTATGGTGCTGGACCCCGCCACGCGGCGCAACCTGGAACTGACGGAGACGTTGCGGGAGCGGAAGACACAGGGGTCGCTCCTGGGGGTGCTGGACCGGACCCTGACGCCGATGGGTGGGCGGCTCCTGCGGGCGCGGCTGGCCCAGCCGCTGGTGGACCGGAAGGCCATCGAGGCCCGGCTGGATGAGGTGGCGGCGTTCGTCGACGACGGGGTCCTCCGGGCGCGGGTGCGGGAGAGCCTGAAGGACTTCCCCGACCTGGAGCGGCTGGCCAACCGGGTCCTCGGCTCCATCGCCACGCCACGCGACCTGGTGGGGATACGGCGGGCATTGGAGGCGGTGAGGGAAGCAAGAAGCAGGATACAGGAAGCGGGGAAGCAAGGAAGTGAGGAAGGAGCTGCGTCCTGCGTCCTGCGTCTTGCGTCCTCCCTGGACCCGTGCGAGGACGTGGCTTCCCTGATCGCCTCCGCCGTCGTGGACGACCCGCCCGCCTCTCTTTCTGCCGGTGGGGTGATCCGGCCGGGGTTCTCCGAGGAGCTGGACGGGCTGCTCCGGTCGGTGCGGGAGGCGCGGGAGTGGCTGGCGAGCCTGGAGCGGCGGGAGCAGGAGCGGACCGGCATCAAGAACCTCAAGGTCGGCTACAACAAGGTCTTCGGCTACTACATCGAGGTCACCAAGTCCAACCTCCACGCCGTCCCCGACGACTACATCCGCAAGCAGACCCTGGTCAACGCCGAGCGGTTCATCACGCCGGAGTTGAAAGAGGTAGAGGCCCGCATCCTCAACGCCGAGGAGCGACAGGCGGAGGTGGAGGCCCGGATCTTCCGCGAGGTCTGCCAGCGGATCGCCGCCCGCGCCCACGCGCTGCTGGAGACCGCCCGCACCGTCGCCCGCATCGACGTGGCGGCCTCGCTGGCCGAGGTCGCCGTCCGCAACCGGTACGTCCGCCCCGAACTGACCGAGGAGAACGTCCTGGAGATCGTCGGAGGGCGGCACCCGGTGGTGGAGCAGACCCTGCGGGAGGAGCCCTTCGTCCCCAACGACCTCCACCTCGACGAGGAGACCCGCATCCTCATCATCACCGGCCCCAATATGGCCGGTAAGTCGGTCTACCTGCGGCAGAACGCCCTCATCGTCCTCATGGCCCAGATGGGGAGTTTCGTCCCCGCCGAGCGGGCGCGGATCGGTCTGGTCGACCGCATCTTCACGCGGATCGGCGCGCAGGACGAGGTGGCGGCGGGACAGTCGACCTTCATGGTCGAGATGGTCGAGACGGCCAACATCCTCAACAACGCCACCCCCCGCAGTCTCCTGATCCTCGACGAGATCGGCCGGGGCACCTCCACCTACGACGGCATCTCCATCGCCTGGGCGGTGGTGGAGTACCTGCACAACCATCCGGAGCGGCGGGCACGGACCCTCTTCGCCACCCACTACCACGAATTGACGGAGTTGGCCGACCGGCTGCCGGGCGTGCGCAACGTCAACCTGGCGGTGCGGGAGGAGGAGGGGCAGGTGATCTTCCTGCACAAGGTGGTTCCCGGCGGGGCCGACCGCTCCTACGGCATCCACGTGGCCCAACTGGCGGGCGTCCCCCGGCCGGTGATCAACCGGGCGCAGGAACTGCTGGAGGGACTGGAGAGCGGCAAGTTCCGCCCCGGCACCCCCGCCCCGGAGCCGTACCAGCCGGTCCTCTTCGCCGACGAGCACCCAGTGGTGGAGGAACTGCGGCGGCTGGACATCTCCCAGATGACCCCGCTGGAGGCGATCAACAAACTGTACGAACTCCAGCGACAAGTGGAGGAAGATGAGAGAGATCCTGGATGACCTGGAGCGCTGGCTTGCCGATGGGGAGAAGATCGCCCTGGCGACGGTGATCCAGGCGGAGGGGCCTTCCCCCCGACCCGTGGGAGCCTGCCTGGCGGTTACCGCCTCCGGCAAGATGGCCGGCTCCGTCAGCGGAGGATGCGTGGAGGGGGCGGTCTTCCGGGAGGCGGAGGAGATCCTCAAAGGCGCGTCCCCCAAG
>CAZOLN010000010.1:27795-35595 GCA_964580565.1 uncultured Anaerolineales bacterium
AGAGGTGTCCTTATGCTAACCCCAGACCAACGAGAACGGTTTGCCCGCCAACTGGTGCTGAAGGGCGTCGGTGAGGAGGGGCAGGAGCGGCTGGCGGCCTCCCGCGTGCTGGTCGTCGGCGCGGGGGGGCTGGGATCCGCCGCCTGCTTCTACCTGGCCGCGGCAGGGGTAGGCACCCTCGGCGTGGTGGACGTCGACGTGGTGGCCCTTTCCAACCTGAACCGGCAGATCCTCCACGCCACCGCCGATCTGGGTCGGCCGAAGACCGAATCCGCCGCCGAGACCCTGCGCGCACTGAACCCCGACCTGGAGGTGATCCAATACCCGGAACGGCTGACCCCCGCGCGGGCCGAGGCGCTGGCGGCGGAGTACGACCTGGTGGTGGAGTGCTCCGACAACTTCGAGACCAAGTTTCTGGTCAACGAAGCATGCGTGAAAGCCGGCGTGCCGCTGGTCTGGGCCTCGGTGCTGGCGTGGGAGGGGCAGATGTCGGTGGTGATGCCGGGCGAGGGACCCTGCTACCGGTGCCTTTTTCCGCCCCAGTTAGACCTCAGCGGCGCGCCGACGGCGAGGGAGGTGGGCATCCTGGGGGCCGTCGCTGGGACGTTTGGCGCGCTGGAGGCGGTGGAGGCGGTCAAGGTGCTGCTGGGGATCGGGAAACCGCTGGTGGGCCGTCTCCTGGCCTGGGACGGCCTCACCGGCACGTTCGACATCGTCGCCTTCGAGCGCCAGCCAGGGTGCCCGGTGTGCGGTTAGGTGAAAGACCACAGAGGCACGGAGGACACAGAGAACTTCAGAAACGCGGAGAAAACTCTGTGCCCCCTGTGCCTCTGTGGCGAACGGCGAGCAACTTTCCTACATCAGCCGCTCCAGCCGCTCCTGGAGCTGCCTGCGCGTGGCCTTCAGGTCGGCCAGTTTCTCCCGCTCCCGCTCGACCACGTGGGGCGGGGCCTTCTGGGCGAACTCCCCTGCCAGCAGCGCTTCACTGCGGGCGATGCGGCCCTCTATCTCCTCCAGTTGCTCCGCCAACCGCGCCCGCTCCGCCTCCAGGTCCACCAGCCCAGCCAGCGGAAGATACCCCACCACATCCCCCACCACCACCGTGGCCGATTGGGCAGGTGGTTCCATCGCCTCCTCGATAACCGACTGCTCGGGGTCGATCCGGGCCAGCCGCGTCAGGATGTCCCGCTGCTCCCTCAGCAGGTCGGCCCACGGCCCGGCGGCGAAGAAGGCGGGGATCCGCTTCCCCGGTTCCACGTCGTACTCGGCGCGGACGTTCCGGATGCCGCGGATCAGGTCCATCAGGAGGGCCATCCGCTCCTCCGCCTCCTCGTCCACCTGCCACCGGCCCGGATCGGGCCAGGAGGCGAGGATCAGCGCCTCCGTCTCCTTCGGCAGCGGCAGCGCCTGCCACAGTTCCTCGGTCACGAACGGCATAAACGGATGCAGGAGACGCAGGCTCTGCTCCAGCACGTTCAGCACCGTCAACTGCTGAGTGGCGGTGGAGGTGGAAGTGGCGCCGTCGGCGTAGAAGGCGATCTTGGAGATCTCCAGATACCAGTCGCAGAACTCCCCCCACAAGAAATCCTTGATCCGCCGCCCCGCCTCCCCGTACTGGTAATGCTCGATCAGGTCGGTCACCTCGGCGATGAGGCGGGCCAGCCGGCTGGTGATCCACCGTTCCGGCAGCCCTGGCTCCGGCTCCGGGTACTCATCGGGCGAGAGGTCGGTGCTTCCCAGCCCCCGCTCCCAGGCGGAGATGGCGAACCGGGTCGCCTGCCAGATCTTGTTGGCGAAGTTCCGCGCCCCCTCGATCCGTCGCCGGTCCAGGTTCATATCGTTGCCCGGCGTGGATGAGGTGAGCAGCGTGTAGCGAAGCGCGTCCGCACCGAACTCTCTGATGATGTTCAACGGGTCGTAGAGATGGGCGTCCGGCATCGACTTGCTGATCTTCTGCCCCTTCTCGTTGCGGATGAGGCCGTGCAGATAGACGACGGAGAAGGGGGCCTGCCCGGTCATCTCCAGCCCCAGCATGATCTCCCGCGCCACCCAGAAGAAGAGGATGTCGTAGCCGGTCTCCCGCACGTCGGTTGGATAGAAGCGGCGCATATCCTCCGTCTCCTCAGGCCAGCCGAGGGTGGAGAAGGGCCAGAGGCCGGAGGAGAACCAGGTATCCAGCACGTCCTCGTCCTGATGGATATTGGGACTGCCGCAGTGGGCGCAGACGGTGGGGTCCTCCAGTTCGCAGGTCTGCTTACCACAATCATCGCAATACCAGACCGGGATCCGGTGTCCCCACCACAACTGACGGCTGATGCACCAATCCCGGATGTTCTCCAGCCAGTTGAAGTACACCTTCTCAAAGCGGCGCGGCACGATGCGGATGCGCCCGTCGCGCACCGCCTGGATGGCCGCATCGGCCAGCGGCTTGATGCGGACGAACCACTGGGTGGAGATGCGGGGCTCGATGATGGTGTCGCACCGCTGGCAGTGGCCCACGGCGTGGGTGTGGGGCTCCACACGGACCAGCAGCCCCTCCTTCTCCAGGTCGGCCACGATGCGGGACCGACACTCGAACCGGTCCAGCCCCTCGTAGGGGCCGCCGTTCTCGTTGATCTCGGCCGTGTCGGTGAGGATGTTGACCTGCTCCAGACCGTGCCGCAGGCCGATCTCGTAGTCGTCGGGGTCGTGGGCGGGGGTCACCTTGACCGCGCCGGTGCCGAACTCGGGGTCCACCGCCTCGTCGGCGATGATGGGGACGGCCCGGCCCACCGCCGGGATCACTGCTGTCTTCCCCACCAGGTCGGCGTATCGCCCGTCGCCGGGGTGGACCGCGACGGCGGTGTCGCCCAGCAACGTCTCCGGGCGGGTGGTCGCCACCTCGATGAAGCGGGTGGCCCCCTCCGCCCAGCGGCCGCTGCCCCACTCGGCGGTCGGGCCGGACCAGTTCTCGTCGATGAGGGGATAGCGGATGGTCCAGATGTGCCCCTGCTCCTCCTGGTGGATGTTCTCCAGGTCGGAGATAGCGCTGGTGCAGCGGGGGCACCAGTTGACCAGATAGGTCCCCCGGTAGATGAGCCCCTTCTTGTAGAGATGGACGAAGGCCGTGCGGACGGCGCGGGAGAGGCCCGGGTCGAGCGTGAACCGGTCGCGGGTCCAATCGCAGGAGACGCCGAGCCGCTTATGCTGCTCGGTGATGCGCGCCCGGTGCTCGTGGGCCCACTCCCAACACCGTTCGATGAACTTCTCCCGTCCCAGGTCGTGCCGGGTGAGGCCCTCCTTGCGCAGTTCCCGCTCCACCACGTTCTGCGTGGCGATCCCGGCGTGGTCGGTGCCGGGGAGGAAGAGGGTCTCATACCCCCGCATCCGGTGGTAGCGGGTCATCAGGTCCTCCACCGCGGCCGTCATCGCGTGGCCCAGGTGGAGGACGCCGGTCACGTTGGGCGGCGGCATCGTAATGCAGAAGCGAGGGCCATCGCGGGTGGCCAGCCCCTTCTCCACCATCGTCTCCGGGCGGAAATACCCCTGCTCCTCCCACCAACGATAGATCCGTTCCTCAATGTCCTGGGGTTTGTAGATCTTCGCAAGTCGATCAGTCATTCCCTTCCCTCCTTCGCGTGTTTCCTTCAGTGACTGGGTGACTGGGTGATTCGCTGGTTCGCTGACTCGTTGACTCGCCGATTCGCTGATTCGCCGATTCGCTAATTCGTTCCCCTATTCGTTGTCCCTCCCCACCGTTGCAAGATCTCCTGTGCCTCCTCCACCATCCCTCGGATCACCTCCGCCACCGGCTTGACCTCCCGCATCAGTCCCACGCCCTGGCTGCAGGCCAGCACTCCGGCGTTCACGTCCCCCTCCTGCAACATCCGCCGGGTGTTGGTCCCAGCCGCGACGGAGAGGATCGCCCACATATCGGCCCCTTGCTGCTCCAGTTCGGCCACCTTCAGGGCGGCCTCGTTCCGCCAGGCGCGGAGGGTGTTGTGGAGGGTGCCGAGGATGGGGAGGGTATCCGTCTCCCTCGCCTCGATCAGGGCCTGCTTCAGGTTGGGGTGGATGGGGCACTCCTCGGTGAGCAAGAGCCGGGTGCCGATGGTGACCCCCTCCGCGCCCAAGGCCAGGGCGGCCAGGAACCCTCGCCCGTCGGCGATGCCGCCCGCGGCCAGGACCGGGATCTCCAGGGCGTCGGCAGCCAGGGGGATCAAGACCAGCGTGCTGAGTCCCAGTTCGCCGATGTGCCCGCCCCCCTCGCTGCCGAAGACGGTCACCAGATCCACCCCGGCCCGCTGCGCGCTCAGCGCGTGGCGGACGCTGACGCACTTGTGCATCGTCACCACCCCCGCCGCCTTCAACCGCGCCAGGAGGTCCTCCGGCGGACGGTGACCGCTGGTCTCGACCACCGGCACGTTCTCCTCCAGGATGACCTCGACGTAGAGCTCGTTGTCGATGGGGCGCAGGGCGGGGAAGAGGCTCAGGTTGACGCCGAAGGGCTTGTCGGTGAGGGACTTCACCCGACGGACGGCCTCCCGGAAGCCCTCCTGCGTCTCGTACATCGCCGAGGCCATCATCCCCAGCGCGCCGGCGTTGGAGATGGCGGCGACGAACTCGGGGGTGGAGATGTGCATCATACAGCCCCCGACGATGGGATACTCCGTACCGAGCAGTTGCGTGACGCGGGTTTGGAACATCTCTTCACCTCATCCTGGTTTCTCCGCCAGGGCGATGATCCGGCGGGACTGAGGGCCGAACTCATCCCCCGCCCAACCACCGTAGACAGTGATCCATCGCAGGCGCGCGGCCTCGATCAGCGCCTTCAACTCGGTGGCCGTGTAGATACGGACGTCGAACTCCAGGGTCTGCCACTGTCCCCCCTCCAGCCAGCGCCATACCTCCCCCGCCCGCCCCTCGACGGGGTCCAACCACGGATCCGCCAACACGAACAGATCGCCCGCCTCGAACCACCGGCGCTGGAGGTCCTGCCGGACCTGCCAATCGCGGTTGATCACGTCGATGAGAAAGCGGCCCCCCGGCTTGAGAGCGCGGGTCACCCCCTCCAGCACCCGCCGGTTCTCCTCCTCGTCGGTGAAGTAGCCGAAGGAGGAAAAGACGTTGATGACGGCATCGAAGGCCCCTTCCCACGGGATCTCCCGCATGTCGCCTTGATGCCAGTCCACCTCGACCCCGGCCCGGGCGGCGCTGGCGCGGGCCTGCCCCAGCAGGGTCTCACTGAGGTCCAGCCCGGTGACCCGGAAGCCCCGTTGGGCCAGCGGGATGGCGATGCGGCCGTAGCCACAGGCCAGATCCAGGATCGAGGCCCCCGGCTCGACCCCCAGGTAGGTGATGATCCCTTCTACCTGCTGCTCCGTGGCCTCCGGCGAGGCCAGAGGCCCCCAGAGACGCAAATACCGATCGTCGAACACGGTCTCCCACCAGGCCATACCGCACCTCCTAGTACGCAAAGGCCCCTCCCGTCCAGGGACGGAAGGGGCCGTTTCCGCGGTACCACCCTGGTTCGCTGGCAACGCCAGCGCCCTCGCTAGCCCTCGCCCGCCAGGAGACGGCCAAGGGCCTCCGCTGTAACGGGCGGACCCGGAGGGGCTTATCCGAGGCCAGAGCCCCGGTTCGGCCCCCCGACTCCCAGGCGACCTTCGGCCGGTGGCGCTGCAGGGGGCTTGCAGCCTACGACCCCCCTCTCTACCCGCCGGAAAGGCGGTTCACCAGGGCCGACCCGACCTACTCCTCCTGTTCATCGTCATTCCCACGAGCGGGCCGCTCGATCCTTTTGTCGCGTCGATTCTACCACCTTTCGGATGGTTTGTCAACGATCCGCCCCAGAAAAAAGGCTCTTGCCGGTGGACCTGATTTGTTGTACAATCGCCTATAGAGGTTCCCAATGCTTCGACTGGCCGTTACGACAAAACAGGTGGACATCGAGCCCTACGTCGTCCTCGCATCGGAACACCACGTCGGCCTGGAGATTCAGGTCTTCGGTTACCATCCCAACCTGCTGGACGGGGACTGGAAAAGCCTGGTCGAGCAATACAAACGCCTCCTCCGTGGCTTCACCGGGGAACGGGCGCTCCACGGGGTCTTCTACGACATGAACAGCGCCAGTCCCGATCGCCAGATCCAAGCCATCGTCCGCAAGCGGTACCTCCTCAGCCTGCAGATCGCCGCCGAACTGGAGGCCCGAACCGTCGTCTTTCACGCCAACTACCTCCCCTTCATCCGCCGCCCCGAATACCTCCCCGATTGGACCCGCCTTCAAGTGGAGTTCTGGACCGACCTTCTCCAGGAGGCCGCGCGGCTCGATCTGTTCGTCGCGCTCGAGAACATGTGGGAGCCAAGACCCGAGATCATCGGCAACCTCCTAGAGTGCATCAACTCCCCCCGCCTGGGCGCCTGCCTGGACGTCGGTCACGTTTACCTTTACACCGATTCCACACCTTTCCCTATATGGGCCGATCGGCTGCGAGAGTGGGTGATTCACTGCCACATCAACAACCACCGGGGGTACTACGACGAGCACCTCCCCCTCGACACACCGGACGGCGTCATTGACTACCGAACCGTCCTCCCCCTCCTAGAGGCTATGCCACGCCAACCCCTCATCTGCCTGGAGATGAACCACCTGGAAGACCTGGAGCGCAGCCTGCGCTACCTGGGTCGGTAGAAGTCGTTCCCTCCCTCGTCGCTCCGACCCGCGTGACGGAATGTAACTTTTCGAGTGGTGAAACCGTTATGAGAATCGAGCGTCGGACGGATGACCCAAGCGACGCACAACTCGTGCGCCGGGCCCAACGCGGGGACAAGGCCGCCTTCGGCGAACTGTTCATCCGGTACGAAGGGCGAATCTACGGCTACCTGTACCGCATGGTCGGAAATCGGGCCTGGGCCGAGGATCTGACCCAGGAGGCCTTCATCCGCGCGCACCAGCACCTGAACCGCTTGGGTCCTCCCTACGACTTCAAGTCGTGGATCTATCGGATCGCTGGCAACCTGGCCATCGACGGGCTCCGTCGCTACAAGGACGAGATCTCACTGCCCGACTGGGACGCCGGCGAGGCCACCGCGCCCGAGCCGGCCGACGAACGACCGGAGGCCGATCCGGAACGGGAAACCCGCCGAGAGGAGGTCAGGCAAGCCGTCTGGCGGACGCTGCACCGGCTGCCCGAAAACTACCGCCAGATCCTCCTCCTGCGCGAACTAGAGGGACTCTCTTATCAGGAGATCGCCGCCGTCCTCGGCATCTCCCTGGACAACGTGAAGGTCACCCTGCACCGGGCCAGGCTGGCTTTCCGGGACCTCTATGGACTGCAGATGATGATGGAAGAAGGGAGAGGGACGTGCCAGGAGCTGGATGAACTCCTCTCGGCGGAGATCGATGGGGAGTTAGACCGCTCTGCCCGTCGCCGCATCAAGAAGCACATCGAATCCTGTCCCGTCTGCCAACGAACGCGGAAGGAACTGCTGGCGGTCTCCAATCTGCTGGCCCTCCTGGCGCCCGTCTTCCCTCCGCCCACCCTGCGCCCCCGCTTCTTCCAACGGCTGGAACAACTGCCACCCCCTCACCCCCCCTCACCACCTCCTCCCCCCACCCCTCCCACAGGCCAGGGCGGCGGATCAGGCCCAGGAGCCTCCTTCTGGATCGCACTGATCGGTGGGATCGGGGGGCTGCTGCTCCTCGGGCTCATCGCGTTTGTCGCACTGGCGGTCTTCGCACCCGGACCGACCCCCACACCCATCCCCCCCCCCCCCCCCCCCCCCCCCCCCCCGACCCCCCCCCCCCCCCCCCCCCCCCCC
>CAZOLN010000011.1:0-35476 GCA_964580565.1 uncultured Anaerolineales bacterium
CTGGCGGATCCCTTTGATGACCAGTTCGGATCGATCCATTGCCTTTGTATGTAGGGATTATAGCATAGTTGGGGAGGATGCAAAATGGGCGGATCGATGGGTGTCCGTGGCAGAAGGGCAACTGCGATTTCCACCGTGGAGGCACAGAGATCGCGGTATTCCCTGCGTCCCCGGCGTCTCTGCGGTGAGAAGCGGAGTGATGAGGAAAGCGGGCGCGATCTGCTTCGAACACCCTTGATGGAGCGGCGAGGGGTGAGGGGGGATGTTCACGGACGGACGTAGATGACGACGACCTCGCTCCGCAGCGTCTGGCCCTCTCCGTCCGCTCCCTCCGCCCAAAATTGGTGCTCCCCCGGCTCCAGCGGCCAGACGGCCTCGAAGGGGGGCGCGGTGAGGGTCGCCAGCGGCTCTCCATCTACGTAGAGGGTCACTTCCGCGACGCTCACTCCCGCGCCTGGGCGGGCCGCCACGCGGATGGCCTGGTAGGGATGGGGAACCTCCGACGAGAGGGCGTAGACCGTGCCGGGGTCCGGTGCGGTGAGGACCAGCCCGGATCCCCCGTCGGCGGCCGGTCCCTCCTCGGGTGCCGCCGGATCGGGTGGAAGCGGCCAGCCGTTGGCGCGGGCCCACTCCCACGCCTCCGCCGGAGGGATCAGGAGCACCCGCTCCACCACCCGCTCGGGTGGGGTCTCCGGACCGGCGGGCAGCCCCGTCGCCGCGTCCACCCGCACCAGGCGGTACCAGTCGTCCGGTCGGGTGGGGGCGGTCCCCGCGATGAAGACCTCCTCCCGGGTCCGGAGGCAGTAGGGCGTGGGCAGGAGGCCGGAGGGGACGCAGACCCGCACCCGCTCCAGCCCCGGCGGCTCCGGGAACTCCATCACCGGCTGTCCCCGCAGCGCAGCCTCCATAAAGTCGTGCCAGATCGGCCCCGCCCCGTCCACCCCGGAGACCTGGACCATCGGTCGGCCGTCGGCGTTGCCCACCCACACGCCCGCCACCAACTGGGGGGTGTACCCCACCGTCCAATTGTCCCGCCAGTCGGAGGAGGTGCCGGTCTTGGCGGCCGCCGGACGGGAGAGGGAGAGGACGCTGCGGGGGCCGAAAGCCGGGGCGCGGGCGTCGTTGTCGGAGAGGATGTCGGTGATCAGGTAGGCCACGCGGGGGTCGAGCACCTGGGGGCCGGGACGGGGGTCGGCCCGGTAGCGGACCTCGCCCGCTGCGTCCCGCACCTCCAGCACCCCTATCGGCTCCACCCGGCGGCCCCCGTTGGCAAAGGCCCCGTAGGCTCCGGTCAACTCCAGGAGCCGCACCTCCCCGCCCCCCAGCGTCAGCGCCAGGCCGAGTCGGTCCCTGTCGTCGAAACTGGAGAGCCCTAGGTCGCGGGCCAGCGCGACCATCTGGTCTACCCCTACCTCCTGGAGGACCCGCACGGCGGGCACGTTGTAGGAGCAGGCCAGCGCCTCCCGCGCCGAGACCGGGCCGTGGAACTTCCGGTCGTAGTTCTCGGGCACGTAGGGACGGCCCTCCCGGGTGGGGAAGACGGTCCGCACGTCCAGCAGCACCGAGGCCGGGGTGAGAGGATGGTCGCGGCGGGGGTCGAAGGCGGCGGCGTAGGTCACTGGCTTGATGGCCGACCCTGGCTGGCGGAGGGCCAGCGCCGCGTTGACCGCCCCATCGATGGTGGGGTCGAAATAGTCGGGACTGCCGACCATCGCCAGGATCTCCCCCGTGCGGGGGTCCAGCGCCACCAGCGCCGCGTTGTTGACGTCGTGCAGGGGACTCCCCTCCTCGACCCGGGCCAGCCGGTCGAGGTGGCGGCGGATCGCCGTCTCGGCGGTGTGTTGGAGGTCCAGGTCCAGGGTCGTGGTGACGACGAGCCCCTGGGTGTACAGAGCCTCCAGGCCGAACCGATCCTCCAGCCAGGCGCGGATGAACATCACGAAGTGGGGTGCCTCGATGGGGAAGGGGGTGCTGGCGAAGTGGAGCCGTTCCTGGGCCGCCAGCCGGGCCTGTTCCTCGGTGATGTACCCCTGGTCGACCATCAGGTCGAGCACTACCCGCTGCCGCTCCTGCGCCGCCTCGGGGTCGGTCAGCGGGTCGTAGGCGGCGGGGGCCTGGGGGAGGCCGGCCAGCAGCGCGCACTCCGCCAGATCCAGCTCCGCCGCGCCCTTGCCGAAGTAGGTCTGCGCCGCCGCCTCGATGCCGTAGGCCAGGTTGCCGTAATAGACCTCGTTGAGGTAGAGGGCCAGCACCTCGTCCTTGGAGTAGGTGCGGGCGATGCGCCAGGCGAGGATCGTTTCGCGAAGTTTGCGGATCAGGGTGCGCTCCGTCCGCTCCTGGGGGGCGAGGAGGAGGTTGCGGGCCAACTGCTGGGTGATGGTCGATCCGCCAGCCAGCACTTCGCCGCCCCGCAGGTTGATCCAGACCGCCCGCAGGATGCCGACGGGGTCCACCCCGGGGTTAGTGTAGAAAGTAGCGTCCTCCGTGGCGATGGTGGCCTGGCGACAGTAGAGGGGGATCGATTCCAGGGGGATCGGCGTGTGTCGGCCGGCGTGGGGATCGGCGATCTCGTACAGAAGCCGGCCGTGCCGGTCGAGGATGCGGGTGGAGACGCCGGCCTGCCGGGCGTAGAGGGAGTCCGGCGAGGGAAGGTCGGCCAGCAGGGCCCGGTCGACCCACCACCACGCCATCCCCGCCACCAGCAGGGCCACGGCGAGGAGAACAAGTCCACGCCTCTGAGATCCACATCCCCTTCCCATCAACCCCATTGTACGGCGGGTGCCGGGAACCGGCAAGACGCTAGCAGGTTCCACCACAGAGACACGGAGGGCACAGAGTTTCTCCTAAACCTTTTCGAGGTCTCTTCGTGCCCTCTGTGTCTCCGTGGTGCGTAGACGGCGTAGGGTTTCCGTAGGGAAAGCGTAGGTTTTCCGTCAAGACAGACTGGGGGGAAATGGTATAATTATGGTCGAGGCGTCGGGGGCGGTATCTCTTCTTCTCCTCCTTTGGTGAGAGCCGGGGTTAAGATTGGGCGGCACAACCCCGGCTCTCCGCACATTTGGTGAGTGACTGGGTGATTGGGTGGTCGCTGATTCGTTAATTCGTTCCCCATTCGTTGTCTAACCTCCCCCCTTGTGGTATCATCATCCCCGTATGGAAAGAGAGCCTGCCGTGGCGGGGATCGCCGAACGCTTGCTGGCCTGGTTCGCTGAGCACGCCCGTGACCTCCCTTGGCGGCGCGACCGGACCCCCTACCGGGTGTGGGTCGCGGAGGTGATGCTCCAACAGACGCGGGTGGAGACCGTCCTCGCCTACTACGACCACTTCCTGCGCCGCTTTCCCACGCTGGAGGCGCTGGCGGAGGCCTCTTTGGAGGAAGTGTTGAGGATCTGGGAGGGATTGGGTTACTATGCCCGTGCCCGCAACCTCCACGCCGCCGCCCGGCGAGTGGTGGAGGAGTACGGGGGACAACTGCCGTCCACTTTTGAGGCACTGCGCGGCCTTCCCGGAATGGGCGACTACACCGCCGGTGCCGTCGCCTCGATCGCCTTTGGGCAGCCGGTGGTCGCGCTGGACGGCAACGGTCGGCGCGTCCTGGCCCGGCTCTTCGCCGTCGAAGGGGACCCTCGACGGGCCGCTGTCCGGAGGCGGCTGGAGGCCTATGCTCGTTCCCTTCTTCCCTCCGACCGTCCGGGTCTCTTCAACGAGGCGCTGATGGAGTTGGGGGCCACCGTCTGCGTGCCCCGTTCCCCCCGGTGCGACCGCTGCCCGCTGGCGGAGGATTGTCGGGCCCACCGGATCGGCGCGGAGGAGCGGTTCCCCGAGCGATCGCCCGCTCGACCGGTCCCTCACCATCAGGTCGCTGCGGCGGTCCTCCTCCGGGGGGACGGTCGGGTGCTGGTCGCCCGTCGGCGGGAGGAGGACTTCCTGGGTGGGCTGTGGGAGTTCCCCGGCGGGAAGCAGGAGGACGGCGAGACGCTGCAGGAGTGTCTGGCTAGAGAGTTGAAAGAGGAACTGGACATCGAGGTTGAGGTGGGGGAACGGTTGCTCACCCTGGAGCACGCCTACACCCATTTCCGCATCACCCTGCACGCCTTCCGCTGCGCACTGCGGGAGGGCGAGCCCCGCTGTCTGGAGTGCGCCGACTTGCGCTGGGTGCTTCCCGCTGACTTGGAGGCCTTGCCGATGTCCGTCGCCGACCGGCGGATCGCCCGTGCTGTGCAGATGTGGACCGACGAAGGAGTACTTCCGTGACCGAACCGAAGCAGACCCAGCCGTCCGTTCAGCGGTCGACGCCAGCCGACCGGCCTGCTGTGCTGGCCCTGATCCCGGCGTGGAACGAGGCGGAGCGCATCGGCCCCATCGTCGAAGGAGCACGGGCCCATCTGCCCGTGCTGGTGGTGGACGACGGCTCGGCGGATGGGACCAGCGAAGTGGCACGCGCTGCGGGCGCTGCTGTGGTGCGACACGTCGAGAATCGAGGGAAGGGGGCCGCGCTGAAGACCGGCTTCGCCTGGGCGCTGGAGCACGGTTACGACGCCGTGCTGACCCTGGACGCTGACGGACAGCACGACCCGGCGGAGATCCCCAAGTTCCTGGCGGCGCTCGAGGCCCAGGCGGGGGACCTGATCATCGGGGCGCGGGACTTCTCCAAGATGCCGTGGCCTCGCTGGTGGTCCCAGCCGCTGGGATGCTGGCTCCTCTCCCGGGCGCTGGGTGTGCCGATCAGGGACAACCAGAGCGGCTATCGGCTGCTCACCCGTCGTCTCCTGGAGCGGATGCGGCTGACCAGCACCGGGTTCGAGATGGAAGTGGAGATGATCGCCGAGGCGGTCCGGTTGGGGCTGCCCATCGCCTGGGTGCCGATCCGCACCATCTACGGCATCGGTAAGCCCAGCAATTTCCATCCTCTGTGGGACTCTGCGCGGTTCCTGCAGATGGTGTGGCGGATCTGGAGAAACCGTCGCCGCGGATGGTAAGCGGGGAGGGCCCGTGCCCTATGGTAGATAGGCGCGCGGGTTTTGCTGGATCCCGTTGTACCGGATCTCGAAGTGGAGGTGCGGGCCGGTGGACCAGCCCGTGTTGCCGGAGGCGGCGATGACCTGCCCACGTTCGACCGCCTGGCCCGCCGTGACATAGATGTTGCTCAGGTGGGCGTAGTAGGTGGCGAAGCCGTTGGCGTGGTCGATCACCACTAGGTAACCGTACCCCACATCGGTCCAACCGGCGAAACTGACGAAGCCCGCGTCGGCTGCCCGCACCGCCGTACCCACCGGCACGCCGATGTCGATCGCCCGGTGGCCGTACCAGTATCCCTGGGTGATGTACCCCAGCACCGGCCACTGGAAGAGCCCGCTCCCCCGAGCCCCCTCCGGGATCGGGCCGGTGTAACTGGTGACCACCCTCGGCACGTAGGGCTTCTCGCCGCCGGGGACGATCAGTTTCATCCCCGGTTCGATGGCGAAGTCGGGCGGCTCCAGGCCATTGTAGGGGCAGGAGGTGATCGCCTCCACGTCCACCTTGTACTTCTCGGCGATGGACTCCAGGGTGTCTCCCTCCTGGACGGTGTGGTACACCCCGTCAATGGGCAGGATGACGATCTCCTGACCGATCCGTAAGAGGTCCGGCGCGTCTTCCACCGCCGGGTTGGCCCACAGGATCGTGGTCGGTTCCAGCCCGAACCGCTCGGCGATGGCCTGGACCGTGTCTCCTAACTGGACTGTGTAGGTGATGACCTCCAGACGTGGCCGGTCGGGGATGGTCGTGTGGGGTTCTACGCGACGGGCCAGCGGGGCCCACAGGTCGGGTTGGGGGGATTCGCCGTTGCGGGCCAGCACCTCCGCCAACGCCGCCTCCGGGGACGGTGTGGCCTCCTGGCGGGCAAGGGTCTCTGGGGCTAGGGGGAGGGATTGGGCGGCGAACACCGGCCAATGGACGCTACCGGCGACGAGGACGATGTAGGCGATGGCGAAGACGGCCAGGTGTGCGACGACGCGGCTGAAGAGGGGGCGCATCCCCCGCCAGTCTCCGCTCACCCGCCACGTCGTCACCGCGAGCCAGGCGAAGAAGCGCGGAAGCGCGACCTCCAGCCGTCTCCGTAACCACCCTTTCTTTTTTGACGTTCCCGCCGTTCTCTGTGGAACAACGGGATGTTCTTTATTCTCGTCCAATCTTGGCTCCGTTGTACCCTCTTGCCGCCCCCGCCCAAGGGCACGTTATTATACACCCGATCAGCCGGAAAGCAAATGGGCCCTTACGGAAGGTAATACAACGGGTCTTGCGGAATGCCGTTATATCGAATCTCGAAGTGCAAATGGGGGCCGGTGGAGCGGCCGGTGGAACCACCGGCGCCGATGGCTGTTCCTTGGTACACCGACTGCCCGCAGACGACCCAGATGGCGCTCAGGTGGGCGTAGTAGGTCTGGAAGCCGTTGCCGTGGTCGAGGACGATGAGGTACCCGTACCCCCAGTCGTTCCAGCCGGCGTAGGCGACGACGCCGTTGTCGGCGGCGTAGATGGGGTCGCCGGTCCGCAGGCCGATGTCGATCCCTGCGTGGGGCGGGTTGCGGGGATCGTGGAAGGTCCAGCCGGAGATGCGTCGGCTGTCGGTGGGCCAGATGAACCACCCGTATCCCCGGAGCCCCACCGAGGGGAGGGCGCAGACCCCCGAGCCGGCCGCCGCAGCGCCCCGCAGGTTGCTGTATTTCGGCAGTTGCCAGACCAGGAACTCCCGCGTTCCGCCGGGGATGACCAGTTTCGTCCCTGGCTCCAGGGGTTGCCCTTCCTCCAGGTTGTTCCACTCGTTGTAGATCACCTCGGGGTCGACGTTGTACTTCTCGGCGATGGAGGCCACCGTCTCCCCCGCTTCGACGGTGTGGTAGACGCCGTTGACGGGGAGGATGTTGAGCACCATCCCCGGCCAGAGCATATGCGGGTTGTCGTGGAGGACGTCGGAGTTGGCCCAGTAGATGGTATGGGGGGTCAGGCCGAACATCTGGGCGATGCCAAAGACGGTGTCGCCCGGCTGAACGGTGTAGGTGATGACCGACGTGCGGGGCCGGTCTGGGTAGGTCGTGTGGGGCTGGGCCAACCGGCTCAGCACCATCGGCTGCGCTGGCCGCCAGACGACGGCTTGTTGGGGAGGGGTAGGGGTGAGACCCGGGGAGGGTGCGGATGGTAGGGAGACGGTCCCGGCTCCCAGGGCCTTCCCCGCCGACTGTGTGCTGCCGAGGAATATCGCTGCCAGGACCAGCGCGATGATGCTGACGTGGGCCGTCACACGGGCGAACAGGGGGCGGTAATCCCGCCACTCCATCCGCCCCCGCCCGGTTAGAAGGTCGATCCAGTTGGAAACCCGCGCTAAGAACCGTGCCCCCCGGGAGGAGGGACGGCCGTCGTTTGACCACGGGTATCGAGGCTTTGTTCTTTCCATACGCTGTTTGGCCCGGCCGCGAAAAAGACCTTCCCGCTCGGCCCGGTCCCGGCCTCGATTATACCACGCCGTGATTGGGGCTGCAACACCTGTGGCTGACCTTCGGACAGGAGTTCGGACACCTTTTCCCGGCGGCTGAAAGCCGCGGCTACAGGTGGCGAAGCCGCCCTTCGGCGGCTCCTGTCTCCCCCCTTCGACAGGGGAAGCCCGGCGAAGGGCGGGCTTTGCCCTTTGTAGGGGCGCAGCGCGCTGCGCCCCTACTTCCAGTCGCCGGGCGGTGGGGCCTCCCGCTATGTCCGAACTCTTGTCCGAAGGTCGCGGCAAGGCTTGACACCCGGGGGCAATTCTGTATAATGCGGCATAGGGGTTGTATGCTGTGCCAATGCTGCGGAAGGAGGTGATGCCTGGGAGAGAGATGCGCTGGCGGAATGAGGCGCTGTGTAGTTACCCCAATCTGTTGAGAGGAGGAGAGTAATATGCGACGGCTACGAATCGTCAGTTTTCTGACCGTAGCGTTGATCCTCGTAGGTCTCGCCATTTCGTGCAAGCCGAGCCCGACGCCTGCGCCGACCGAGGCCCCTACCGAGGTCACCGAGGCGCCGACGGAAGAGGCCACAGAGGCCCCCACGGAGGCTCCTACCGAGGAGGAGGTGGAGCCCTTGATCATCGGCACCACCGACTCGGTCACCGACCTGGACCCGGCCAACTCCTACGACTTCCACACCTGGGAGATCCACCACAACACGATGGACACCCTGTTGATCTACAAGCCGGGCACCACCGAACTGCAGCCGGGTCTGGCGGAGAGTTACGACATCAGCGATGACGGGCTGGAGTACACCTTCCACCTGCGCCAGGGCCTCAAGTTCCCCGACGGCACCGAGTTCAACGCCGACGCGGTCGTCTGGTCCATCAACCGCGTGATGCGGCTGGAGGGCGACCCCAACTGGCTGGTCACCTCCTTCGTCGACCGCGTGGAGAAGGTGGACGACTACACCGTGAAGTTTGTCCTCAAGGACGCGGTCGGCTTCTTCCCGTACCTGGTGGCGACCCAGCCCTACTCCCCCGTCAGCCCCAACTGCTATCCTGAGGACGAGTTCGATCCAGACTCCACCTGCGGCGGCATCGGCCGCTACCTCATCAAGCGGTGGGAGCGGGACGTGGAGATGGAACTGGTCGCCAATCCGGACTACTACGGCGACCCGCCCGCCTACCCGCACATCATCGTCCGCTACTTCGCCGACTCCACCGCGATGCGGCTGGCCCTGGAATCGGGCGAGATCGACGTGGCCTGGAAGACCCTGACCCCGTCCGACTACCAGGACTTCCGCGACAACCCCGACTACACGCTGTATGAGGGAGCCGGTCCTTACATCCGCTACATCTGCTTCAACACCTCCAAGGAGCCGTTCGACAACCCGCTGGTCCGTCAGGCGATCTCCCTGGCCATCGACCGGGACGCCATCTCCAACATCGTCTTCCAGGGGACGCATCAGAACCTCTACAGCATGGTCCCGATGGGGATGTTCTCCCACATCGACGCCTTCCCCGAGCGGGACCTGGAGCAGGCGAAGGCGCTCCTGGCCGAGGCGGGCTTCACCGAGGACAACCCGCTGGTTATGGACCTGTGGTGGACCCCCGATCACTACGGTCCCACCGAGGGCGACGTCGCGGCGGTCCTGAAGCAGGCCCTGGAGGAGACCGGCGTCATCCAGGTCAACCTCCAGTCCGCCGAGTGGGCCACCTACACCGACTACTTCGGCCCGGGCACCATGCCGGTCTTCCTGCTGGGGTGGTACCCCGACTACCTGGATCCGGATAACTACACCTCCCCCTTCGCCGAGTGCGGCGCGTCCGACGACCTGGGCATCTTCTACTGCAACGAGGAGATGGACAATCTCCTCAAGCAGGCCCGGTTCTCCACCGACATGGCGGAGCGGGAGAACCTGTACAAGCAGATCCAGGAACTGTGGACCACCGAGGTGCCCACCATCCCCTTCACCCAGGGGAAGTTGCTGGTTGTGACCCAGAAGAACATCGGTGGGGTGGTCCTCGATCCGACCCTGTTCCTGCACTACTTCACGCTGACCAAGGAGTAGGGGGCAGGAGCGGTCGGGCTTAGGCAGTAAGAAGTAGGTGCCTGGCACGGCCCACCGTGCCAGGCACCTATTGACAAATGGGAGGGACAATGCGCTCGCTTCGTGCATATGTCATCACCCGCTTCCTCCTGACCATCCCGATGGTCCTTATTCTCCTCATCCTCGTTTTCATCCTCCTGCGGGTTATGCCGGGCGATCCCATCAAAGCGGCGATGCGGCCTGGTGTGCCTCAGGAGTACTTGGACCAGATCCGCCACGCCCAGGGGCTTGACCGTCCCCTGGTGCTCAACCTGCGGGGGAGCTGGGCCACGGCGGCCGAACCCGTGATCGTGCTCTACGAGGAGCATACCACCGAAAGTCAGCCGGTGATGCTGGCGCTGGAGGGGAACCGCTTCTCGATTACCGACCGCTATACGGAAGGGGGGGAGGACTGGGTCAGGATCGCCGTCGAGGAGGGGGTGCCGGTCTGGGTAGAAAAGGAAAAGCTCCGCTGGCTCCGGCAGGTAGAGTTCCACTTCACCGTGCTGGAGGAGGGATCGCCTCCGGGGAACGTCCCCGGCGAATGGGTCCAGGTCCAGTTCAAGCAGGGCGGCATCGAGGGCTGGGCCCCTGCCGACCGGTTCGACATCGCCGTCAACCCCTTCGATAGCCAGTTCTTCAACTACCTGTGGGGGCTGATCACCCGCTTCGACCTGGGGCGGTCCATCACCCTGCGGGGGCGCCCCGTCGCCGCCGATCTGGCCCTCAAGTTCCCCGCCACGCTGGAGTTGAGCATCTTCGGCATGCTGATCGCCGGGCTGGTGGGGGTCTTCACCGGGGCCTTCGCTGCCTACAAGCGGCGCAGCGCGGCAGACTACGCCCTGCGAATCTACAGCATCGTCGCCTACGCTGTCCCCATCTTCTGGCTGGGTTTGATGTTCCAGTTGATCTTCGGCGTGGGCCTGAAGTGGCTCCCGGTCGCCGACCGGGTGAGCACCCAGTTGCGGCCGGAGACCATCGTCCAGGTGTACAACCTCCAGGAGGTGCTCACCGGCCCCACCGGGGAGAGGCTCATCAAGATCATCGAGTTCTTCTCCAACTTCTACATCCTCAACTGCATCGTCACCGGTCAGTGGGCCAGCCTGCTGGACGTCCTGAAGCACCTGATCCTTCCCTCGATGACGTTGGGGTTGTACCTCTCCGGCATCTTCACCCGGCTCACGCGGGCCAATATGCTGGACGTGCTCCAGCAGGATTTCGTGATGGCGGCCCGTGCGCGGGGGATCAAAGAGCGGGTCGTCGTCTACAAGCATGCTTTGATGAACGCCTTCATCCCCATCCTGACGATGTTCGGTCTGCAGTTTGCCCTCCTTCTGGCCGGAGCGGTGCTGACCGAGACCACCTTTAACTGGCCGGGGATGGGGCTGTTCCTGGTGGAGCGGATCACAGCGCGGGACTTCCCCGCCATCCAGGGCACGGTCGTCTTCTTCGCCCTCCTGGTCGCCCTGGTCAGCCTCATCGTCGACATCGTCTACGCCCGCGTCGATCCGCGGGTGCGGTATTGATGAACAGGATACCACGAGGACCTCGCGGAGGGGGTTCCGCCCCTTCTGCGCCTCCGTGGTGAAGATCCGAGGAGAGCGGAGAGATGAAACGGGTGTGGATTGCTCTGGTTTGCCTGGGGTGGCTGGCCTTGATGGCATCGGCCTGTGCCGGCCTCTCCTCCTCCGTCGCACCTGAAGAGGAACCAGCGCAGACCGCCTACACGGAGTCCCACGCCGCTCCTCGCCCGACCAACACGCCCTTCCCCCGCCCGACGCCGCGGATTCCCAACCGGGTCTACTACACCAAACGGTGCTGGCCGGCCTGCCACCTCGATCCCGGGTACGTGCACGATTCGACGACCATCACGACCGACGAGTTCGAAGGGGAACTGGGGCCTGGATGGGCCTGGCTCAATGAGGACCCCGCCCGGTGGTCGCTGGAAGAGGGTGGCGTGCTGCGCATCGTCACCCAGCCGGCCGACCCGAGCCGGTTGGAGGAGGTGCCGAACGTCCTGCGGCGGCCCGCTCCGGAGGGCCACTTCGACGCTATCGTCGAGGTGACCTTCAACCCCACCGCCGAGGGGCAGGCGGCCGTGCTTTTCATCC
Source organism: uncultured Anaerolineales bacterium (assembly GCA_964580565.1). Taxonomy (GTDB): domain Bacteria; phylum Chloroflexota; class Anaerolineae; order B4-G1; family DUEL01; genus DUEL01. The sequence goes on from CAZOLN010000011.1 coordinate 11,661, forward strand.
AGACAGAGGAAGGGGACAACATCTTCCTCATCCGGGGCTATTGTGACGAGGCCCCTGTGTGCGTGGGCAGCGGGGTCTATTTCAGCACTACGCTGCCCGACTGCTCCCCCGCTGGCTTGCCCTTCGGCGGGGAGACGGCCACGCTGATGCTCCGGCGGTCGGGCAACTCCTACATTGGCTACGTGCTGAGCGGCGAGGAGTGGGTGGAGGTCGGCCGCTGCTACGCGATGCTGACCCCGACCCACGTCGGCCTTACCGCCGTCAACGGCAGTGATGTCCACCAGGAGGTGCCCCAAATCCCGGCCGATTTCGACTCCTTCACCCTGATCGAGCGTCGCTAAGCAAGGAGCAGCATAATGGCGTCCATCTCCGAAACCCAACCTAACTTTCTGATCCGCCTTCTGGAAAGCCGCAAGTGGTACGGGGCGGAGTGGTACATGACGGCTGTGGGGGCGTTCATCGTCATCTTCGTCATCAGTATGACCGCCGCCTCGTTTTTGACGCCGAACCTGGCCCCTTATGATCCGGAGGCTCGGGTGGCCGATCCGTTCCTCCCGCCCTGCCCGGGCCACATCTTCGGCACCGACCAGCTGGGGCGGGACATCTTCAGCCGGATCATCTACGGCGCGCAGATCGTGATGCAGGTCGCGCTCCTGTCGGCCGTCTTCTCCCTGGTCGTGGGCGTGCCGCTGGGGCTGCTCTCCGGCTTCCTGGGAGGGCGGCTGGACCAGGTCCTCTCGCTCATTATGGACAGCATCTACTCCTTCCCCGGCTTGATCCTGGCCATCGCCCTCGCAGCCCTCCTCGGGTCGGGCGTGCTGAACATCTCCATCGCCATCGCCGTCGTCTACGTCCCCATCTTCTTCCGCCTGGTCCGGGGCCAGGTGCTCTCCATTAAACAGGAACTCTACGTCGAGGCGGCCCGGAGCATCGGCGCGCCCGGGCGGATCATCCTCTGGAAGTACATCTTCCCCAACGTCATCCCCTCGGTGGTGGTCGTCTTCTCCCTCAACATCGCCGATGCCATCATCACCGAGGCCGGGCTGGCCTTCATCGGCCTGGGGGTCGATCCCTCCAAGCCGGATTGGGGATACGACATCTACCGTGGTCGATCGGAACTGGTCGGTGGCCGGTGGTGGCTGGTCACTTTCCCCGGCCTGGCCATCGCCACCGTTGCGCTGGGCTTCAGCCTCTTCGGCGAGGGGCTGAGCGAGATCCTGAACCCCCGGTTGAGGGAAGCATGAACGAGCCACTGGTACGCATCCGCGATCTGGTCGTAACCTACAAGACCCGGGCCGGCGAGGTCCGGGCGGTGGACGGGGTGAGTCTGGACATCTATCCCGGCGAGGTGCTGGGGCTGGTGGGGGAGTCGGGCTGCGGGAAGTCCACCCTGGGCATGGCCCTCCTCCGCCTGGTACGCCATCCGGGCCGCATCGTCGGCGGTGAGATCTGGTTCGACGGGCGGAACTTGCTGGCGCTGAGCGAAGAAGAGATGCGCCGCTTGCGGGGGGCCCACATCTCGATGATCTTCCAGGACCCGATGACCTCCCTCAATCCCCTGCAGCGGATCAGCGACCACGTCGTCGAGACGATCCGCACCCACAAGCCGGAGGTCAGCGAGGAGGAGGCCCGCAAGCAGGCGGCCGAGTTGATCGACCGGCTGGGTATCATGGCGGAGCGGCTGGACGACTACCCCCACCAGTTGAGCGGCGGGATGCGGCAGCGGGTGATGATCGGCCTGGCGCTGGCCCTCCGGGCCGACCTGATCATCGCCGACGAGCCGACGACCTCGCTGGACGTGATCGTCGAGGCGCAGTTCCTGGACCTCCTGAAGGAACTCCAGGAGGACTTCGGCCTGACCATCCTGCTCATCACCCACAACATCGGCATCGTCGCCCAACTGGCGGATCGGGTGGCGGTGATGTACGCGGCCAAGTTGGTGGAACTGGCCGACGTGGAGCCGCTGTTTGGGGATCCGATGCACCCCTACACCCGGGCCCTCCTGGCATCCGTTCCCAACATCCGATTGGAGGGGGACACGCTGGAGATCATGCACGGCTCCCCGCCCGACTTGATCCAACCGCCGTCCGGGTGCCGCTTCCACCCGCGCTGTCCCCATGCGTTCGAGCGGTGCTCGGTGGAGGAGCCGCCGTTGAAGGAGGTCCGACCACGCCGGTGGGTCGCCTGCTGGCTGTACGACACGGAACACGGAACGCAGAACCCAGAGCGTTGAGCGTGTGATACGTGATGCGTGATTAACCCCGCGAGGATGACGAGTATGTCGAACGCGAATCTGGTCGAGGTACGTGGCCTGAAGAAGTGGTTCCCTGTCCAGCGGAGTTTCATCGAGCGGCTGGTCACCCGCCAGCGGGAGTTCGTCCGCGCGGTGGACGGGGTGGACTTCGAGATCCGCCGGGGGGAGGTGTTCGGCCTGGCCGGGGAGAGCGGCAGCGGCAAGACGACGACCGGCCGGCTGCTCCTCCGACTCACGGAGCCGACCGAGGGGCGGATCCTCTTCCAGGGGACGGATCTGGCCTCGCTGGGAGAGGAAGAGATGCGGCAGATGCGGCGGCATATGCAGGCGATCTTCCAGGACCCGTACGCCTCCCTCAACCCCCGGATGAAGATCGGGGACGCCATCGGCCACAGCCTGGAGATCTTCGGGATCGCCAAGGGGGAGGAGAAGCGGGAGCGGGTGCTGGAGATGATGGAGCGGGTCGGGTTGACCCCGCCTTCCATCCTCTATGAGAAATACCCCCACCAGTTGAGCGGCGGGCAGCGGCAGCGGGCCGTCATCGCCCGCGCACTCATCCTGCAGCCGGACCTGGTCGTGGCCGACGAGCCCATCGCGATGGCCGACGTCTCGGTACGGGCGCTGCTCCTGGAACTGATGCGGGAACTGAAGGAGGAGTTCGACCTCACCTACCTCTTCATCACCCACGACCTGGCGACGGCCAAGTACATCTGTAACCGGATCGCCGTGATGTACCTGGGCAAGATCGTGGAGATGGGGCCCCTCCGGAAGGTCTATCGAACCCCCCTCCATCCCTACACCCAGGCGTTGCTGGCGGCGGTGCCCGTGCCGGACCCCAAGTTCCGGCGCACACAGCCGATGCCGAAGGGGGAGATCCCTAGCCCCATCAACCCGCCCTCCGGCTGCCGCTTCCATCCGCGTTGCCCCGTCGCCCAACCGATCTGCGCTGAAGAGGAGCCCGTCCTGGAGGAGGTGGAGACGGACCACCTCGTGGCCTGTCATCTGGTGGGGAAATGATCGTCGAGTTGGTGTCGATCCTGGTCCTCACGTTCTCCCTGACCCTGGTCGTTCTGGGGTTGATCACCCTTTGGCTGGAACGGAGGCCAGGGCGGTGGCAGGGGATGGTGACGGCGCTGGTGGGCCTGTTCGTCGGGGCGGCCTACGCCTTTCTGGGCAGCCGGTTCTCGATCGCTCTTTTCGGCCGATTGATCGTGCAGGTCGACCTGCCGGCCCTGATGCTGACGGCCATCACCTACACGGTGGGCGTCGTCGGAGGAGCGCTGATCGCCCTGGGCCTCTTCCTCTGGGTCACCGGCCGGTATCGGGTCTGGGAGATCCGCCGTCGCGTGCTGGCGACCGTCCTTCTGACCGTGCTGGTGACGATCCTGTTGACCTTCCTGGCCGTTTGGCTCAGCCGGGCTCCCGGATGAGAGAACGCCACAGAGGGCAGGAGGAATTTGGAATGGAACCCTGGGTCCTCTGTGTCTCCGTGGTGGGAGTGGATGGACGGGGGGAGGGACGGTGATCACCGTGGAGGAGGCGCGGAAGTACTACGAGGGGGTCGGTAGCCACCACGACTTCGACCACGTCCTGCGGGTGTTGGCCCTGGCGGAGCGGATCGCACGGGCCGAAGGGGGCGACCTGGAGGTGGTGCGGGCGGCCGCCCTGCTGCACGACCTGGGGCGCGCCGAGGAGGAGCTCACCGGGCGGGACCACGCCGAGATCGGCGCGGAGCGGGCGCGGGAGATCCTGGCAGGTCACCCTCCCGAGAGGGTTGAAGCCGTGGCCCGCGCCATCGCTTCCCACCGGTTCCGTGCTGGGCCAGCCCCGGAGACCCCCGAGGCGCGGGCGCTCTTCGACGCCGACAAACTGGACGCCATCGGGGCGATCGGCATCGCCCGCGCCTTCGCCTACGCCGGGGCCCACGACCAACCGCTCTGGGCTTCGCCAGAGGTCGCCCGCGCCGAGGGAGAGCGCGCGGATCGGTACACCCCGGTCCACGAGTTCGTCGTCAAGCTCTCCCGCCTGAAGGACATTATGACGACGGAGACGGGGCGGGCTATCGCTGCGGAGCGACACGCCTTTATGCTCTCCTTCTTCAAACGGCTCGAAGCGGAGGTTCGGGGATTGAAATGACCGAGCGTAGGATGCGCACCATCGTCAAAGCCGTCACCTGGCGGGCGACGGCGACGTTGATCACCGCCGGTCTGGTGTACGCCTTCACCGGCCGGCTGAGTCTGGCTGCACAGGTTGGCGTCCTGGAGTTGGTGCTCAAGATCCTCGCCTATTACCTCCACGAGCGGATCTGGGGGCGCGTCTCGTGGGGCAGGCCGAAGCACCCGCTGGAGGACCTTCCGGTCACGCGGGAGTTGACCCCGGAGGATCGAGCGATCCTGGAGCAGCACCTCCGGGAACTGGGCTATCTGTGAGCCCCAAATGAGGGACCAGCGTATGGATCAGCGGAGGTCCCACCTCGTTCGGGATATCCTCATCGAAACGGTCCTCTACGGCCTCTTTGCGGCGGCCTACGTCGCCGTCGTTCTGCGCTGGTTGGACGGATGGCTCACCCGTCTCTTTCGGGATAACCTCACCGGGTACGCTGTTGTTGGCCTGGCGTTGATCCTGGCTCAGGGAGTGCTCCTGGATCTGCTTACCTCGTTTCTCCTCGAGCGGCTGGGGCTAGGTCGGCCTCGGTAGGGGGTGAGGAATGGCCTTCCCCATTGCCGGCGTGACGGTGGACCCGGTGGTTCTGGCCGGCATCGGGTTCGTGGTCGGTGTGCTGGGTGGGTTCTTCGGGGTCGGCGGTGGGTTCATCGCCGGCCCTCTGATGTTCTGGGCAGGGGTGCCGATGCACTTTGTCGTCGGCACCGACCTGGCCCATATGACCGGGAAGTCCATCGTCGCCGCCCGCCGTCACCGGGCGCTGGGGCACGTGGATATGAAGCTGGGGCTGGTGATGGTGGGGGGAACGGTGCTGGGCGTCGAGGGCGGGGCCCGGGTGGTGGAGGCGCTGAAGGCGAGAGGGGCCGTCGAGACGGTGGTCGGCGCAGCCTACGTCTTTGTGCTGGTGGTCATCGGCGTCTTCACCGCCTGGGAGAGCCTGCACGCCCTCCGTATCGTCCGGCGGGATCGGCTGGCCGTTCACGAGGCGTTGGCCTTCGACGGCATCGCCCGGCGGGTGCGCAGCCTGAACCTTCCCCCGATGCTCTCCTTCCCCGCATCCGGCATCGCCTCCGTTTCCCTCTGGGCCGTGCTGGGGGTGGGGGTCATCACCGGGTTGCTGACCGGTGCGCTGGGGGTGGGCGGAGGGTTTGTGCGTATGCCCCTCTTGATCTACGTGTTGGGCGTTCCCACCCACGTGGCGGTAGGTACGGACCTGTTTGAAATCGTCATCTCCGCCGGGTTCGGTACAGTGACCCACGCCCTGAAGGGGAACGTGGACATCCTGATGGCGCTGGTGATGCAGACCGGCGCGGCGTTGGGGGCGCAGTTGGGAGCGACCTCCACCCGGTTCTTCGCCGGGCCCCGCATCCGCCTGCTGTTTTCGATCCTGCCTTTCGTCGGCGCGGCCCTCGTGCTGGCCCGGTTGTGGTAGAGAGGTCCCGATGAAGATCTTACTCTGTGTCGCCGGGATGCCGTACGCGGAGGAGACGGTTGCCTTCACCGGGGAGGTGGCGAGGGCCGTCGGGGCCTCCGTCACGCTGCTCCACGTCCTTCGGCGTGGGGAGCCGCGGGAGCGCGGTCGGTTGCTCCTGGAGGCCGCGCGGAAGGTCCTTCCCGACCTGGAGGTGAACACCCGCCTCCGCCGGGGCGATCCGGCGGGCCGGATCCTGGCCGAGGTTCGGGAGGGCGCCTACGACCTGGTGTCCGTCGGCGCGAACCGACACCCCGCCCTGGCGGATCGGTTGCTGGGTTCGGTGAGCACGCAGATCGTCCATCGAGCCCCTCTCTCCGTCCTCATCTGCAGGCCGACGCGGCGGGGCATCGGCAGGGTGCTGATCTGCACCGGCGGGTTGGACATCGCCGAGCCGATCATTGAAGCAGGGGCCTGGCTGGCGGAGGCAACGCGGGCCCAGGTCTCCCTCCTCCACGTCCTTGGCCCCGTGCCGGGGATGTACGCGGGGTTGGAGGAGTTTCGGGAGACGTTGCCCGAACTCCTGCGGACCGACACCCCGATCGCCCGGCACCTGCGGAACGGCGCGGGGCTCCTTGCCCAGCACCAGTTGCGGGCCGAGTTGCGGATCCGATACGGCGTTGCCGCCGAGGAGATCCTGCTTGAGGCCCGGGACGGCGACTACGATCTGGTGGTCGTCGGGGCGTCTGGAACGGTCGGGCGGCTGCGGAGGTGGCTCCTGGGCGACGTCACCCGGCAGGTGGCCGACGCAGCCCCCTGCTCCGTCCTCGTTGTCAAAGGACGGATGCTTCCTCCACGGTCATAACTCTTCGCCGCGGTCGGCAACGCTCTGGAGGGAGACTACCCGGCCGCGAGCAGGGCCAGGAACTCGGCGAGGATGATGGCGGTGGCTCCCCAGACCTTGTGTCGGCCCACGGCGTAGAAGGGGACCTGCACCCGCGTTCCGCGCAGGTTCCATTCCTCCTCCCGCCGCGTGGTGGGGTCCATCAGCCTCCAGAGAGGAACCTCCAGCAGTTCGGACACCTCCCGGGGGTCGGGGTGGAACGCGGGGGTCGGTGTGGGTGTAAGGGGTGAAATGAACGCCGTCTTATGCTTCCGTGGTGGGGGTCCGTTGCACTTGACAATCGAGGGGGGTGGGGTATAAGTGTCCTGCGCGATGAAGGACCGACGGCCGGTAGATGAACTCTCTATAGAGGAGTTGGAGGAGATCCTCCGCATCCGCAAGGCCCAGGCGCGGTTGGAGCGTCTGCGGCGGATGAAGGGGCCGATGGCTCCGGTGGACCCCCTGGCTCCGGAGTCGACCGAGGCGGAGCCGCCCCCCCTGCCGGATGAGCACCTGCGGTTTCAGGAGGAAGGGGCTACGGCGGGCTTCCGCGCCCGACCGGTGGATGGGGAGTCCCCGCGGCGGCGGGAGCGCCGCCCCCTGCGGATCAACTGGGCGTGGGTGCGGGATAAGGCCCTGCTCATCGTCGAGATCGCCGCCCTGATCGGCCTCGTCGTCGTCCTGATCGGGACCTGGCAGACGATGCAGGAACTGAACCAGGAGGTGCGCGAGGTTCGACAGGCCCAGCAGCCCACGCCAACGCCGACCCCGCTGATCCAGGTGGTGATGCTCCCCGGTGGTCACACCCCGCCGGACGAGTTGGGTCGGTCCGAGCCGGAGCCGATCCCAGCCCACCTGCGGGACCTGGTGGCCCAGATCACGCCGCTGCCAGTGCCCACGCCGGGGCCGGAGCAGGCGATCCGCATCCGTATTCCCTCCATCGGGGTGGACGCGCCGGTGGTGGAGGGGGACGACTGGGAGAGCCTGAAGCGGGGGGCCGGTCACCACGTCGGCTCGGCGAACCCTGGCGAGCGGGGCAACTGCATCATCTCTGCCCACAACGACATCTATGGGGAGATCTTCCGCGACCTCCCCGACGTCGAACTGGGGGACGTCGTGGAGGTGTACACCGCCAGCCAGGTCTACCGATACGTGGTCACCCAGAAGCGGATCATCGAGCCCACCGACGTCAGCGTGATGTATCCGACCAGCACCCCGGTCCTCACTCTGATCTCCTGCTATCCCTACGGGGTGGACACCCACCGGATCGTCGTGATCGCGGAGTTACAACCTTAACCCAGGTTATTGGAGGTGTGATGGCGAAGAGGAAGAAGAAGTCGCGTAGGCGGTCGCGAGGGCCCCGGCTGAGCCAGGCCCAATTGGTCCAGCCGACCCCCGTCGTTCGGACGGCGGCCCCCGATCAGCAGGCGCCCGACGGTGCGCTTCCCGACCTGCGGGAGGAGTACTGGTATGTGGTCGCCGACCTGAAGCGGATCGCCATCATCGCGGCGGTGATGATGGTGGTGATGATCGGTCTGGCCCTCCTGGCGATCTGACCGTCCCGGAGGGGTATGTTCCTTTCCACCTATCCGATCCGGCTGCCAGCCTTCGAGGGTCCCCTCGACCTCCTGCTCCAGTTGATCGAGCGGGAGGAACTGGACATCACAGCCATCTCGCTGGCCCAGGTCACCGATCAGTACCTGGCGGTCATCGAGGAGATGGGCCGACGGAACTTGGCCGATCTCACCGCCTTCCTCGTGGTGGCGGCCAAGTTGGTGCTTATCAAGAGCCGCGTCCTCTTACCCCGACCCCCGTCCGGGGAGGACCTGGATGGGGAGGACGTCGCCGCCGACCTGATCCGGCAGTTGGAGATGTACCGGCGGTTCAAGGAGATCGCCCGGGAACTGGGGGAGCGGGAGAAGGCAGGCTTGGCGGCCTACGTCCGTCTTGCAACGACCGGCCCGGCCCCCGCCTGGTTCGATCTGGAGGGGGTGACGCTGGAGGGGCTCCTTGCCGCGGCCCAGGAGGCGATGGATGCGTTGCCGGCCCCTCCCGCCGACGAGGTGATCCCTCCCCCGTCGGTCACAGTGGCGGATCAGATCGTCCTTATCGAGAGCCGGCTGGCGCGCCACCGGCGGATCCGTTTCCAAGAGGTCCTCTCCGCGGTCGCCAGTCGGGTAGAGGTGATCGTCACCCTGCTGGCCGTGCTGGAGTTGGTGAAGCGGGATCGGGTGCGGGTGTGGCAGGAGGGGTTGTTCGGCCCGATCTTCATCGAGGCGTTGGAGGACGAGCCTGTGCCCGCCGCCGCTCCAGCGCCATCGCCAGCGTAGCCCCAACCCCGTCGATCAGCACATCGGTCAACCGAGGCGTGCGCCCTGGCACGAACGCCTGGTGAACCTCGTCCGTTGCGCCGTAGGCCACCGCCAGGACCAGGCTGAGGAGCCGCAGCCGTTCGGATGGGGGGGCCTTCCCCCGCAGCGCCCGCAGGTATAGCCATGCCAGGAGGCCGTAGGCCAGCGCGTGACCGGACTTCTTGAGCACCACGTCCAGCCACGGCTCCGGCGCGCTGGGCAGGCTTGGCTGGGCCGAGAGGACGTAGATCACCCCCATCCAGGCCAGGGGCGGAGCCCAGCGGCGAAGAAGTTCCCTCATTGGGGTGCCCCGTAAGCCCGCTCGACGACCTCCGCCAACCGGTCCCAGGACCGGCGGCGGCGTATGTCCTGGGCGGCCGTTTCCCCTAGTTGGCGACGGAGCGAGGGCTGCTCCAGCAGGTGGACCACCGCCCGGGCGAACGTTTCAACGTCCCCCGGCTCCACCAGCCAGCCGGTCTCCCCGTGGCGGATCGTCTCCCGGATCTCGCCGACCGCCTCGGCGACCACCGGCATCCCCGCGGCCAGCAGGTCCAGTAGCTTGACCGGACACTTGGCCCGGTTGACCAGCGTGTCGTCGAAGGGATAGATGGCCAGGGCGGCGCGGGAGAAGACCTCTTCCAGCCGGTGCGGCTCCACCCAGCCGACGTACTCGACCGCGTCGCTGAGGCCCGCCTCCTGGGTTTGCTGGAGGAGTTCCTTTTCCTCGTCGAACAGGCCCTTCCCTACGACCAACATCCGGGCCGAGGGGATCCGAGCGCGCACCCGCTGCAGCAGTTCCACGGCCCGCCCTACCGGGAATTCGAAGAATCGGGTGTAGAGGAGGATGACCGGCTCCGCTGAGGGCGTCGCCCGGAGGTCGGGGTCGGGGATGCCGTTGGGGACGTAGAAGACGCGTGCCGGCGGGACCCCCATTGCCCAGACCAGGCTCTCCAGGGTGCGGCTGGCGACGGTGACGCCGTCGGCGTGGGTCAGCCCCCAGCGCTCCTGGCGGGCGAAGAAGAGTCGCTGAGCGGGGGTGTAGGGAGCCAGGTCGTTCCATCCGCCCGGTCCCTCCCAGTCATCCGTATCCACCACCAGGCGGAAGTCGCTCCGCTGTGGCCGGTGGGCCAGCAACCAGTGGGCCAGCCCGCTGTAGGCCTTGGGCTTGAACAGGTGGACCACGTCCGGTTGCAGGGCCAGTGCGCGACGGGCCAGCCGGAGGGCGGTGGCGAGGTGGAAAAGTGGGGTGGGGAGGGTGGGAAGGGGGATGTTCTCCACGGTCACGTTCCCCTCTTCCCAGCGGCGACCGGCGTCCTCGGGGTTCTGCCAGGGGGGGAGGAGGAGGGTCGCTCGATGGCCCCTTCGGGCCAGAGCGCGGGCCATCGGCAGGGCGCGGACAGCCATCGTGCCTCTGGGCCGTAGGCCGAAGGGACCGATCATTACGATACGCATACGTCTGGCCCTTTTAAGACCATAGGGCGAGTTCATACTCGCCCTACGGTCATCCAAACAGGAGGTAGAGAAATGGAGGAGGATGTAATCGCCTTCTACCGCTTCTCCTTCAGCCGGGCCGCCTTGCCGCGGCGCTCGCGGAGATAGTATAACTTCGCTCGGCGCACCTTGGCGCGGCGGGTAACCTCGACCTTTTCGATGCGGGGGGAGTGGAAGGGGAAGGTCCGCTCGACGCCGATGCCGTGGGAGGCGATACGGCGCACGGTGAAACTGGCCCCCGCTCCCCCCCGCCGGATGCGGATGACGGTGCCCTGGAAGATCTGCACGCGCTCCCGATCCCCCTCGATAATGCGGGCGTGAACCCGAACCGTGTCCCCCGGCCGAAGGTCGGGGATGTTGGGGTTGGGCTCCAGTTGTCGCTCCAAAGACTCCACCAGGTTCATGACTTTCTACCTCGATCTGCGTTTCTCAGACAACCGGACGGCATTATACCATATCTTGCGGATTCGGCAACCGCTACATTCCGAGGTAGGGAGATGTGCCCGGTCCTCGATTTTCTTTGACAGTCCCCGTTGTTTATGGTATAGTCAGTTCCCCATCCCCCAGCGACCAGAGGGGCGTGACAGTTTGTCTGCCCCTCGTCGGTTTCTGTGGGGAGGAGAAGCGAGCAGGAGTGCAGTATGGGTGGGAAAACGAAACTGATCATTGCCGGCCTGCTGATCGTGACAGCCGTGGTCTATCTGATCGTCTCCAACACCGGCAGCACGGCCCACTACTTCCTCACGATTGAGGAACTGCAGGCGATGGGAGAGGAGGCCGTCGGGCGGAGCCTCACCGTTTCCGGTGCGGTGATCGGCGATTCGATCGTTTACGACCCCTCTGTACCGCGGGTCACCTTTACCATCGTTCAGGTGCCGGGCGATCCCGAGGAAGTCGAACGGGCCGGGGGCCTGGCTGCGGTCCTGCACGCCGCTGTCAACGATCCCAACGCGCCGCGCCTGGAGGTGGTGTACGACGACGTGAAGCCGGACCTGTTGAAGGGTGAGGCCCAGGCCATCGTCCGTGGGCAGTTGGGCGAGGATGGCCGCTTCTACGCCGACGAAGTCCTCCTGAAGTGCCCCACCCGCTACGAGGAGGCGGTCCCGGACCAGGCAGGGAGGCCTTGATGCTTGGAGAGGTCGGCACCCTCACGATCGGGCTGGCCCTGCTCACCAGCCTCTACGTTCCTCTGGCCGTCATCTGGTCCATCCGCCGTTCCGACCCCCGCTGGATGAGGAGCGGGTGGAACGGGGTCTACGCCACCGCTGCTCTCCTGGGGTTGGGCCTTCTGTTGCTCCTCTTCGCCTTTCTGGGCGACCGTTTCGAGATCCAGTACGTGGCCCAGAACTCCAGCCGACATCTTCCCATCTACCTGAAGGTCTCAGCAGTATGGGCGGGGCAGGAGGGCTCGCTGCTGCTCTGGTCCTTCATCCAAGCCCTGTTCCTGTTGATTTTGGTCGCCCGCCCCTCGGCGAGGGCCCGGCCGCTGGTTCCCTGGGCCTCGGTGATCCTTGGGGGGATCACCGTTTTCTTCGTCGGTGTGACGCTTTTCCTCTCCAACCCCTTTGTCCGTCTGGAAGCCGTCCCCGCCGACGGGCAGGGGTTGAACCCGCTCCTGCGGCACCCGGGGATGATCTTCCACCCACCCGCCCTCTACTTGGGCTACGTCGGCCTGGCGGTCCCCTTCGCCTTGGCGATGGCCGGCCTGATCACGGGGCGGGTCGATGAATGGACCCGCGCTGCTCGCCGATGGACCCTGACCGCATGGCTCTTCCTCGGGCTTGGGCTCTTCCTCGGAGCGCGTTGGGCCTACGACGTGTTGGGGTGGGGGGGGTACTGGGGCTGGGACCCGGTGGAGAACGCCGGGCTGATGCCCTGGCTGGCCGCCACCGCCCTTCTCCACGGCGCGGTGATGCAGGAGGAGCGCCGGGGGTTCCGAGCGTGGAACCTGGTGCTGGTCATTCTCTCCTTCGCCCTGGTGCTCTTTGGGACCTTCGCCACCCGGAGTGGGATGATCCAGTCGGTCCACGCCTTCGGCCGCTCCCCCCTCGGCCATTACTTCCTGGCCTTCATCGGCCTGACGTTGGTGGGCTCTTTCACCCTGGTTGCCAGCCGTCGCTCGCTTCTGAAGGAGGAGGAACCCTCTGAGGGGTTGCTCTCGCGGGACGGGATGTTCCTGTTGAGCCTGGTCCTCTTCCTCACCCTGACCGCCTCCGTGATGATCGGCAGCGTCCTGCCCACGATCACCGAGGCTCTCTCCAGCCACCGATTCGAGGCCGGCCCAGAGTGGTTCGACCGGGTGACGGGGCCGCAGTTCGGCCTGATGGTGCTGGTGTTAGCCCTCTGCCCCCTGCTCGGTCGATCGGCGCAGGCGCTTCGGCGGCTCCGGAGCCGGGGCTGGCCGGCGTTGGTGGGGGCCGTCGTCGTCGCGGGCGGGGCGGCGCTCGCCGGTTTCACCGGCTGGACCTCGATGGTGGGCTTTGCGCTGGCGGGGTTGGCCGGGGGAACGGCGGTGGCGGAGATCGTGTGGGACGTGGTCGCCCGGAGCCGCCGGAGGGAGGAAGGCCTTCTGCAGGCCCTCTGGCATCAGGTGAGCCGCCACCGCCGCCGCTACGGCGGCTACCTGGTCCACATCGGCCTCGTCCTGCTCGTGGTCGGGATCATCGGCACCCGCCTTCACGCCGTGGAGACGGAACTGGTTCTTGCCCCTGGCGAGGAGGGCCGTGTCGGCCGCTACGTGCTGGTCTTTGAGGACCTGCGACAGGAGCCAGCGGCGGACCACGTCCGCACGGAGGCCACGCTCGCCGCTTACCGGGATGGGGAGTACCTGACCACCCTGACCCCCCGTATCGATGCGTACTCCCATCAGACGGTGGGGGTGCCCGCGCTGCGGCCGAGTTGGCGAGAGGACCTCTACGTCGTCTTGGCTGCCTACAGCCCGACCGCGGTGACCCTCAAGGTCTTCATCAACCCGCTGGCGATCTTCCTCTGGCTGGGTGGGTTGGTCCTCCTGGCCGGGGGGACGGTGGCCGTCTGGCCGTCCGCTGAGGCGGTCCGCCTTCCCGCCCCCGAGGCCCGGCGGCGCAGGGCGCGCAGCACCGTCGCTGCGGTGCTCGTACTGGCCGTGTTGGTCGCCGCAGGCGTGGCGATGTGGGGGCCTGGGCATGGGGCCTCGGCGCAGTCGGCGGGTCGTCCTCTCCCCGGCCAGCCTGCGCCCGATTTCACCCTGACGTTGCTGGATGGGGGCACCCTCTCCCTCGCCGACCTGCGGGGGCAGGTGGCCGTGCTCAACTTCTGGACCACCGGCTGTCCTTCCTGCCGGGAGGAACTGCCTGGCCTCCAGATGGTGTGGGAGACCTACCGGGATCGGGGGGTGGCCTTCGTCGGCATCGCCTACCAGGAAAGCGCTTCCGCCGTCCGCAGCGCGGTCGCCGAGTACGGCCTCACCTACCCCCTGGGGCTGGATTCCGATGGCCGGATCGCCTCCGCTTACGGCGTCACCGGCGTCCCCGAGACCTTCGTCATCGACCCCGAAGGGAACGTCGCCTTCTTCCACATCGGGCCGGTGACGGCGGAGGAACTGGCCGGGGAACTGGACACTCTGTTAGGGCAGCGGGAGGAGTGATGGGGATCGGATCGATTCTTGTGGGCGTCGCGCTGGCCCTGTTGGTGGGGGCCTATCTGGCCCGGCCGTTCCGTCGGCCGGAAGCCGACCCCGACCGGGCGATCGAGCACTGGGTCGCTCAGGCACGGGCCGCGGCGCGGGCGGGCGGGGAGGTGGAACCCTCCCCACCGGCGGTGGAGGAGGGACCGGTGAACTTCTGCCCCCGATGTGGGCGGCGGGTCGGCCCCGACGACCGGTTCTGCGCCGGATGCGGGACACCGTTGCGGTGAAAGGGTGGAATGGTGGTTAAGCGCAGGTTCTCTCAGAACGTCCTCGTCTTCCTGTTGCTCTCCGGGGCGCTGTTGTTGACCGCTGGCTGGGTCCGCATGCCGCAGGCAGCGACGCTTTCGGTGAAGGGGCAGGTGACCAACGGGACGCCCGGTGGGGAGGTTCCGACCGGCTTGGAGGTGAGCCTCCACGCCTTCGCCGGTGGAAAAGAGGTGGAAACCCTCACGATCCCCCTCGCCGCCGACGGATCGTTTGTCTTCGAAGGGGTGACGGCCGGGGAGGATCGGACCTTTGTGGCGCAGGTCACTTATCAGGGGGTGGACTATTTCTCGGAGGCCGTGGCCCCGGCCTCCGACCAGCGGGAGTTGGAACTGCCTATCGTCATCTACGAGACGACGGAGGAGCCGACCTCGGTTCAGGTCGCCCAGTTGCACATCTTCGTCACCGGGATGGAAGGCCGCCTGATGGTGGAGGAATACTTCCTGATCGGGAACGAGGGCGACCGGACCTACATAGGGGCGGCGGACCCGGAAGTGGGGGACCGGGTGACGGTCCGTTTCACGCTGCCCGAGGGGGCCGAGGACCTGACCTTCGACGGTCCGGGCCTGGGGGAGCGGTTCGTGGAGCAGGCGGGCGGTTTCGCCGACACCCGTCCGATCCCGCCCGGGTCGGTGACCTCCGAGGTCGTCTTTTACTACACGTTGCCCTACCGGGAGGGCCTCCAGGTGGAGCAGGCCGTCGATGTCCCGGTGAAGTCGGTGGTGATCCTGATGGTCCAGGGGGACCTGGCATTGGAGGGAGCCGGGCTGGAGCCGATGGGGACGGTGGACACCCAGATGGGGCCGGCCCTCTCTTATGTCGGCGGGCCGCTGGCAGCGGGGGAGAGCCTGGCGTTTACGTTGGTGGCCGCCCCGCCGCCGGTGATGGAGCCCTCCGTCTCGACGGATCATCCCGCCGTCGCGCCAACGCGCAACGTCACGCGGGAGACGGCCGTGGGGCTGGCGGCCCTGGCCCTCGCCGTGATGGGTGCTGCCCTCCTGTGGCGCCCCCCGGCCCCCGGTCCTGTTCCATCCCGGGTCCGTCCGTTGGTGGAACAGATCGCGGCGTTGGATAGGGAGTATGAGTTGGGCCGTGTCCCGGAGGAGACGTACCTCGAGAGACGGGAGAAGCTCAAGCAACGGACACTGGCTCTCTGGAAACAGCAGGAGGAAGACGCTGCGAGCCGGTAGGAGGTGGCGGGACGATGGGCAGCAGGCGGAGCGGAGGAACATGGCCCCAGAATGGGTGGCTGGCTGTCGCCCTCTCACTTCTCACAGTGGTCTTCCCCCTTGGCGTCACCGTCCAGCCTCCTCCCACGGTGCAGACCTCCGAACCCGTGTTCACTTACACCCTCGTGATCACGGACCCAGCCTCCCACGTCGCTCACGTGCAACTCGATGTAGAAGGGCTGCACCAGAACACATTGACCCTTCGCCTCCGGACACCCGCTACCCTGACGTTCGATACCACGGTGTACTGTGGTGAGGAGACGATCACCTTTCCCTGGCACGTGGCGAATTTCACCGCGATTGCCTCGGAAGGGGAACCTATCCCGGTCTCCTCCTATGTCGTGGGAAACGAGCGAGTTCGGGAGGACGTCCGATCTCTTACCGTCGCCGGATTTTCAAATATCCGCGTGGAGTACGATGTCATCCCTATGGGCATAGAGCCCTTCATCCTCGAGCAAGATCGCCTCTCGTCCTATCTGGGTTCTCGCTTCGGCTTCTTTTTCGCAGCGCATGCCTATTTCCTCCCCCCGCCTGAGCAGCCTGTAGGGACGCTGCGGTTCGCCTTCAACTTGCCGGAGGGATGGAAAGTAGCGACCACCTGGGAGCGGGTGGGAGGTCTCCATATAGCGGATCCCCGCCAGGTGCTATCCCCACACTGGTTCTGGGGGCCTGGGATCGCTGTAGGGCCGTTCGAGATAGAAGAGCGGTCGTTGGGTACGACATCAGTGCGCGCTGCGGTTGCCGAGAGTATTCCGGAGCCGGACCGATCGCGTGTTCGGGAGATGATCTTCGACACGTTCGAGTACCTCCGCTCGGTGCTGGGGGAATATCCTTCTCCCTACTTCTTGCACGTGGTCCTTGACGAGCCGTATTTATGCCCAGACGGCCGCGCGGAGGCCAGCCCGATCATGGATTTGCTTCGAGGGGAGGATACAGCCCTTGTTACGTATCAGGCGATCCTTAGCGGCGCGGGTGACCATCCCGATCGTCCCTGGGACTGGCAGGTTATCCCCGACGAGGCCAGTTACCTCTGGTTCGAGGTAGGGGAGGTGGGGACCCCCGAGTGGTTCCTCGGCAGAGCGATGCCCCAACTGTATGTTTACGCGGCGTACAAGGCGGGGGGGTGGGACTGCGACTGGCGGGATCCTTCCTATGCCTTCGTCGAGCCTAAGGTCTGGTACTATTTCCAGGTACTTGATATGCTTCTCTACGACGAGCGGCCCGCGTACTTGGTGATGGCACTACGACAGGAGATCCGCTCTCGGACGGATGACCAGTACGACCTGTTCGATCTGCTGGGCTACCTCTCCCGATCGCGCCCTGCCCATCACGATGAGTGGGGGCTGCTACAGGCCCTGTACGATCTGACCGGACAGGATTTCACCGACTGGTTCGAGGCTTACGTCTTCGACGAAGGAGCGCTCGACCCCTATTTTGTGGACACGGACGACGATCGAGTGTGGGACTGGATCGAGAAAGACGTTGGCCTCGACCCGGAGGACCCGGACACGGACGGCGATGGTCTGAACGATGGCGTGGAGATGGGGCTCACGTACGGCGAGCCGAGCTTCACGGACCCGCTGGCACCTCCTCCCACGCTTGTGCCGCCTCCTACATCGACCCCTTCGCCGATACCGACGTCTGTCCCGACGCCCACTCCTCTTCCAGCCCTCCCCTCTCCCACCCCTACTCCGAGCGCTTCGGGTGGTGCAGGGAAGGGTCTATCGCTTCTCGGTGGAGTGCTGATCCTCTCCATCACTTTGGGGGCGGTCTTCCTGTTTCTCTGGTTGAGAGGGAGGAAGTGACCGTGATGGTAGAGGTCCGTGGCCTGATCAAATCCTTCGGCCCTCGGGTGGCCCTGGCGGGTGTGGACCTGGCGGTGGCACGGGGGGAGTTCGTGACGCTGGTCGGCCCCAACGGGGCAGGCAAGACGACTTTTCTGCGCATCCTCGCCACGCTGACCCGTCCCACCTCCGGAACGGTGCGCATCGCCGGGCTGGACCCCGCCAGGGACGGGGAAACGGTGCGCCGCAAGATCGGTTTTCTTTCCCACCGCACCCTTCTTTATGATGACCTGACCGCTGAGCAGAACCTCCGTTTCTACGCCCGGATGTACGGTGTGGAGGACGGTGCCGCCCGCATCGACGACCTGCTGGATCAGGTGGGTCTGGCGGCCAGGCGGCACGATCTGGTGCGGACCTTTTCGCGGGGAATGCAGCAGCGGCTGGCGGTGGCGCGGGCGGTGCTCCATCGGCCCCAGTTGCTTCTCTTGGACGAGCCCTATACCGGCCTCGACCCTGAGGCGGCGCAGGCCCTCACCGACCTTCTGACCGGGCTGATGGAGGAGGGCTGCACGATCCTCCTGACCACCCACCACCTGGAGCGTGGTCTGAGCGTGGGGCGGCGGGTGGTGGTGATGGCCCGCGGTCGGGTGGTGTACGACGAGCCCCGCGAGGCGATCGATCCTCTCTCGTTCCACGAGACCTACCGGCGGGTTGTGGCCTCGTAGTTGTTGTCCAAACGGTGGGGAGTGCGGGATGACGAACTGGGAGGATTACCCTCGGCCGGCGGTCACGGTAGATGTGGTCATCTTCACCCTGCGGGAGGGCGACCTCCAGGTGCTCCTGGTCCGTCGGAAAGCCCCTCCGTTCCAGGGGATGTGGGCTATCCCCGGCGGGTTCATCCGTCTCGACGAATCGCTGGAGGAGGCGGCGTTGCGGGAGTTGGAGGAGGAGACCGGCGTCCGCGACGTCTATCTGGAGCAGTTATACACCTTCGGTGATCCGGACCGGGACCCGCGGGGGCGGGTGATCACGGTGGCCTACTTCGCCCTTGTGCCGGCCGACGCGGTGTGCCCCCGTGCGGGTGACGACGCTGCCGAGGCCCGCTGGTGGTCGATGTACGATCTACCCCCCCTGGCTTTCGATCACGAGAAGATCCTTGCCTACGCTCTCCAGCGGTTGCGCTACAAACTGGAGTACACGGCGGTCGGCTTCGAACTCCTGCCGGAGACCTTCACCCTCAGCGAACTGCAGGCGGCCTACGAGGTGATCCTGGGGGAGGAACTGGACAAGCGGAACTTCCGTCGAAAGATCCTCAGCGCGGGCATCCTCGAGGAGACGGGTGGATACCGTACCGGCGAGGGCCGCCCGGCCAAACTGTACCGCTTCCGCGACGACGCCGTAGCGGAGGTGAAGGCCAGGAGGCTCTTCCCGTAGCCCACTCCTTCGGCGGCGCCCTCGGCGTCTCTACGGTGCAAACAGATCACGGATGGACCCTGGGAGGGGAGCGGTGGCACGAGAAAAGGGGGGCGTTCGACCCCAGGCGGCTTCGTCCTCGGTTATCTCCGACGTCTCTACCTGGCTCCTCTGCGGCGAGATCGTCCTTCTGCGGACGTTCGCCGTGTATTTCCACCACTTCACACCGTACCAGCGGTGGATGAACCTGCGCGCGCTGACGCTGGGCGCGCGCCCGGCCCCCGTCTTCTGGGGAGTGGTCCTGGCCGATCTGGCGGCCTGGCTGGGCTTCGGGCTGCTCCTGGCGCGGTCGCTGGCCCCCGGCGAGGGACGGACGGTGCGGGTGTTGGTCGCCTACGGCGCGGCGACGGCTGTGGGCGTGCCGTTCCACCTCGCCACGCTTAGTCTGGCCGAGCGCCTGATCCGGTTCGGTCAGTTACCTCGCAACCTGGGTCTGATGGTCCTCACCGGCCTGCTGGCGGCCGCCGGGATGTTGCTTGTCCCCGCTGCCGCTGTCACCCCGTCGTGGCGAGGGACGGGGAGGCGGTGGCTGCGCCGCCTTGTACCAGCGGGCTGGCGGATGTCCCTCCTTGGGGTCGCCGTCTGGCTCTTCAACCGACTCGCTTTCTTCCTCCTCGCCCTGCCTGTGGGCGGGGAGTTCCTGTATGCGTTGACCTCCACGCTGTTGCCCTGGTGGCTGTTCGCGCGGTCGGTTCGGTGGGTGGGGGGCGCGTCCGCCCCCGGCGCAGCCGTGCGTCGCCCGTGGGTGCTTCCTGCCGCCTTCGGCACCGTCGCGGCGGCCCTCCTGCTCGGCCTCCTTCTCCTGCCCGGCCCTCGGCCGCACGCGGATGCGGTCGCCCCGCCGTCGCTGGTGGTGAAAGAGGCGATCGTTCCTCCGACCACCGCCGCTGTTTTCCCTGAAGGGGCGGTGTTCGCGTCGGAGCGGCTGGAGGTGCGGGTGGAGCGGGATCCGTTCGACTTGGTCGTCGTGAACGCGGAGGGGCGGGAGGTGCTGGACCTGATCGACGGCGACGCGGACCGACCGGCCGCGTACCGGGGGGTGGCCCTCTCGACGGAGCCGCGCATGGTGCGGATGATCCCGCTGTTGTGGACCGGCAACACGGTCAAGAGCCGGTGGCGCCTGGGGGCCGCGTCGATGGATCGGGTGGACGAGATCGTCGTCGAGGGCAACGCGTTGGTGATCCGCGGCCGCGTCGGGCGCACGCCGGTCCGGCTGCGGCTCACCTTCGTCGGGCCGGAGACGCTGAAGATGGTGTTGGAGTCGGCGGAGGCGGATCCCTGGATCGTGCCCTCGCTCTCGTTCGAGGCCTCCGCCGAGGAGCACTTCCTCGGCTTCGGCGAGCGGGTCAACCGGATCGACCAGCGGGGGCAGGACGTCTACCACCTGGTCGAGGAGAACGGCTACGGTCCCGGCTTCCTCGCCCCGCTGGTCCGTTGGTGGTTGGGGGAGCGGGGGGCTTTCCCCAACGGCGAACTCTGCACCTACTGGCCGGTCCCCTTCTACCTCTCCTCGCGCGGCTACGGGCTGCTGGTGGCGGAGAGTTTCGATCCGCGCATCGAGGCGGCGTCCGCCTATCCGGACGTGGTGCGGGTCAGCGCGCGGGGGTCCGACCTGACGGTCTATCTCTTCGCCCAGGCCGACCCCATCGACCGGATCCGTGCCTATACCGATCTCACCGGCAAGCCGCGTCTCGCACCGACCTGGGTCTTCCTGCCGTGGAAGTCCCGCTCCGGCGGGCCGACGGAGCCGCTGATCCGCGAGGATATGGAGAAGATGCGGGCGCTGGAGATCCCCACCTCCGCCCTGAACGTGGAGGCGTGGGAGCGGTGGCGCGGCAGTTTCGTCATCGACCGGGAGCGATACCCGCAGATCGAGGACCTGGTCCGACAGGCCCACGAGCGGGGCTACAAGATGTCGTTCTGGATGTTCCCCTACGTGCAGGCGGAGGCGGACAACCCGGTCTATGTCGAGGGGGTCCGGGAGGGATACTTCGTGAAGAACCGGGTCGGCCTGCCCTACCCGCTGATCACCTTCTTCGGCTCCGAGGTGGTGATCGATATGACCCATCCGGAGGCGGTGGCCTGGTTCCAGGAGCGGGTGGCGTCGATGTACCGGCTCGGCTTCGACGCCCACATGAACGACTTCGGCGAGTCGATCCCGCCCGACGGGGTCTTCTACAACGGCCGGTCCGGCTTCGAGATGCGCAACCTCTACCCGCTCCTCTACGTCCAGGCGGTCGACGAGGCGGTCCGGCGGGTGAAGGAGGACTACGTCATCTACCCTCGCCCCGGCTTCACGGGGATGCAGCGGCTGGCGGCCCTGCAGTGGCCGGGCGATCAGAACACCGATTGGAGCCAGTCGGACGGGCTGCCGACGGCGGTCCGGGCGATGATCAACGTCAGCATGGCCGGGGTGCCGGTCCACGGCTCCGACATCGGCGGCTGGCACGACATCGTCAGCCCGCCGACGGACAAGGAGTTGTTCCTCCGCTGGGCGGAACTGGGGGCCTACAGCCCGTGGATGCGGGCCCACGGCGGGTTCCTCCATCCGGTGCGGGAGCCGTGGCGGTTCGACGAGGAGACGGTGACGATCTACCGGCGGCTGGCGGAGGACCATACCCGGCTGTTCCCGTACCTGTACTCCTGGGCGGTCCTCGCCTCCCGGACCGGCGAGCCGATCGTCCGTCACCCTTCGCTCCTGTGGCCGGGGGAGGAGGTCTGGTACGGGGTGGAGGACGAGTACCTTCTGGGGGATGCGCTGCTGGTCGCTCCGGTGGTCGAGCAGGGGGCGACCTCGCGCGAGGTGCGGTTCCCGCCGGGCCGCTGGCGGCACGTGACGACCGGCGTCGTGTATGAGGAGGGCGTGGCGCGGGTGCCTGCCCCCATCGGTCAGCCCCCGGTCTTCCTCCGCCAGGGGGAGATCCTGCCGACGTTCACCGAGGTCTTCGACACGTTGGAGCCGGCAAGCGACCCGTCGGTGCGGGTGGGGAGCCTGGAGGGGGACCTGACGGTGCACTGGTTCGCCGGCGGGTCCGATGAGATGATCCTCTTCGATGGGACCCGCCTGGCTGCGTCTGGCGCGGCGGAAGAGATCGACCTGGTTGTGGAGGGGCCGATGGAGCGGGGGGTCACCTGGCGGGTGTACGGCGTCGCGCAACCGACCCGGCTCCTCCTCGACGGGCGGCCGCTTCCCTCCACGGACTGGGCCTACGATCCGGCGACGGAGACGCTGGAGATCCGGTTGCCCCGGCAAGCGGCGAGCCGGGTGGTGGTCCGGTGGTGAGCCGCGATGGGTCCCCCTGTCGAGTTGACAAAATCCGATTTTGGGTGTATCGTTTTAGTGTCAAAAATACACTAATCGACAGGGGGAAACGATGAGCGACAAACACGAGCCGTTCCTGGAGTGGGTAGCCCAGTGGGAAGCGAACTTGCCGACGGTGGAGTTGGAGGCCGTCGTCTCGGAGCCGGCGCGGGTCGCGTTGGTCTCGGTCGATCTGGTGAAGGGGTTCTGTTACGAGGGGCCGCTGGCCAGCCCCCGCGTGGCCGGGATCGTCCCGGCGGTGGTCGATCTCTTCAAACGGGCCTACGATCTGGGGGTCCGCCACTTCCTCCTGACGCAGGACACCCACGACCCCGACTCGGTCGAGTTCAGCGCCTTTCCGCCCCACTGCGTCGCCGGGACCTCTGAGAGCGAGACCATCGATGACCTAAACGAACTTCCCTTCGCCGACCTGTTCACGGTGATCCCCAAGAAGTCGATCAGTTCCAGCATCGGTACGGCGCTGGGGACCTGGCTGGAGAGGTATCCCCAGGTGAACACCTTTATCGTCGTCGGCGACTGCACCGATCTGTGCGTCTATCAGGCGGCGATGTACCTGCGGCTGCGGGCCAACGTCTTAGGGCAGAAGGACGTCCGGGTGATCATCCCCGCCGACTGCGTGCAGACCTACGACCTGCCGGTGGAGACGGCCCGGGAGATCGGCGCGATGCCCCACGATGGGGACCTCCTGCACCGGCTGTTCCTGTACCATATGGCCCTCAACGGCGTCGAGGTGGTGGCTCGGTTGACGTGACACCAGGGCACGCACCACAGAACATGTGATCCGTATTCCGTGACAGGAGGTACGATGTCTCTTCCCGATCAGATCGCCCGATGGCTCCGTGAGCGGTTGGCCGCGGCGGGGGCCGATGGCTTCGTCGTCGGTCTGAGCGGCGGGGTGGATTCGTCCACGACGGCGGCGCTGGCGGTGCGGGCGGTGGGCCCCGAGCGCGTGCTGGGCGTCCTGATGCCCTGCCACTCCCAGCCGGAGGACGGACGGTTGGCCCAGAAGGTCGCCGACACCTTCGGCATCCCCACCGTGACCGTCGACCTTACCGTGGCTTATGACAAGTTGATGGAGTTGCTCCCTCCCTCCGACCATCCCCTTGCCGCCGCCAACATCAAACCCCGCCTGCGGATGATCACCCTTTATTATCTGGCCCAGTCCCACAACTACCTGGTGCTGGGGGCGGGGAACCGCACCGAACTGGAGGTGGGGTACTTCACGAAATACGGCGACGGCGGGGTGGACCTCCTCCCGCTGGGCGGGCTTTACAAGACCCAGGTGTGGGAACTGGCCCGCGAACTGGGGGTCCCGCAGGAGGTGATCGACCGCCCGCCCACCGCCGGCCTCTGGCCCGGCCAGACCGACGAGGGGGAGATGGGGATCACCTACCGGGAACTGGACCGGGTCCTCCAGGCCATCGCGGCGGGGGATACCGAGGGGATCGAGCCGGACACCCTGAACAAGGTGCAGGAGATGATCAGACGCTCCGCCCACAAACGGGCGATGCCGCCGATCTTCCA
>CAZOLN010000012.1:0-4297 GCA_964580565.1 uncultured Anaerolineales bacterium
AGATGATGACCGTCAGGCCCGCGGAACCGATCTCCCGGGGAAAGACGGTCAGGTACATAAACAGCGGTGGACCCACGAGGAGAAGGCCCCCCAGCCAGACGGGCCGCCCGAACGTCGGCTTGGGTGGGCTGAACATCTGGCGGATCCCCTCCGGACCGACCGTGAGCAGGGGAATGAGAAGGCACCAGACGGTCCAGTAGAACAGGAACCCGACCAGATACCCCCGCGTCGGCCCCAGCCGCGCAGCGCTGTATCGGAACACGAGGTAGGTCGTAGCCACCAGGACGGGAGGGGCCACCACCAGCACGGTCTGGAAGGGCAGGAACTGAGGCCCTTTCATCCCCGCTCATCCCTTTCCGGCCAGAACGTATGCGTCGATGACGGCCCAGACCCAGAAGACGACGCTCCAGAGCGACATCAC
The DNA here is from genome assembly GCA_964580565.1 of uncultured Anaerolineales bacterium. Taxonomy (GTDB): domain Bacteria; phylum Chloroflexota; class Anaerolineae; order B4-G1; family DUEL01; genus DUEL01. Next base: position 422 of record CAZOLN010000012.1, read on the forward strand.
ATCGTGCCCTATCCTCGGTATCCAGTAGGCCCAGACGATCCCGGGATCCGGGTTGGCAGCCACGAAGATCGGCAGGAAGATGAGGTTGAGGTTGCCTATGACCACCGCGGCTGCGACGATAGCCGCCCCCTTGTTGCCCGCCCCGCAGTAGATTTGCCCCAGCCCAGGAACCAGCAGGGACAGAAACCCGGCGACGAACGGATGCCGTTTCATCTCTCACCTCTCCTTTCGGGGTCTTGCACCCCACTCGATCATACCCAACGTTCAGACCCTCCCCACCGCAGCCTCACCGGAGGCCGACCCAACTGCCATCCTGCCGAACAGCCGCCCGAGCGCATCCGGGAACCGCCGGGCGAGGAAGAGGTACGCCGTTGTCTTGAAGTCGGGGGTGACGACCGGCTGGGTGGAGAGGATCTTCCGCGCCAGCCTGCGCCCCACCTCGGCCGGGTCGGCCATCGCCTGGACCGGCACCCCCAGCGGAGAGGCCGACCGGGTGTTCGTCAGCGGCGGGTGGATCAGGTTGACGCAGATGCCGTAGGGGGCCAACTCCAGCGCCAGCGTCCGCGTCAGGGCCTCGATGGCCCCCTTGGTCGAGGCGTAGCCGTAGATGCCGGGGAAGCCGGTGATCCCCACGCCCGAACCGACGTTGTGGATGATCCCCCCGCCCTGACCCTTCATCTGCGGCAGGACGGCCGCGATCATCCGCACGTAGCCGAAGTAGTTGACCTCGAACTCCTGCCGGGTCTCCTCCAGGCTCTTCTCCTCAAAGGGCTTGAAAACGACCAGGCAGGCGTTGTTGACCAGGACGTCGATCCGGCCCCATTGCTCCACGACGGCCCTCACCGCCGCCTCTACCTGCGCATCGTCGGTCACATCGCAGCGGCAGAAGAGGAGATGGTCGGGATATGCCTCCTGCAGTGGGACCAGGTTCTCCCCCGCGAGGTCGAGCCCCGCCACCCTGTATCCCATCTCCAGCAACGACGCCGCCAGGTGGAACCCGATCCCGTTGTCGGCCCCGGTGATCATAACGACACGGTCGTCCATCCGATGGCCTCCCTGGGACTTACAGCCGCGTGTAAACGATGTAGGCGTGCGTCGTGTGAACGACGACGAAAGCCGCCGAGATAACGATGTAAACGATCGGTCGGTAGGGCGCTTTGATGAACAACCGGGTCCCAACCAGGCCGATACCCACGAGCCAGATCATCGTCGTGTAGGCCGGGGCCAGGAATCCGAACGCGCTCTCGCTCCAGACGCTGTCCGGATAATAGATCTGCAGGAGCCAGGACAGGAAGTATATCACCAATCCCGCAATATAGATACCCAGGCCGATCTTCTGACCGCAGGTCTTAACCGTCAGCGGCATCAGCAGGGGCAGGAAAAAGACCACCATCCGCAGGACGTTCTCGGTTATGCCGATGACGGGCGGGATGTCCTTCCAGAAGAACTCCATCGAGTACCCCCTCGGCAACGAGGTCGCAAAGAGGATGTTCCACAGGAAAACCGGCAGGAGCAGGACGAAGCAGTTCAACGCATAACTCAGGATTCGCTTGATGGTCATGTTCTTCCTCCCTAGACTTGGATTGTGCCCTTTTAGGAGAACTTCGGCCCTCATCCCAACACCTCCGTGGATAGAAATGTGACGAGCACTCCGGCGTAGACGAAAGAATCGGCCAGGATCTCCAGAGCGTGGGCTATGCGCATCACAGGCGGGTACCAGTAGGCCTGGAGCATGTACAGCCCACCCACGAAGACGAACAGCCCGCTGCCGAGCAGGACGAAGAGGCGTCGCCGAGACCCTCGCCACAGGATCAAGAGCGGCAGGCAGGCCAGGAGGAACAGCAGGCCGCGGAGGGCCTGCGTGAGCAAGATCTGCTCCCAACCCGGCAGGGTCAGGCCCGCCATCTGCTGCCGATAGAAGTCGATGACGAAGGGCTGAACCAGCCAGCCGAAGATCAAGTAGATGACCGGAAAGGCCGCCCAGGCGGCCAGGAACCGCCAGGCCCACTGGGGCGTGGTATGCCGGCCCAGGAAGGCCCTGACCCTGGAGACGACCGATGTCCTTGCGCCTTGAGGGGCGAACCACCAAGCCACGACCGCGCTGCACAGCACGGCGGCGGAGGCCTGCATCGCCAGCGTGTAGGCCGACGCCGCCTCATACGCGGTGAAGATGGCCGCCTCCAGGTAGGTGTTCAGGCCGTAGGCCACCCAACTGAAGAGCGCCAGCGCCGCCCAGCGGAGGAGGAAGCCCCCCGCCAGGTGGCGTGAGAGCACGGCTAGAGCGGTCGTGAAGATAAGGCTCACGAGCAACTGGTAGAGACCCAGCGTCGCAGCGTCGGCTCCGACCGGCAACGCAGGGGCAGGTAGCCCCGCTGCTCCGGCGATGAGGCCGCCCAGGATGAACCCGATGTAGTAGACCAATGCACCCGCGACGACCTTAGCTCCGGTTGCAAGGGCCTGCCTGATGGTCATCATATTTCTCCTTGGTTTGACGCTCCGGACAATATGTGCTATCATTGTTCACAAAGTGTAATCATGATGGAGGTTCTATATGATTCGGACGCAGATACAACTGAAAGAAGAGCAGGTGCGAGTGCTGAAGAAATTGGCCGCTGCCCGCGGCGTGTCTATGGCCGAACTGATCCGGCAGAGCGTAGATGCGCTCATTCGATCCTCAACGGGCATCGGCATCAGTGACGAAGAACGACGAAGGCGCGCCATCGCCGCGGCAGGGCGCTTCCGCTCGGGAAGATCGGACGTCTCGTCCGACCATGACCGGCACCTGGTTGAGGCGTTTCGGCCATGATCTACATAGACACTTCGGCCTTGTATGCCATCTTGGACGCCGACGACGAGAACCACGAGCGGGCAAAGCGGTTGTGGGTGGACCTGATCACGCAGAGGGCACGGCTGGTTTGCAGCAACTACGTGCTGGTTGAAACCTTCGCCCTGGTGCAGCACAGACTGGGCATAGAGGCCGTCCGCACGCTTCAGGAAGACATCCTGCCCGTCCTGTACATCGAGTGGGTAGACGAACCGTCCCACCGGGCAGGGGTTACCGCAGTGCTCACCGCCGGGCGTCGCGGGCTCAGCCTGGTGGATTGCGTCAGTTTCGAGGTGATGCGGCAGCGGGGGATAAGGACGGCGTTCACCTTCGATCCGCACTTCGCGGAACAGGGGTTTGAGTGTATCCCCAGAGAGTGAGCGAGAGTGATCCAGGTTGCCAGGCATCATCACGGTTTCGCCCTTTTACGATGTGACCCTACGTCCAGCAGGGCAAAGATCACCATGCCCGCCACACACAGCCACCCCACCCCGTCCCCCAGTCGGATCGCCAGCGCATCCGCCGTCCCCAGGGGCACGTCCGCCATCAGCGTCGCCGGTCCGCCCTCGGGCGTGACCGCCCGCACGAGGATGCGCCCGTCGGGGGCGATGATGGCCGAGTCGAAAGCGACGTCCGCCTTGACCATCGCCACCCGGTTCTCCACCGCCCGGAAGACGACGTGGCTGTAATGTTTGGCGGCGACGGCCGACCAGTCGAACGAAGGGACGGCGATCACCTGTGCTCCGCCTCCGGCCACTTTCCGCGCCGTGTCGGTGAAGTCCAGATCGTAGCAGATGATGGTCCCCAGTCGACCCAGCGGGGTCTGGTAAACCGGATAGGTCCCCCGGGTCACGCTGGTCTCCCCTGCGAAGGCCACCGGGTGGTCCTTGCCGTAGACACCCAGGAACTGGCCCTCCGGCGTGAGCACCGTCACCTCGTTGCGTAGCCCCTGCTCCGTCCGCACCGCGTAGCCGATGGCGAGGTGCGCCCCGGTCTCGGCGGCCAGCGCTCGCAGTTCCTCGGTCTGCTCGACCTGGGGGTCGAAGGGCAAC
>CAZOLN010000012.1:4397-9006 GCA_964580565.1 uncultured Anaerolineales bacterium
CTCGACAGGAGGATGTGAGATGTGCCTTCGTAAAGACGCCATGATTGTGAGGCCGAGGATCCTCTGGAGGCGTGGGGGTGGGGGTGTGCTGTGGGCCTGCCTCGCCGTGGCGGTTGGGGTGACGCTGACGGTCGTGCTCGCTGCCTGCGGCGGGCCAACGCCGTCTCCCGTCCCGACACCCACGGCGACTCCCACCCCCGTGCCGACGGTCCGGGTCCAATGTATTCCCTGGTACGACGCTCCCGACCACATCGGCGAGACCACCTGCGTCGAGGGGCGGGTCTTCAAGGTCCGCATCGCCAACGCCCCCCGCTTCGCGTTTTTCCTGTTCGATCCCTCGTTCACCAGCATCGACTACTGCTGCGGGAAGTTCTACGCCTGGGTAAGGAGCGAGGACTGGTGCGAGTATTTTACCGACTGCCGTATCACCCACGAGCTGGACGGGGTATGCGCGCACGTCTTTGGGACGGTGGAGAAGGAGATGGGCAGGATCCGCATCGTGGTGACCGACCGCTCGCAGATCGAGATCATCGACTGCGCGACGTGCCAGAATCCGCAGGCGTGCATCGACCCGTGGGCCGTGCCGACCCCTGTGGGCGACCGGGGCACCGTGTTGCTCATCATCGCTCCCAGCGGCTTCAACGACGACGTGTATGCCAAGGTGCGGGCCGCCTTTGGAGCGGCCCGCTACACGGTCGTGGTGGCTTCCCGCACGCTGGACCCGGCGACCGGGGACTACGGCCTGCTGGAGGTGCAGCCCGACCTTGCGCTGGCGGACGTCGATGTCGCAGACTACGACGCCGTCGTCTTCGTCGGCGGGAGGGGGCGACGGTCTACTGGGACGATCCCCAGGCCCATCGGATCGCGCGGCAGGCGGTCGAGCAGGGGAAGGTGGTGGCGGCCGCCACCACCGCGCCGGTGATCCTGGCCCGGGCTGGCGTGTTGGAGGGGCGGAAGGCCACCGTGTACGACCCTGCCGTGCACTGCCCGGCGCTCGAGGCAGGGGGCGCGATCTGCACCGGCGAGCGGGTGCAGCGGGATGGGCGCATCGTCACCGCCCGCCTTGAGCAGGCTGCCGAACAGTTCGCGGAGACGGTTGTCGAGGCCCTGGAGGGGCCTTGAAATGTTGGAAGGTGGTCCGAAGCATCGCCTGCTTCAGGTGCCGCGGCGTCGGCATTCGCTCCCGATCTGAAATACGCCCGACGGCGGCGTCGACTCGTCACTGGCAGGTTGCTGGTGTAGAATAGCCCGGTCGAAACCGCGAAAGGTGGCATGCGAACGAGATACGTGATCACACCCCAACAGACCCTCTCCGCTGCCCGGCGGGATGGGCTGGAGAACGACGACCTGGAGATCGCCGGTATCGCCGTGTTGACCTTCTCCAAGGCGGTCGTGGACCGGCTGGAGGAGCTCTGCGGACTGAAGGACGCGACATGGCTCTCACCGCGTCACCATCCCTACGACACGCCGCGCGTTGTGAAACGGGGTGCGTTCCATGGGCTGGAGGTTACTCTCCTCGTCCCGCCGATGGGCGCGTCGCCGCTTGCTTGTATCCTTGAGGATCTGATCGCTTGCGGTGCGCGGGCGGTCTTCCTGGTCTGCGCCGCTTGGTCGCTGGGGCCTCCTGTCGAACTGGGCGATCTCGTCGTGCCGACCTTCTCCCTCGGTCCCGATGGGACCTCGATACACTACAGCGATCCCCACAGCCCGGTCCAGATCTCGCCACCGGACGTGGTGGAGGCACTGGTGGGGGCGTGTCGCGCGGTGGGCGTAGGGTGTCACGTCGGAGGGAATGGGACCTGCGAGGCGTTGTACCGCATCACGCCGGAGATGGTCGAGGAGTTCCGACATCGCGGGTGCCTGTGCATGGACAACGGTGAGGCCAGCACGTTGCTCGCCGTCACGCGGGCGCTCGGCGTCCCCGGTGGGGTGCTCTTTCAGCCGTATATCGACTTGAAGCGGGGATGGGACCCCGCCGTGTTGCGTCGCGATCGGTACCTCGCCGTCTGTCGCCTCCAGGCGGAGGTGGTGCTGGAGGCCGGCCTCCGGCTCTGGCGGCGGGGGAGGCTGTAGGACAGGGGCAGAAAGGGATAGGGGGCCACATGGTGCGAGTATATGGGAACGGGGCCAGGGTTCTTCTCGACTATCTGCAGGCGCTGGGTAGCGGGGAGGAGACGGCGGATCTGTGGGCCGCGCTGTGGGCCGACCGCGCGTTCATGGTCTGGATCGAGGCGTACGCCCCGTGGCTGGACGACTTCGAAGCGCATATGCGCTCGCTCCTGCGGTCGCCTGCGGTCGTTCCCGAGGCCGAACCCGCCGCCTTCTGGCGGGCGTTTTCCGACGGCTTCCTCCAGGCGATGGAGCCGGAGACGAACGCTCGCTGCCGCCGCGCCCTCGCCGCCCTGATGGCGGCCGACTTCGGCGTCGCCGAGCGTGCGGCTCTCCGCTACCTCCCGCCGGGCACCCCGCTCGATGTCGAGGTCTATCTGACGGTGGACGGGGCGAACCGAGGGATGTTCCGGGACCGGCGGGCCTTCCTCAGTGTGCTGAAGGTAGCGCCCGAGGAGATCCCCGCCGTGCTGGGCCGCTTCGGCCACGAGTTCCATCACATCGGGGCGACGTACTGGTTCCGGCGGAATCCTCGCCTGGCGCGGATGCGTGAGGGAGGGCCGGGGAAGCGGATGGCGGTGGAGATCATCGAGTATCTGGTCGCGGAGGGGTTGGCGAACGGCTTCCTCAGCCCGCAGGTGCTGGGACCGGTGGAAGGTGCATCGGAAGCGGCCAGGGTGCAGAACGAGCGGGTGGGGGAGTTGGAGGCCCGTTACCCGGCAGGGGGGATCGCCCAGATCGAGCGGTTGCTCCTTGGGGCCTTCTCGGCCTCCACGCCGGAGGAACTCTCCGCTCTGGAGCAGGCGTTCGAGGCGTTCAGCATCGATCTTTCCGGGGCGGGTCTGCCGGAGGGGCACTTCGTCGCCGGACGGATGGTGCAGCGGATGGCCCGCTCGGTGCCCCTGGAGCGAGTGGTCGATCTGGTAAGGGCCCCCTGGCGCTTCTTCGCCTGCTACAACGAGGCGGTCGGTGCCGGGGAACCCCGCTTCTCGGAGCGGCTGCTGGAGGGCGTGGCCCGGTTCTTTTCCCCCGCCTAGGGGATCGTGAGAGACCCGGGAGGGGACGCCGTACCCGCTCCGGGCGTGCGGCGTCACCGTCCGTCCTGGGGTGGGCGCTCCCGATTCCGCAGCGCCCGTCCCAACAGGCCGAACCCCAACGCCGCGACCAGCCCCATCACCAGGCCGCCGTACCAGATCGCTACCGGCGCGATCTGGTCGTTCAGGAAGCCCCCTAGCACGGGCCCTGTGGCGAACCCCACGCCCCAGGTGAGGCCGTAGATGCTCATATATCGCCCCCGCATCGTCGGCGGGGCCAGGTTCGCCGTCAGCGCCGTGGAGGTCGGGATCATGATCATCTCACCGATGGTGAGGATCACCATGCTGATCAAGAAGGTGGGGAAGTTCCGGCCGAGGGCCACGCTTCCCACCCCCACGGCGTAGAAGAGGGACCCGACCGCCAGCACGGGCAGGTAGTGATGCCGCTCGGTGATCCGCGTGATGGCGTATTGGAACAACACGACCATTGTGGCGTTGGTCGCCATGATGAACCCGTACTGGCTCTCGGGCACGCCGAAGTTCTCCTTGGCGTAGACGGGCAGGAGCACCATCATCAGTGAGTAAGCCATACCGGCCAGCGTATATACCCCGCAGAAGGCCAGGAACGGCCGGTCGCGGAGGACCTGACCGTATCCGGCGAGGCCCACGGCTTCGCCGGGCGCCTCGGTCGCCTGCGGCATCGTCTCCTTGATGAAGAAGAGGATGAGCAGGGTGAAGGCGGCGTGCGCTGCGGCTGCGACGTAGAAGGCCAGGGTGTAGGAGATCACCGCGAGGAACCCGCCCACGGAGGGGCCGAAGGCGATGCCGAGGTTGACGATCAGACGGAGCAGGGCGTAGGCGCTGGCGCGGCGTTCCGGCTCGATCAGGTCTGCCACCATCGAGTTGCTGCCGACGCGGTACAGGGGGCCGAACGCCCCGTTGACGACCATCAGCGCGGCCCAGGCCCCCAGCGTGCCGGCCGCGCTCATGCCGATGAAGGTCAGGCTGCCGACGGCCAGGCTTGACACCATCGCGCCCTTCCGACCGAACCGGTCGACCAGCGGCCCGGCGATCATCGTCGTGACCAGCCCTACGACCGAGTTCAACGTCAGGAGGAGGGCCACGGTGGTCAGCGGCACGTCGAGACGCTGGCGCATATAGATGGTGAGGAACGGCCACACCATGCTGCCGCCAGCGGCGCTGACCATTCCTCCCCAGAACAAGAACCAGAACTGGCGGGGGTATCCCGCCGTGGCCCGTCGCACTCGATCCAGCCAGCAAGAGACGGCCATCAGCCTCTGCCTACTCCCCCACGCTCATAGTCGACCCATTCCGCAGCGCTCATCTACGAAGCGCACGCGGTGAAGTACTTGTGCCAGTCGATCTGCACCAACTGCAGGCGGTTGCCGTCGGGGTCGACAAGCAGCGCGATGCGTCCTCCCCACGGCGTATCGTGCGGCTCTTTG
>CAZOLN010000012.1:9106-19524 GCA_964580565.1 uncultured Anaerolineales bacterium
GTCGAACCCGGCGTAGTCGGGAAACTGATACTTCTTTGGCAGTCCGAGAACCCGCTCGTAGAAGTCGACCGCCCGCTCCAGGTCCGACACGGTGAGGGTGACGTCCCACACTCTCAGGATCATCTCGTCACCTCCAATGGGGGCTTGGTGGCGAACCTTTCCCATCACCACACGGGCACCCCGTACCATTCCCCGGTGAGGAAGATGCGGCCGATCTGGACCCCCATCAGGACGCCCACGAAGAGCACCGCCAGCCCCCAGGAAAAGCGGTGCAGCCGACGGAGCGCCAGCGGGTAGATCGCCGCCGTCCAGAAGGCCGCCACCGTCCCGCCCAGGTAGGGGACCCAGCCGAAGAGAAGCACAGGGGTGGCTGGGTAGACGAAAAAGCGGACCGTCTGCCAGTACCCGCCCTGGCCGCGGAGCAGTTTGAAGATCAGGTGATAGAAGAGAGAGACGGTCGGGATGAAGAGCATCATCAGCGTCCAGACCAGGGCTGGCATCCAGGCCCAGTCTGGAATGCCCGTCGCTTTTCCCAGGACCGGGGCGATGTCGTGGTAGGCGAAAAGTTGGGGGTTGGTCCCCGAGTGAAGCAGGTTGCAGGGGACGCCCAGCAGGTTGGTCAGCGCTGTCATCACCCCCAGCCACAGGCTCCACGCCGCCAGATAGGCGAGCGTGTCGCGGGCCGGTTCGTCTCGGTACGCCTCCAGGGCTCGGTCCGGCCGCAACAGCATCTCCATCGCCTTGAGCAGGAGCCTCTTCATCGAACGCGTCTCCCCATTGGTTTGGCTGTTCCTACGCCTCCCAGTATACCAGATCAGACGACATTCCGCATCCGTGAGACCCCGACCGGGGCGATGGGGCGGGGCTGTGGATTTCCACAGCGTGATAGACGGTCCGCCGTGGGCATTGCGCTTCAGCCCAAGATGAGGTAGAATCGCCCGTGCTGTCCAAGGAGTATAAGTGGATCCAACGTACCAGGATTTTCTCAGCGAAGACCCTCAGCGCCCCGGCGTGCTCCGCTTCGGCGGGGCACGGATGGCCCTGTTGGATGTTGGGGCCGGCTTCTGGGGGTTGCGTCGTCAGATGGAGGCATTGGTCGGCCCTCGGCTGACCGATGCCGTGCTCCAGCAGGCGGGGGTCAACGGCGGGGCCTCCTTTGCCCGCGCTTTCGCCCCCGACGTCTCCCCTCAAACGGCGGCTCAGGCTCTGCGCGATTGCATTGCCGCCTACCAGGCGGCTGGCTTCGGGCGCTTTCAGATCGAGGTCCTGGAGTGGCCCGTCGGGCGCGTCGTCGTCCGCGCCTGGGACGCCTTTGAGGCCTGGATGATGCGTCAGCACGGGCGGCAGGCGGAGCGGCCGGTGTGCGCCTACTCGGCTGGCGTGCTGGTCGGCTTCGTCAACGTGCTGGCTGGTCGGAACGACGTGGTCTGCATCCAGCATGCTTGTCAGGCTCAGGGTGCCGACTCGTGCCTGTTCGAACTGCTGCCGGCCGAGGCGGCCGGCGATGTCCCTGTGGTCGCGCTTGCCCCCGACCCTGCGCTAGGGCGTCAACTGAACCTCCTCGAGATCCTCCTCGACAAGATGCCGATGGGTATCGCCATCTTCGATCGGGACCTCCGGCTGCGTCGCTGCAACCCCACCTGGGCCGGGTTCATCGACCGCTACACCCCCTCGTCGGCGAGCCAGGTGGTGCCCGGGGCACGTTTCTTCGACCTGGCTCCCGGCACCGAGGATGAAGCGATGCCGATCTTCGAGCGGGTGCTGTCCGGCGAGACGGTGCGCCTGGAAGGGCTGCGGTTGGAAAGCGGGGGCATCGCTTCCTACTGGGACGTGGTCTTTGCACCGCTGATCGAGGACGGGGAGGTGGTGGGTTTTGTGGATGTGACCACCGACGCCACGGAGCGGGTGCGGACGGAGCAGGCGCTGAGAGAAAGCGAGGCTCACTTCCGCTCGCTGCTGGAGAACGCCACCAACTTCGCTGTCTATCGGCTGGCCGTGGATCCCGACAACCCCTATGGGGCCCGGGTCGTGATGGTCAGCCCCTCGATCAAGGAAATCACCGGCGTGTCGGAACCCTACCGCTTCGAGTCCTGGTTCGAGAACGTTCACCCGGAGGATCTGCCCAAGGCGGTGGAGGCGAACCGGCGCGCTGTGGAGAGGGGAGAGCCGTACAGCCAGCCGGTGCGGGTCTACCATCCTCAGAAGCAACAGTGGATTTGGGTACATACGGCGTCCACCCCTGTCTTCGACGCCGAGGGCCGTCTGACGTACTTCAACGGCCTGATCATAGACATTACGGAGCAGAAGCGGGCGGAAGAGGCGTTGCAGTTGGCCTACCAGACTTTGGAGCAGCGTGTTGAGGAGCGCACGCGCGAGTTGCAGACGCTGCTGGACGTGGTGGCGACGGCCAGCCGCTCGCTGAACCTGGACGAGATGCTGGCACAGACGCTGGACCGACTGGTGGCGCTGGTAGGGGCCTCGCGGGTCGGCGTGATGTTGGTGGATAGCGACTCGGGGGAGTTGAGGCCGGGGATGATCCGACCGGAGCGCTCCATCGCGCCGGAAGACCTGGCGGAGGTGGTCCAGGCCTGCCACGATGTGATCGCTCGCGGCAAGCCGCTCTATGTGCCGGTGGACGAGGCCCGGGGGCACGTCGAACCCGGTGCCCTCCTGCCTCTCCGGGCCCGAGGGGAGGCGCTGGGGGTGCTGGTGATCGTCGGTCCGGAGGGTGGGGCGTTCAGCCAGGGGCAGATGGCCCTGTTCGAGTCCATCGCCGACCAACTGGGCGTGGCCGTTGAGAACGCCCGCCTCTACGAGCAGGCCGAGCAGGCCGCGGCGGCCGCCGAGCGGAGCCGTCTGGCCCGCGATCTGCACGATGCGGTTACCCAGACCCTCTTTTCGACCAGCCTCATCGCCGAGGTGTTGCCCCGCATCTGGGAACGGGACCCCGAGGAGGGGCAACGTCGCTTAGAGGAACTGCGCGAGTTGACGCGCGGGGCGCTGGCGGAGATGCGTACGTTGCTGCTGGAGTTACGCCCCGCCGCCCTGGCCGAGGCCAGGCTGGGCGACCTGTTGCGCCAGTTGGCTGAATCGATCACCGGTCGGGCGCGGGTGCCGGTCGCCGTGGAGGTGGAGGGGGAAAGACCCCTGCCGCCGGAGGTCAAGATCGCCCTGTATCGCATCGCCCAGGAAGCGCTGAACAACGTGGCCAAGCACGCCGGGGCGAGGCGGGCGGAGGTGCGCCTGCGCTGCGAGCCCGGACGGGTGGAGATGTGCGTCTGCGACGACGGAAGCGGCTTCGACCTCGCGAGCGTGCCGCCGGAGAGCCTGGGTCTGGGCATCATGCGGGAGCGGGCGGAGGCGGTAGGGGCCGCGCTGGAGATCGAGAGCCGGCCTGGAGAGGGCACGCAGGTGATCGTCACCTGGGTGGAGCGTGAGACGTCGGACGTAAGGCGTCAGGAGTGGAAGGAGCGGGAACGTGGGAGACTCTGATCGTATTCGGGTGTTGCTGGTGGACGACCACGCCGTGGTGCGTAGCGGCCTTTCGGCCTTTCTGATGGCCTTCGACGACCTGGAACTGGTTGGCGAGGCGAAGGATGGGGAGGAGGCGGTGCGTTTCTGCGAGCGGCAACGGCCCGATGTGGTGTTGATGGACCTGGTGATGCCGGGGATGGACGGCGTGGCCGCCACCCGTATCATCCGGGAGCGGTGTCCCGAGGTGCAGGTGATCGCCCTGACCAGTTTTCGGGAGGAGGAACTGGTGCAGGGGGCGCTGGAGGCAGGGGCCATCGGCTATCTGCTCAAGAACGTCTCGGCCGACGAACTGGCTGAGGCGATCCGTAAGGCCCACGCCGGTCGGCCGAGCCTGGCCCCGGAGGCGGCCCAGGCGTTGGTCCACGCGGCGAGGAGGCCGGACCAGCCCGGTCACGACCTGACGGAGCGGGAGCGGGAGGTGCTGGCCCTGATGGTCGAGGGGCTGAGCAATCCCCAGATCGCGGAGCGGTTGGTGGTCAGCCGGGCTACGGTGAAGTTCCACGTCAGCAACATCCTCTCTAAACTGGGGGTCGCCAGCCGCACCGAGGCGGTGGCCGTGGCGTTGCAGCACGACCTGGTCACCTGACCAGGGAGAAGACCGACCATCCGACCAGGCTCAGGACCCCCCGCCCAGCCGATGCGGCGGGGGGTCCTCTGTGGTACACTGCTGGCAGGGATGGGATGAGTATGGACAAGAGAACATTGCGTGTGTTGATCGCCGACGGTCGGCCTCGGGTTCGTTCCGCCTTGCGGCTGCTCCTGGTCCAGGAGCCTGAGGTGACGGTGGTGGGCGAGGCCGAGGACGTAGGCCAGATGCTGAGGATGGTCGTCGAACGGTGGCCTGATCTGGTGCTTTTGGACTGGGAGTTGCCGCGCTGGGGTGGCCGTGCTGCGTTGGCAGGGCTGCGGAGGATACGGCCGGACCTGGCGGTGATCGTCCTCAGTGGTCGACCAGGGGTGCGCCAGTCGGCGTTGGAGGCCGGAGCGGACGGTTTCGTCAGCAAAGGGGATCCGCCGGAGCGGCTACTGGCAGCGGTACACGCCTGCCGTCTCGAACGATGCGGCCGGGAAGGGGGGTAATACAGGGAGGCGTTTTTTTACCCCTTTCTTACATCCCCTTATCACCGATGTAGCCTCCTTTCCCCATAATGGGGGCGCAATCCAGACATAAGGAGGTGAGGGTGATGAGGAAGTGGTCGATTATAGGCGGGCTGGTGGTGGCCCTGCTGGTGGCGTCCGTGTCGACGGCGTGGGCGGCAGGTGTCCGAGGGACCGGGGAGCTCCACGCCTGGGGGGACGGCCTGGCTGGCGTGCGGGGCGATGGGGAGGTCACCATCAGCGGCAACGGCGTCCTCTACTTCCGCGACCACGCCGGGGACGCCCACTGGTCGGTCTCGGGCACGGGGGAGCGGCACGACCTGCCCAGTGGGTGGATCGTCTACTACGGTTTCGACGGGACCTTTGAGGCCAGCGGCAGCCGTATCACGGTGGCGCTGAGCGGCTACAACGTGGACCTGTGGGCGAAGGGGACCGGCCTCGCCGTCCTCCACGGCGACGGCGAGTACGAGGTCAACGGTCACCGTTTCTTCTGGCGAAGCGACTTCGAGCCGATCCAACTGGGGCCCCAGGGGTAGGGCAGACCCGGCAGAGAGGGTGAGCGATGAAAGCGCCCCATCGTGGCTGGCTTCTCTTGCTCCTGCCCTTGCTCCTGGTGAGCATCGCCTGCAACCTGAGCGCGGTGCGGCGCTGGGCGGCGGGGGGCGGGGAGGATCCCACTCCGGAAGGACCGACGGCGACCCCTTCTCCGACGGCGGAGGCTCCCCCGCCGCCCTCCTCACCCGCCCCGCCCTCCTCCTGCGGCGACGGGGTGTGCGACGCGCACGAACGGCAGCACCCCGACCGCTGTCCTGAGGACTGTTTCGCCGAAGAGGGGGTCTACGTGGGCGAGGTGGCGCTGGACATGGACGCGCTCAACGACCTCCAGGCGATGGTGGACCAGGGGCACTACCCCTGGCGGTTGGATCCGTTGGAGGTGGCCCGGGCCGAGGGGGAGCGCCTGGGTTTTGACCCGGCTCGCGACACCTTCGACCTGCTCCCCACGCCGGACCCGGCCACGGGCCAGGCCGATGTGCTGGTCCTCCACGGCGATCGGTTCTACATCATCCACCTGACGCAGCCGGTGCGGGTTGGCCTGGGTGGCATCTGGGCCGTCGTCGGCGTGGATAGGGGGTTGTGATGCGTCGAACGTTTCTGTTCCTTCTCGCTCTGATCTTCCTGGCGGGTTGTGGGGCGGGGGTCGTCTCACCGACGCCCACTTCCACTCCTCCTCCTTCGCCCCCCGTGTCCCCTGTCCCCACCCCCACACCGGTCCCCGCTCTTCCTCCCACCGCCCTCCCCGACGGCTCCTTCCGCCTCGCCACCGACGACGGGCTGACGTTGACCCTTTCCGCCGACGGGCAGATCTTGGGTCTGGCGGTGGACGGGGATGGGCTGGTCTCCGCCCCTGCGCCTGGACTGTGGGTGCGGGATATGAGCGGCGCCGCCGACCCGTCGGTCCCTAACCTCCTGCCCGACCCCGGCTTCGAGACCGGGGCGGGCTGGGAGACGCTCCTGGCCCGGGATGCGGAGGTCGCGTTCACGACCGACCGGGCCCGCAGTGGGAGCCGGTCGCTGGCGGTGACCGCCCTGGGCCAGGGGATCGGCGCGGTCGTCGCCGATCCGGTGCCGGTCGTCCCCGGCCACCGCTATCGGGTCTCCGCCTACTTCCGCAGCCGGAAGGGATACGTCTCCCATCCGTCGGGCAGCCCGGTCCTCTGGCAGCGGGACCTCTACCGGGAGTTCCGTTACGCCACCGGCCTGTATCTCTGGTGGGTGGACGCGGATGGGCACCGCATCGGGGAGCGACCGGATCTGGCCGTCGCGCTCCACTGGCATGCCGGGACCTGGCGGCGGCTCACCCGCGAGGTGACCGCGCCGGAGGGGGCGGCCGCCGTCCAGGTCGTCGTCGCGGCCTTCCCCGAGGAGGGGGACACGGTCTGGGTGGACGATGTGGCGCTGATCGAGAGCCCCGAGGTGGACCGGCCCGTGACCGGGGAGGTGGCGCTGGAGGGGGACGCGCTGGTCCAGCGGGCCGCGCTCCCCGACGCCGGGCTGGTCTTCACCGCGACCTACACCGCCCATTCGGACCACCTCGCCGTCCACGTCCAGGTGGCAGATAGCACCGGGCAGGAGCGGGCGCTGGAGGTGGCCTGGGGGGTGCCGGTGGACGTGCGAGGCTGGCGGTGGTGGGATTCCATCCGCGACAGCCGCCCCATCACCGCCCCGACCCGCTACGCCAACCTCGTCAGCGGCGACTTCGCCACCTGGATGCCGATGTCCCTCTACCCGGCGGCGGTCGTCGAGGACGGGACGCACGGCTTGGCGCTGGCGCTCCCCCTCGACCAGCCCCGCGTGGCGCTCCTGGCCTACGACGGCGCGGCCGGTCGACTGGAGGGGCGGGCCTTCCTGGGCATCTCCCCTCAAGCGGTCCGCATTGGCCCCCGCGCTGATTTCACCCTCTACCTTTACCGCACCGACCCCGCCTGGGGGCTCCGTTCCGCCCTGGCCCGGCTGGAGGAGTTCCACCCCGAGTGGTTCGACATCGCCCTCGACCCCGACGAGTACGCCGGTTTCGAGCAGGGGGATTTCGCCAGCCCGGCCGGTGCCCGGGCGGTCGCCCGGTACGACGCAGAGGGGGTCTACGCCGCTCACTACACCTGCTCCGACATGCCGCTCAAGATGGGGCCTGCAGGCGGCCCCGCCCCCACCCTCGACGAGGGCTGGGAGAAGGTCGCCACCTACGCCAACGACGAGGACCCCCGCCGCCGCGCCCGGGCGCGGGCCTTCCAGTTGGGTGTCGTCCACGACGGGGACGGTGAGCCGGTCGTGAAGAAGATCGGTGTCTTCCCCTGGGCCCCCGACGTGTGGGAGATCATCTGGGTGGGCAACCTCGACCCCGACCTGCCCGAGGGGTACGGGCGGTACCTGCTGGAGTGGGAGGTGGACCGGGCCTTCGAGGCAACTGCCGCCGTGGGGGCAGAACTGGACGGGGTCGAGATGGACAACTTCATGTCCACGCCGACGGTGGACCGACGCCCGGAGCACATCGCCGTCGCCGACCTGCCCCTGACCTACAGTTTCAACGACTACCGGCCCGGTGTGCACACGATGGCGGCGATGGCCGAGTACCTGACCGCGCTGCGGGCCCACCTGGATAGTCGCTATGGGGCCGACAAGGGGATCAGCATCAACTTCTGGGGCCTGGCGACGGTGAACTTCCTGGCCCCCTGGATCGACGGCTTCGGCGGGGAGGGGAAGGTGCGGAACGAGGCCTCCAACTGGAGCCAGGAGGTGCTGGATTACCGGCGGGCCACGGCGTGGGGGCGCCCCCAGCTCTTCGCCGTCCAGGAGGCGGGGTTGAGCGTGGCCGACGCGGAGGCGGTGGGGGAGCGCGCTCTCTTCTACGGCATCGCCCCTTTCCGCGGGCGCAACGGCACCGAGTGGGAGGAGGGGGCCGAGGAAGTGCTGGCCCAGTACGCCGACCTGGTGCGCACCTATAACGGGCGGGGTTGGGAGCCGTTGACCCACGCCCGCACCGACCACCCCGACGTGGCGGTGGAACGGTTCGGGACGGACGTCTTCACCGCCTACAACTGGGGCGACACGACGGCGGCCTACACGTTACGGGTCGATCTGGCTGCGTTGGGCCTGACCTCCCCCGCCCAGGTGGTCGAGTTGACGGCGGACGCCCCGGTGGCCTTCACCGTCGAGGGGGGCACCCTGGTCGTGCGGGACGCGCTGCAGCCGGGGCGCGCGCACGTCTTTCGGTTGCTAGGGGTGCCTTCTCCGTGACCCGGCGGTATCCTGCAGGCCGCTCCGCTTGCGCTGCCCGATCAGGGTCCAGCCGATCCCCAGCGCGATCGCTCCCCCGCCCGCGAGCAGCAGCAGGTGGGGCGCCCAGGCGCCGTTCTCTCCTGAGATGGGAAGGAACGGGATGAGGGTGGGGGTCGGGATGGCCTCCAGCGAGACCTCCACCCACCTGGTCGCTCCCTCCGTCTCCGGTAGGGTGAAGGGATCGCTCAACGCGACCGGTTCCCCTCCTTGCCCGCGGTAGATCACCCACCGGAACGGCCCGGTTCCGAACTGACTCTGCGACACCCACCAAACCCTTCCCCACTCGCCGTCGAGCCTCTCCAGCGGCCCCTGCCACCCCTCCACCGGGTGCCACTCCCCCTCCTCGTCCTGCCACTGGACCTCCGTCCACCAGTTCCCCGACCCGTCTCCCCCGCGAACGCGCAGGCGTATCCAGGCTCCGCCCGGATGGCGGGGGGTAGGGGTGGGCACAGGGGTCTTTGCTGGCGCAGGCCCCGGCGTCCACGTCGGAGGTGGCGGGGTCGGAGTGGGCTCCTGCGCCGCCGCGCCTCCGGCAGAGAACGACCCGAGGACCAGGACGACCGCCGCCCCCAAAACGACCGGAACGAGTAACCTTCGCATCACGTTCCTCCGGCTACTCCCCGCGGATCACCAGGGGGAGGTAGACGAACGCCCGCACCGACACCACCGTCGTGTCGGTCACCACGCTCGCGCTGTTGCTCGCGGTGACGACCGCCGTGTACGTGCCCAGGGCGGGGTAGACGTGGGTCACCACCGCCCCCGTCGCCGTCATCCCGTCCCCGAAGTCCCACGTGAACGTGGCGGTGCGTCCGGCAGCGATGGTGGCCGAGAGGGTGGTGGCCTGCCCGAGAGGGGTCGGCCCGTCGTTGGTGGCGTACAGCCCCGCCGTCACCTCCACGTCGTCGATGGCCCAACCGTCGGCGTGGTCGCCCTCGTACCGGAAGGCGATGTAGATGGGCTGGTCGGCGTAGTCGGAGAGGGAGATGCGGACCTCCTCCCAGGTCTCATTCGTCCCCGGCCCCAGGTCGGCGACCAAGGGAACGAGGTCCTCATAATCCTCGGGGGGATACTGATACTTGGGGTCTTGCGGGCCGGTGGAGACCCAGATGGAGTGGCGGTGGTAGTCGTGGGCGTACTTCTGGTACTGCCAGAAGACCAGTTCGCTGTTGACGGTCGGCGTGAACAGCGGCGTCACCAGCCAGGAATCGGCCGTGTCGACCCGGGTGAAATCGTGGAACGCGCTATGGGTGCCGGAATGGCCGTTGGTGTCGTCCCAGGCCCACGCGCCGTCCGGCCCCAGCGAGGTGACCAGCCACCCCTCGGGTGGGAAGCCACCCTCGAAGTCCTCGGAGAGGAGGGGGGCGGTGATGGGGACCGTGCCGGTGACGGCGGGGGCGAGCGTCTGGGCCGACATCCCCCCGGTCCCCACGGGCGCGAGGGCGACAGCCACCCCCTGGGTCAGGACCGTCGCCAGAGCCAGCGCAGCCAGTCCGAGCGCGAGAGATACCAGGAGTCTACGCATAGCCTTCTCCTTTTCGAATTCGAGGTCGAGATTCCGCTATTCCCGATGGAAGGACCTCCCCCCTATCTGAGCGGTCACGCGCACCGAGTACGCCTGATCGCAGCCGCCGGTGGAGGGGTCGTACTGGACGATCTTGACGTAGAAGGTGCCGGCGTGGTAGGGGTCGAAGGTCAGGCGGGATGCGGCCACGCCCGGTGCGGCGTCGTCGTTCCAGTCCAGCAGCCGCTCGCCGTCGGAGTCGTACAGGTAGATGACCGTGTCGGTGTCGTTGAGGTCAAACGTCTCAATGATGTAATCGACGCTCGGGTCGGGGACCTCGAAGGCGATCCAGTCCACATCCCCGGCCTCGTGGAAGTTGTGGCGCTGCGGCGTGCCGTCGACGGGGATGGCGGTGGCCTGATCCACCGTGTCGTCCGGCTCGTAGGCGTCG
>CAZOLN010000012.1:19624-35382 GCA_964580565.1 uncultured Anaerolineales bacterium
GTCGACGGGGATGGCGGTGGCCTGATCCACCGTGTCGTCCGGCTCGTAGGCGTCGAAGCACGGGGGTGTGTAGGTCCTCAACGCCAGCGGCAGGTAGACGCGGTGCTGGATCCGGACGACGGTGGTGGTGGTGACGGTGTTGATGGAGTTGGAGAGGGTGACGACGGCGGTGTAGACGCCGGCGGCCGCGTAGGTGTGGGTGACCACCTGGCCGGTGCCGGTGATTCCGTCCCCGAACGACCAGGTGTAGCGGATGTTGGTCCCGCTCCCCACGCCCGCCCACAGGGTGACGGCTTCGCCGGGGGACTTCGGCCCATCGTTCAGGGCGTACACTCCTGCGGTCACCCGCGCGTCGTCGACGTACCACTCGTCGGCGAAGTCCCCTTCGTACCGGAGGGCGACGTAGATGGGCTGGTCGGCGTAGTCGCCCAGGGGGATGCGGACCTCCTCCCAGGTCTCATTCGTCCCCGGTCCCAGGTCCTCCACCAGCGGCACGAACTCCTCATACTTGGGATCGCCGCTGCCGGTGGAGACCCAGATGGAGTGGCGGTAGTAGGCCTCCGCGTACCGCTCGTACTGCCAGAAGACCAGTTCGCTGTTGACGGTCGGCGTGAACAGCGGCGTCACCAGCCAGGAATCGTACATCCCGAACAGGTCGTCGTGGAATACGCTGGTCGCGCCGCTGCGGACCCGGCTCTGGGTATCGTGCCAGCCGTAGTCGTCGCTTCCCTGGTCGAGGGAGGTGAACAGCCACCCCTCGGTCGGGAACGGACCCTCAAAGTCGGTGTCCACCAGCGGGATACCGATGGGCACGTCCACGGAGACGGGGACGGTGGCGGTGAGGAAGTTGACCGCGTTCCGGGCGGTGACGACGGCGGTGTACCGCCCCACGGCCGCGTAGGTGTGGGTGATCACCCGCCCGGTGGTGGTGATCCCGTCTCCGAACGACCAGGTGTAATCGACGTCGGTGCCCGTCTCCACCGTCGCCGTGAAGTGGGTCGGCGTCCCGAAGACCGTCGGCTGGTCCGAGACCGCCGTCAGGCCGGTGACGGGCTGGTAGGTGGAGATGTACAGGTCCTGCTCGTTGTCCTCCTCGTTGAAGTCCACCTTGCTGGAGGCCACCTCGACGCGGCTCGCCAGCTTGCCGGTGGTGGTGAGCGGGACGTGCACCCGGATCACGACGTGGGACGTGGCTTGGTCGGCGAGGGTGCCCAGGTTGCAGGTGATCTGCGGTTCGGCCACGGTGCAGGTGCCCTGGTCCGGCGTGACGGACGGCGTCGTCACCACCGAGGGCAACGTGAAGGTCAGGACCGTCGCCGTCGCCTCGGAGGGGCCGGAGTTGGTGATGACGACGGTGTAGGTGAAGGGACGGCCGGTGATGGCCGGGTCGGAGGAGCCGAACTGGCTCACGGCGAGGTTGGCTACTCTGTCTCCCTCGTAAACCATCACGTCGAAGGTGCCGTAGGTGCGGTGGTTGCCGGCCTGGTCCTCCGCCTCCACGCCCAGGATGTAGTGGCCCGGCGTGGAGAAGGTGGTCGCAAAGGACCACTCGGTGCCGCTCAACGTGGCCTGCTCGATGTGGACCTCGTTCTGCGGATTGCGGACCCGTACCCTGACCTCCTGGACGCCGTACCCGTCGCTGACGGTGCCGGTGAGGACGGTGGTGGGGTCGAGGACGTAGGCGTTCTGCGCGGCGTAGAGGACGTCCAGCGCGGGCGGGACGACGTCCACCAGCACGAACCGCTCCACCGGCGCGGACCGGTTGCCCACGCTGTCGAAGCCGTAGAAGGTGAGGGTCTGCCGGGTGCCGTCTCCGGAGCCGTGGATGGGCAGCGGGACGTACCAGGTGCCGGAGGGCGCATCGCCCGGCGTGACCTCGGCGCGGGCGCATTCCCTGCCCTGTTTACCCTCCTCCGTGGCGCAGACCTCCATCCACCCGGCCCGCCGGTCGTCCTCGACCGTGCCGGAGAGGTCCGTCTCCTCCGACATCAGGAGCCCGTCGTTGAAGAGGGCCAACGTCTCGTTGTCGAGGGAGATGGTGGGCGGGACGGCGTCCACCGTGAAGGAGATCCAGTCGGTCCAGTCGCCGATGTTGTCGAACCGGTCCCTGGCGCGGGCGCGGATCTGGACGGTCGCCCCGTCCGACGCGCCGCCCGCATTCCAGACGCACTCCCACTCCCCGTCGTCCGGCGTGTCGTCGGGGCAGAGGAGGGTGGTGGAGGTGAAGGTGCTCTGGATCTCCAGTTCGACCGTCGGCACGCCGGAGGGATCGACGACGGTGCCGCGTACGGTGTTGGTGTACGGCGCGAGGTAGTCCACCGGCGACTGGACGGTCAGGCTCACCGGCGGGGCGGTGTCGATGTCGTGCTGGACCCAGAGCCAGTCGAACTTGCCGTGGGTCGCGTCGGCCACCACCGCGTCCACCTCGGCCGATTCCCCGTCCAGCAGGGTGTTGATGACCCCCCTGAACTGGATGGTCCCGCTGACCCCGGTCAGGGAGAAGACCTGGGGGCTGCCGCCCGCTAACTCCACCCCGCCGTGGGCGGTGACGGTCACCCGCGCGCCGGGGGCGGGCACCGCGCCTTCGTTGGTGTAGGTGAGGGTGTAGGTGATGGGCAGCCCTTCGCCGAGGAGGGCCGGCTGGACGTCCACCGGCAGGTCCACGTCCGGCTCCCCGTCCAGGTCCGCGTCCAGCGGCTGATCGGGGGTGAGCAGGCTGGGCAGGTCGTGTTGCAGGAAGCCGACCGCCAGACCGACGGGCTCGGCGGTGAGGCTCACCTGCAGGTCGGCGTCGGCGAACTGGCCCTGGTTGGGGCAGCGGCCGGAGCCGAGAGAGGGCCAGTAGAGGCTCTGGGTGAGGCCGAAGTCCCGATCCAGGAGGTTCACCGCCACCGGGTTGACGTCCCGACGGCTGTTGAGCGGGTTCTTGTCGGGCGCGGTTGCCCAGATGCGCAGGGCCTCCTCCTCCGAAGCCAGCGCCACCAGCCGCAGGGAGGCGGCGGCCGGGTCGGCGATCCCTAGCCAGTCGAAGGGGATGAGGACGTCGGTGGCGACGGGGTCGCGGTCCGTGTCCATCTGGAAGTGGTCGGCGTCCAGGTCGGTCTGGACCTGCCAGGTGGAGCCGGTCCAGTGCATCAGCCAGGCGTCCTCGCCGTCCTCGACCCAGATGAGGTAGTCGGCCCCCATCCCGTCGGGCAGGGTGATGGTGGGTCCGGTGCCGTAGGGATCGTGGGCGACGGAGGAGCCGCCGGGGCCCGTGTCGAGGTAGATGAACAGGTCGCCTGCCGCGTCCCAGTTGGCGCCGGTCCAGGCGAACCGGAGCGCGCTGTCGTCCCACGTGGCGTAGAACCGCTGCGTCTCGGTGATGGCGGAGCCGGTGGCGGCGTGTTGGGCGATCTCGTAGTCGGCGGATACCTGGGAGCAGCCGGTGTCCAGCCAGCCGTGGTAGGCCAGATCGCCGATGTAGTCGGGCGTGTTGGGGCCGTCCACGTAGATCGGCCCGACCACCCGGTGGGTTCGGTTGCCGTAGGCATCCACCACCACCACGTGGGCGTACACCTTCGTCGGCTCGTTCACCACCTGGCTGTGGGCGCGGACGGCGGGGCCGTGGGAGGTCAGGCCGGAGGTATCGGTGTAGGAGGCGGTCCACCCGGCGCGGTAGGCGGCGATGCCGGAGCCGTCCGTGGAGCCGGTCCAGGTGATGATCAGCGTCGGCGCGGGCTCGTAGACCGTCTGGCCCGGGGTGAGGGCGTGGCGGATCCCCAGGCTGTCGGTGTAGGCGATGGTGACGGTGACGGGCTCGGGCGGGCTGATGTCCACCGTGACGGCGCGGGTGACGACCGTCGTGTGGCCTGCGCCGTCGGTGGCCCGAAGGGTCAAGGTGTAGACGCCGGGGTCGGGCCGATCGTCCAGATACCAGGGCAGCCGCCAGCTGTTGGAGATGTCGGTCCACATCCAGTCCCCGCCGTTGATGGAGACCTCTACCCCCTCCGGGCTGACCGTCTCGGTGTACTCACCGGTGAGGAGCACCCGTCCCGACGAGAGTTGGTGGGTGGTGGTGAAGACCAGGGCGTCGATCTCGACGCCGGGCGGGGTCCAATCCACCGTGACGGTGATGGGCTGGAGGTCCGACTGGAGCGCGCCGCTCCGATCCCGCGCCCGGCTTTCCAGCCGATAGGTCCCCTCGTCGAGCGGGGTCCAGGGAGCCGTCCACACCGTGTCGGTGACGGTGGGGGAGACGGGCCAGACGTGGGCAGCGAGGAAGTTCCCGTTCACCGTGACCGTGACGGCGGCCAGACCGTTGACGGCGTAGGAGCCGACGTAGAGGGTGACGGGGCCGGTGGTGGTGATGGCGGATTCGTGGGTGGGGGTGAGGACGGTCGAGGCGATGGGCGGCGGGGTGTAGCCGGAGGGGAGGGTGCCGGTGACGGTCTCGCAGTGGGTGTAGGCGTCGCAGGCGCGGAGGGTGGGCTGGGTGGCGGCGAAGCCGTTGCGGATGCAGGTGGGCGTGAGCCGGTAGAGGCGGGTGGTGTCGCTGACCGTCTCGCTCCACCACGGATCGTCGTAGGTCTCCCGATCCTTCGCCTGCAGGGGGCAGACGAACTGGTAGCCGTCGGTGGAGAGGTTGAAGTCCTCCGAGCGGCCTTCGTAGGCCGTCTGCGCGGCGCTGCCCGCGCCCCGATAGGTCACCGTGATCGCCGACCGCGGCGCGGCGGTGTCGATCTCCCCCTGCCACTGGGGCCAGGTGGACTCGTCGTCGTTCCGGTTGCTCAGCCGGTCGGTGCCGCGCAGGTTGATGGTGTAGAGGCCCTCCAGGTCGGCGGGGACCCGGTGGGACCAGGTGGAGGTGACGGCGCCGACCGAGGCGACGGTCGCCGTCAGCCAGTCCTGCGGATCCTCTCCGGCCGGGGCGTAGGCGATCTGGAGGGACCGCACCCCGATGGCGACCGAGCCGGGGTCGGTGATGACGCCGGAGACGAGGAGGGTCTGGGTGATGGTGGTGGTGGAGGGGCCGGTGTCGCGCACGTCGGCGACGGGCGGGGTGGTGTCCACCCCGAAGGTGATCTGGGTGTAGGCCGTCTCGGGGGTCTGGTTGCCCACCCGGTCGGTGGCGCGGACGGTGAGGGTGTAGTGGCCGGTGGGGTTGTTCAGCGGCGAGCCGTCGTCCTTGAAGTACGGCAGGCGGTAATCCAGCGACCAGTTGGGCAGGGCGAGGGTCGCCGTCTGCCAACCGGCGCCGTTGGGGGAGAGGATCGCTTCGACCGAGTCCACGCCCGCGGGGGCCGGCCCGACGTCGTTGACCGTGCCGACGAGGGAGACGACCCAGCGGTCGTCGGCGTCTCGGCTCGCGCCGACGATCTGGCCGGCGGCGGGGGTGGTGACGTTGATGGCCGGCGGGACGCGGTCGAGGTAGACGGTGATGGTCGTCTCCGGCCCGACGTGGCCCACCGCGTCCGTGGCGCGGACGGAGAGGGTGTGGGCGCCGTCGGGCAGGCTGCTCACGTCCCAGGCGTAGGCCCACGATTCGGCCCCCTCCGCCTCCTCCCACGGGCCGTTGTCCACGCGTACCTCCACCTTGTCGATGTAGGAGGTGGGGTCGGTCGCGTCGCCGCCGATGACCAGCGTTCCGGTCACGGCGACGAACTGGCCGTCGGATAGAGAGGTGAAGGTGGCGGTGGGCACGTCGTCGTCCACCACGAGCGGCAGCGTCTCCGTGCGGGAGAGGGCCCCCAGCCAGGGCAGGATCCTGCGGAGGTAGAACCGCTCCAGCCGCATCCGGGCCCCGTCCTCACCGTGGAGCGTGGCGCAGCGGGCGGTGTCGCTGCCCTGGATGACGGGTTGCTCGCTACAGGCGGCGGCCAGATGGTCGAGGTGGGCGTCGAAAGTGACCTGGTCGGAGAGGTCGCCGCCTCCGGTGGAGAGGAGGGGACGTCCATCGGCATCCAGCGGTCGGACGTGGAGACGGGAGCCACCCGTTGCAGGCACCCCCTCTTCCCAGAACGCCATCCAGCCGCCGTAGAGAGGTTCGTAGGCTACCGCGACGTTGTGGAGGACGTGGCTCCCCTCCCACGCCGGGGAGATGGCGAAGG
The DNA here is from genome assembly GCA_964580565.1 of uncultured Anaerolineales bacterium. GTDB lineage: Bacteria > Chloroflexota > Anaerolineae > B4-G1 > DUEL01 > DUEL01. Next base: position 25,714 of record CAZOLN010000012.1, read on the forward strand.
GATCGCTCACGGTTCCGTTCTGGTAGAAACAGCCCTTGACCTGGACGGTGTCCTTGTTGTAGAAGACGTAGAGGATCAGCGCCCGGTCGTTGATCGGGTCGTAAGCGACGGCGGGCCGGGCCTCGTTGGACGACGTGCTGGCGACGGTGAAGGTGTCCCCGATCCTCCGCCCGTCCCGATCCAGCCGGACCCCCTTGACGTCCCAGTCGCCGCTGGAGTCGTCGGCCCAGACGAGGAGGTAGGAATCGCCGATCCACGTCAGGAGGGCCTGTTGGGTGTCCATACCCAGGACGATCTGATCGCCCATCGAGCCGTCGCTGTTGACCCGGCGGGCCTTGAGGCCGAGGCCGTCCCGATACCAGACGACGAGGAAATCCTGCCCGTCGCTGGCGACGATGGGGCGGAACTTGCGGGTCAGGTCGTCGTCGCCGACGGTGAACTGGGAGACGACGACGGTCCGGTTCTGATTGGCGATGGCCCCGTAGACGGCCTCCCTGTTGGTGGCCTCGACCACGCCGGAGAGTTCCACCTCATCGTCGGTGCCGCCCTCCTGGTTGACTTTGCGCCGGAAGGAATGGGGCTCGTTGGCGGTGAAGTAGAGGTAGCCCACCCGGTCGTCGTACTTGGTGCCGAGGGCATCGTCCTCCCAGATCTCCAGCCGGTCGGTGCCGCAGAAGTTGGTTCGGGCGTCGGCGGGGAAGTTGTAGGATTCCCCATCGTCCAGGCTGATGCCGTTGTTCTTTCGATAAGACCATATCTCCGTTCCGGTGCCGTCCTCGTACAGCACCAGGTAGTACTCGCCGTTATCGCCCGGATCGTCCTCGTTGATGCACTTGATGCGGGTGAAGCGGATGTCGGTGCAGTTGTTGAAGTAGGAGTCGACCCAGGTGGTGAGGCAGCGGCCGGCGTTGTTGCAGGCGACGCTAGGGCGTTCCTTTGCAGGACCATAGCCGTTGGGCCGGTCCACGCCCCACTCCCAGCTCATCCCGTTGGCGTCGGAGAAGGCGGACTCGGCGTGGCGGAGGTTGACGGTGCCGTGGGTGTAGCGGCCGTCCACCGTGTCCTGCCCCTCCAGGGAGGCGACGAGGTAGTCGTAGTCCGCGCCGGTGGCCTGAGCGAGCCAGGTGGCATAGAGGCTGGTTCCCACGTCCTGCGAGGTCTCCTGCCGGGGTGGGTCCCACGTCCATTTGATGCGCAGGTCGCCGTCGTGCAGGCGGGCGAACATGTCGTTGCGGATGGAGGCCGCCTCGCTGCTGGCCCCTGCGTCCACGGTGAAGGTCTGGGTGAGGACCTTCCACTCGTCGCGGAAGATGTTGAAGGTGGTGGTGACGACGCCGCCGCCCAGGAAGGCGGGCGGGGTGACGGTGAGGGTGCCCAGCGCGTAGAGGTCGGTGGAGAGGTTGTTCTGGACGGTGGCGGTGTAGGCCAACGTCTGTCCGGGGAAGACGAACCCGTCCTCGTCGTCTGCCTCGGCGTAGAGGGCGAGGGGGCTTTCGTTGAAGACGTTGGGGTTGAAGGGGTAGTCGTCGGGCGACAGTTGGTGGAGCGTCCGCTCGGCCAGATCGCTCATCCCGTCGCCGTCGGTGTCGAAGAGGAGGGGGTCGGAGGTGACGAGGGTGGTGAGGCCGGAGATGGTGAAGGTCCACCCGCCCAACCACTCCGTCGTGTCGCCGTCGTTGTCGCCGTCGCAGAGGTCCTGGTGGTAGACCTCCTCGTCGTCGTCCAGGCCGTCGCCGTCGGTGTCGCGGCGGCCGGGGTCGGTGCCGAACTGGATCTCCTGGGCGTCGCAGAGGCCGTCCATATCGCTGTCGGCGCTCAGGGGGGAGATGTAGGCCCCTCCGTTCTCCGCGCCGATGGAGCGGATCTGAAGTTCGTAGGCGTCGGAGAGACCGTCGCCGTCGGCGTCAGGGGTTGCGTCGTTCGGATCGTTGCCGTTTTCAAAGTAGGCGTTGAGGAGGCCGTCGCCATCCCGGTCCTTCTGGTGGAGGAAGGGGCTCCCCTCCCCGGCCCAGGAGAGGTCAAAGAACTCGTCCAGCGTCCTTGGGAAGACGTCGAGGACGACGGCGTCTCCTACGGGGACGGAGACGGTGCCGGTGATCGTTTTGTCCGAACAGATGGAGAAGACGATGATGTACCAACAATCCAGGCAGGGGACGGCGAACCCGGCGTTGAGGTGGAGAGGGATGGTGACGTTGATGCCCGCGGTAAGGGGAACGACCGTCGAGGGAGTATCTACCAGTTCACCTCTGTACAGGTTGCGCTGAATCGGGAAACCCAAAGGCCCGCTGAAGATCGCGGGGCGGTCGGCCTCGACTTTCCAGTCGTCCTTTCGCTCATCGGGCTTCGCAACGATGGTATTGGTAACCGAACTCAGTTCGTAGAGGAAGGTGGTCATACGGATCGTATCCTCGGAGAACGCCTCCGGGCGGCTCGCCGCGCCGAGGCTCTGCGGGTCGGTGTGGACAGCGGTAGAGGTGATTTGGAGACTGACGTTCACGTTAGCCTTTGCCACCATCCCTTCCTCGGGATTTACCAACGACATAGAGAAGTTGCCGGTCTCCACCGAGATATCCACGAGGGGCTGGAAGGAGTGGAGCAATGAGGCCACGACCTCGATAAGCCAGCCGGTGATGGTGAAGTCGACGCCGAGGATGGTGAGGATAATGTCGATCAGGGAGATGATGCCGACGATGATCGCGCCGATGACGGTCGTAGAGAGGACGACCATCAGGATGGTGACGATGGTGGCGGCGATGGTCTGGGCCAGCAGCATGTTGAAGGCGATGCTGCCCGGAGGGATGTCGTGCTTGACGACGGTGTAGATGAAGACGCCCCAGGTGAGGCCCACGGCGATGATCAACCCGATGGCGGCGGCGACGCGGGAGACGCCGATGTACTGGGAGGTGCTGGTCAGGGCCTGCCGGACGGCGGTCCAGGTGCCCACCCCGCGCGCGATCTGGAGCGCGTTGACAAGGTCGACCACCTGGAGGATGGGGGCGATGACGAACAGCCAGCCCAGCCCGATGCCCGCGATCACGGCGAGGGTGATACGAGCAGCGGGGTCGTTGGCGATGTAGCCCTTGACAAGGAAGTAGATGCCGATGGCGACGGCGATGATGGTGAAGATGACGAGGTTCAACACCGCGCCGCACTGGCGTAACTGGCCCGCCTGCCACCAGGAACGGAACTTGCCCACCGCCGCTTTGATCCAACTCCATATCTTGGCCAGGGGGTCGGTCCAGCTGCTGCGGGTGAACCGCTGCTGCTCTATCAGCCTCCCCAGCACCCAGAGGAAGGCCGTCTTGTTGAAATAACCGCGCATCACCCACATCTCGACGAGGAAGACGATGACCTCCCCTGCGACCTCGCCGAGGGTGAACCCGATGTTTGAGTCCAGTTCCGCGTTCTGGCGTTCCAGGATCGCGTCGCCGATCTCGACGATCACCGTCACTCCCCGGAAGAGGGTGAGGTACAGGAACTGGAACACCGTCATCCGCCCTGTGGCGACGTAGGGGTCGGGATCATGGACGGCGTCCTTGTACCGGGTTTCCAGCAGCGAGAGGTACGTCTCTATGGGGCAGGAGAGCCATTCCCCCTCGTCGGAGTCGTACATAAAGGGAGCCCAGTTGAGGCCGACCGCCGTCTGGAGGGGGATGCGATCGGGGTTCATGTCCACCGTGAGTTGATTGTTGGTCCACGTGAGGAGGTCGGCTTCGGTCGCCTCCGCATCCGTCCCCAGAGCGCGGAACCGGTCCTCGCGGGCGAACATCAGCGTGGGCGTGATGGGGCGATTGGTGTGCCAGTAGGAGGTAAAGGCGTTGTCTAGGATCTGCTTGGTCTCCGTCATCGCCATCGTGGCGATGGCCTCGTCCCGGTGGGTGTAGGTGTAGGTGATGACGGTGAAGACGTTCTCCAGGTTCCACCGTTCCTCGTTGGAGACGGCGTCGTTGGTGGCGTGGTTGAAGCGGCGGTAGATCTCGTTTAGGGTGAGATCCCGCTTGCCGTCCTCCCCGGTGCGACCAGCGAGGAAGGTCGGCTCCAGGCCGTAGGCGAGGAGGAAAAGGTTGGAATCGTCCGCCAGGTCGGTGTCCCCTGTCAGCACGATGTCCTGCTGGGGGTCCTCGTAGACGACGGCGACGTCCGTCCCGTGGTCCTCCCGGACGCTCAGCCCGGTCAGGTACCACTCGTCGTCGTAGACGTGGATGATCTGGGGTTCGTTGTTCTCACTGTACTTCGTGCAGATGCCGTCTTCGAACTCCTCGCAGATGTCCACCAACGCTTGGATCACCCAGACGAGCCGGACCTCGTGGGCCTCGCCCCATGTGTCGGCGGGGAGGTAGATCATCTTACCGTAGAACGCGACGTCTTTGTCCCCCCGCTCCACGGTGACCAACTGGAGGGGAACGTAGGCCGCCTTCTCCCCGTCCGGCAGGTCCATCACCGTGATCCCGTAGTGCTTCAACACGTCCTTGGACGGCAGGTTGTTCAGGTCGCCCGGCATTCGGATCTGCAGCATGGGGATCACCTTGAGGTCGCCCAGGCCGTTGACGTTGGGGTCGGTGGAGGGGTCCAGATCGTAGAACGTGGCCCCGTCCTCGTCCTGTATCTGCCCCTGCTTATCCCCTTTGGGCCAGTCGAGGACGTTGTAGGCGTACCAGAGATGATCGGGGTTGGTGGGCCGGAGTTGGAACTCCACGTAGGTGATGTAGCCGGGGTTCAGGTGGTCCACGATCAGGGCGAAGGGGTTGTCTTTGGAGAAGGTGTGGGTGTCCTTGGTGGTGGAGTAGGGGGCCAGGTCCAGGTTGTCGGGCACCCCGTCGCCGTCGTTGTCGTCGTCCAGCACGTCGGGCGTGCCGTCGCCGTCGGTGTCGTCGGGGATGCCGTCGCCGTCCTCATCCACGAACCACTCCTGCCCGTCGGAGAACCCGTCGTCGTTGGTGTCCATCTCCAGCGGGTCGGTGTACCAGACCCGCCCGGCGTAGAAGAAGCCCTGGACCTCCAGCGTGTCGGTGATGAGGTCCCCATCGGAGTCGACGACATTGGGGTTGGTGCCGAGGAGTTGCTCCTGGTAGTCGGTGAGGCCGTCCCCGTCGGAATCCTCCCCGGTCTCCTGGAGAAGGGGAGCCGGGTCCCGGAAGGTGAACAGCGTGTCGGCGTCGTGGTGGTGGGGGTTGGTGCCGAGGAAGACCTCCTGGACGTCGGTGAGGCCGTCGTGGTCGGAGTCCTGGCCGGTGTCGGACTTGATCATCTCCAGGGCGGCCGGGCCGCCGGGGGTGAGGGAATCCGGCTCGGCGAGGAGGTTCTTCATCCTCTGGCCCAGGTCGTTCTCCGCGGTTGCTTCCTCCTGCTCGCGGGCGCGTTCCGCCTGGCGGCGGGCGAACTCCGCTGCCCGCGCGCTCTGGAGAAGCGGCGTGACCACCAGCGAGGCGATGATCACCAGCGCCAGTGCGGCGTACACCTTGCGCACGTGGCGGTAGGCGACGAGGAGGAGGAGCCCGGCGAGGGTGAGGAGGAAGAAGGCGATCTGGTAGAGAAGTCGGCTTGCGGAGCGGGTCAGCGGCGGGACCGCTGCGGCCAGCCCCCTGGGTACGGGGCCGAAGTCGGAGAAGTCCACCGTCACCTCCGCCGAGATCTGCTGGTCGTACCGGTCCGGAAACTGGAGGTGGAGGATCTGGCGGATGGGCAGTCCGTTGGTGCCGACCCACAGTTCGCCCTCACCGGTCATCTCAAGGAGCGCCTTGGGCAGGTCCAGTTCCGCCCCGGGAGGGAGTTCCCCTTCCTCCAGCAGGCGCTGCTGAAGTTGGTCGCGCAGGTAGGCGGCGAAGGCCGGACCGTCGATGCGGAAGGTGTAGCGGGTGAAGGTGACCCCGGCGCGGGTCTCCGGCTCGTGCTCGGCGACGTCCTTGGCAGCGATGAGATAGGCCATGAAGTCCCCTTCGGGGGCGAAGAAGGCGGTGAAGTCCTCGGCTTCCTGCCACGGCTCGTTGGCCCGGCGGATCAGGGCGCGGTCCCCTTCGATCCGTACCTCGACGCCGGAGCGGGCGTTGAGGATGTTGCCCCCTTGGGACCAGAGGACGAGGTGGAGGGTTCGGGACCTCAGGTCCGTCTTGCCCTCCAGATGCAGTCGATCCCGGCGCGTGGTCCGTCCGACGTTGGTGATGGTGGGGAGCGGGGTGGAGGTTTGGACGATGTCGGCGGAGAAGCGGTAGGAGCCGGCCTGGCGGACGCGTTCCCAGGCGGCCTGAAGGCCGTTGGGCCGCGCGGCCGAGACCACCGTGGGGTAGAGGACCAACGCCAGCGCGAGGCCGACCAGGGCACCGATCACCCAGGTGGAAGAACGGGACCGCCTCATTACGTACCTCCTCGACGCCTAAGGATTGGACAGCTCGGCTTCCGGGGAGCCGATCTGTGCTCGGATGACCCGTGCCAGGTCGCTCACCGTTGAGGGCTCGTAGGAGCGGGCAGAGAGGACCAGCACGGTGTTGTCGTTCGCGTTAAGGCCGATGAGCGGCAGGTTCGGCTGTCCTCTCAGGAGGGAGATCCCCCGCAGGGCGTGAGGGGCCGTGAGGTCGAAGACGACCACATCGGGTTGGGCCGCGAGCAAGCGGTGCTCTGCGTCGGGAAGGGAGACGTCCACCTGGGTCACGTCCAGGTCTGCGTGCTCCTCCAGGACGGCCTTCACGCCTGCCAGAAACAGGGAGTTCCCGTAGAGGACAACTTTCAGCCGCTTGTGCAACGTTCACCTCGCGTGGAAGTGACGCCAAAGGACACCCCCCTCCCGGTTTAAGGGGGTTTAAGGGAATTTTAAGATAAAGTTGACGGGCCCGTCAATGTACGAAGGGACAGTCTGAAGGGATGGGAGGGGACAGGGTGCAAGGGGCGAATTCGAAACTCGGCTCCCGAGATTCGATCTATTCCTGCGGGGGCCGACGCCTGGGAAGGATGCCCTTCCTGGAGGCGTAGGCGATGGCTTCGGCGCGGGTGCGCGCGTGGAGCCGTTCCAGGATCTTGGCCATGTGGTACTTGACCGTGCGCTCGGTGAGGTGGAGCGCTTCGCCGACCTCCTTGTAGGTCATCCCCTGTGCCACGAGGCTGAGGACCGCGATCTGGCGGGGGGTGAGGCCGTCCCCTTCCTCCGCGGAGGGGGTTCCTTTTTCTTCCTCGTTGGCCTGCCGGGCGAACTCCGCCAGGATCTTGGTCGCCATCCCCGGCGAGAGGGGCGGCTCATCCCGCTCCAGATTGGAGAGCAGTTGGAAGAACTCAGCGGCGTCCAGGCTTTTGAGAAGGTACCCGGAGGCCCCGCACTTGATCGCTTCGAAGAGGTCCTCGTCCTCCTCGGAGACGGTGAGCATCACGATCCGCACCCAGGGGAGTTCCGCCTTGATCAGGCGGGTGGCGGTGAGGCCGTCGCAACGGGGCATCTGGATGTCCATCAGGATCAGATCGGGATGGAGGGTGCGGCTCTTCTCCAGCGCTTCCAGGCCGTCGCTGGCGGTGCCCACCACCTCAATACCCCGAGCCTCCAGCAGGTTCTGCAGCCCTTCGAGGAACAGGGGATGGTCGTCTACCAGGAGCACTCTCATCGGTCGTCCTCGCTCGTGGGGTAGGGGGGCTCCATCGCCGGTGCTCCCCGCTCCGGCGTCGCCTTGCCCAGCGGCATCCGGACGGTGATCCGGGTCCCGCGGCCGGGGGCGGATTTCACCTCTACGCTCCCGCCCACCTCCTCAGCCCGCTCCCGCATAATGCGCAGCCCGAAGCCCGCCCCTGGGGGACGGCGCTGGGGGTCGAACCCGTGCCCTTCGTCCTCGACGGTCACCTGGAGCCAGCCCGCCCGCTCGGAGAAGGTGATCCGCGCCGAGGGTGTGCCGGCGTGCTTGCGGATGTTGCTGAGGGCCTCCTGGACGATGCGCAGCAGTTGGACCTCCGCGGCCGACCCGAACGATCGCCTTCTTAGATCGTCCGGGACGTCCAGTTCGACGGAGACCCCATACTGTCGGCTGAACCGATCGATGTAGCCTTCCAGGGCGGTGAAGAAGCCCTGCTCCAGCGCGGCAGCGGCCCGCAGGCTGAGGATGGATTCGCGGACGTCGGCGTGGGCGTCGTGGGCGACCTCGACCAGGCGGGCGAGGCGGGCGTCGGCCGCACCGGTCTGGCCGTTGGAGAGAAGGAAGCGGACGGCCTGGGCCTGCACGGAGATGAAGCCCAGCACCTGCCCCAGGCTGTCGTGCAACTCCCGCGCCAACCGTTCCCGCTCGCTCAGTATCGCCACCGTCCGTTGTTGCTCCATCCGTCGGGCTTGAACCCGCCGCTCCTCGGTGGCGTCGCGCAGGAGGATCAGCCGTCCCAACGGGTGCCCGTGGCGGTCGCTCAGGGGCGAGAGGGAGAGATGGTAGTGCCGCTGCCCCTTCTCTGTCTCCCAAACCGCTTCCGTCTCCCTGGCTCCCTCGCAGAGGGCCTGTAGGGCGGGCCACGCGCTCAGCACCTCTCGCGCCTCTCTGCCGACGGCCTGAGGCGCAGGGAGGCCCAGCATGCGTCGGGCGGCGGGGTTGAGGTCCGCGATCCGCCCCTGGGCGTCGATGACGATCACTCCCTCGCCCATGTTCTCCACGACCGTGGCCCGCGCCACCGGCACCACGTCGAACAGGCGGTGGCGGAAGAGCCCCCACGCCACCACGATCCCCATCGGGATGAAACTCACCGCCGTCGTGTCCATCCCTGGGATGAGGCTGAAGCCGAGGGCGCAGGCGCCGTTCCACAACATCGTCAAGAGCAGGCCGATCAGGAGGGCGAGGGGTTGCCCGCGATGGGGGGGCGGCGCGTCCACCGTCGCGCCCAGCAGGAGGACGAAGGCGACGGAGAGCAGGAGGTAGGAGTAGCCGATGTGTACCCAGTGCCACGGTCCATAGGTCTTGCCGATCACGGGAAGCGGACCGGAGGTGTCCAGATGGACCCCCTGTCGCATCAGGCCGTGGCGGTCGTTCGTCCAGACCAGAAGCAGGGTGAGGAGGGGGATGATGGAGAGGCCGATCAGGCGGCCCCGCATCAGCCAGCGCTCCTTGCCGGTGTATTGGAGCGCCATCACCACCCATGCCACCGGCGCGGAGACGTAGGCCAGGTACTGGAGATTGGCCCAGAGGAGTTTGGTCGGCAGGTCCGCCGCGATGACCTCCAGCCCGTTGGTCGCCGACCACCAAGCGGAGATCAGCATCAGGAAGGCGAAGGAAGTCGCACCGGGGACGGTGCGGCGCCGCCAGGCGTAGACTCCCAGCGCCCCTGTGATGACGGCCGATGTAAGGAAGGGCCAGAAATAGGGTGTGTATAGCCAGGCCATCCCGCCGGATATTGTACCACCTCTGAGGGGGAAGTGGCAAGGGGCTGCTGGGGTATATGCTGGACCCACCGACCGGCTGCCCAGCGGTTTGCTCTCTCCCGTCTTATCGGAACAGCGGGAGGAGGCAAGAACAAAGCGCCCGGCGATTCGCCCCTTGGTCTGCACGGTTTGTTGCCGGGATCGCTGTTGGTCTTTGTACAGTTGCGATGCTGTGCTATAATAGTGTGGCTCATGTCTAAAACGAGTGCTGATGTGGTACAATTGGGGGAAGCATCTCCGGCCGGCGCAGGTCGTTCTCCTACTGCGGGGGGTGTGTAAAGGGGAGCCGACGGCGACCA
>CAZOLN010000013.1:0-26082 GCA_964580565.1 uncultured Anaerolineales bacterium
AACCTTCGCGTTGGAATCCCCGGATGCCCGGAAGGGCATTAAGACTAACGCCTCTCGAACTAGCATCCTGCACCCCCTTTCAACACGTTGGAATCCCCGGATGCCCGGAAGGGCATTAAGACGGGACGTTGAGCACAAAACCCCCGCGCGCGGGGGAGACCGTTGGAATCCCCGGATGCCCGGAAGGGCATTAAGACCAGTCCCAAAAGACATCGTTCTGCGGCTGTACATCGACCCGTTGGAATCCCCGGATGCCCGGAAGGGCATTAAGACGTGTGGGTTGGCGAACGCTGCCAATTCCAGTAACTCGTTGGAATCCCCGGATGCCCGGAAGGGCATTGAGGCCGGACCTCGTCGGAGGAGAGAGCGCGGCGGAAGGGCGTTGGGTCGCGTCGGTTGGGGCGCATTCTGGGGTTTGGATAGGAGTTCGGACATGGCGGAAAGCCCCGCCGCCCGGCGGCTGGAAGTCGCCGGCTACCGAATGGCAAAGCCCGGCGAAGACCGGGCTTCCCCTGTCGAAGAGAGAAGGCGAGAGCCGCCGAAGGGCGGCTTCGCTACCCGTAGCCGCGGCTTCCAGCCGCCGGGAAAGGGTGTCCGAACTCCTGTCCGAAGGTCAGGAACCGGGTTTGGCGGATCGGCTGTTTGAGGGTACAATTCGGTTCCTCACGACATTTGCTGGAGGCAAGATGATTGTCAGCCTGGTGCTCAACCTCCGTGCGACGCGCCCCACGGTGTTCCCCGCTTACCTGGGTCGGGCCGGCCACGCGGCGTTCCTCCGGCTGGTCGCCCAGGCCGATCCGGCCCTGGCCGAGCGGCTCCACGCGCCGGACGCGCGCCGTCCGTTCACCTGCTCCACGCTGATGGGCGGGCGGCGAGGGAGACCCTTCCATCCGGCAACGGGCGACAAATATACAGGGCGGATTTCCGCGGTCGCTTCAATCAATCCACCGCAGGAGCAGTGTTATGCCGAGTCATAAACGAGCCAGAGAGGTCACACGACGATTGATCGATGCCATCAAACAGGGCGCGACGTCGTTCCGACAGGGCGGCGTCGAACTGATGACCGTCTTCCTCTGCGACGGGTCGTGCGACGACCCGGCTGCCTGTAAGGCTCTTGCCGACGAATTGACCGCGTGGATCGAGGGGCGGAGCGGGGCGGACGAACAGCCGCCCGAGGCCGAACCGGTGGCGTAGGGCCGTCCCTCGGCGACATCGACGGAAGAGGGAGGTAGATGTCCGATAGCCCGCTCAAAATCCAGAGCAGCCGGATGTTCGACCGGCTGGTGGCCAGCCTCAACCTCGACCTGACGCTGCAGATGCAGCGCGGGGAGCCGCTGTGGGTCGGCTTCTGCGGATGCGAAAAGTCGGTGGAGACGATGATTCCCGCCGTCGCCTACGAGGCGGTCCACGAGTGCCCCTTCTGCGGCCGGATCCTCGAACTGCAGCCGATGCCGCCGCTGACGATCACCGTGGGGGAGGACGGCCGGTGCCGGATCGACCTGGCACCCCCAAGAAGGTCGGCCGAGCGGCAAGCGACCGCCGTCCCACCCCCCGCCCTCCACCCAATCGATGAATGACCGCGATCCGCTCGCCGTCAAGACGCAGAGGACGCAGAGAAGGTCTCTTTCTCTGCGTCCTCTGTGTCTCGGCGGCGGAGAACCATCTTTGACATCCTCCCCCACCCCCACTATAATCCCCCCGACTCCAGCCGGAGGAAAGACGACCCGTGGCAAGGAAACCGATCTACGATTTCGACCTCCTGACCACCGACGGCCGCGCCCGCGCCGGGCTGCTGAAGACGCCTCACGGTGAGGTCCCCACCCCCGTCTTCATGCCCGTCGGCACCCAGGCGACGGTCAAGGCGGTCTCCCCGCGCGACCTGAAGGACCTGGGCGCGACCATCATCCTCTCCAACACCTACCACCTCTACCTCCGCCCCGGCGACGAGCGGATCGCCCGGCTGGGCGGGCTCCACGCCTTTATGGGGTGGGACCGCCCCATCCTGACCGACTCCGGCGGCTACCAGGTCTTCAGCCTCGCCCAGCGCCGCACCATCGACGACGACGGCGTCACCTTCCGCTCCCACATCGACGGCTCCCGGCACCGGTTCACCCCGGAGAAGGTCATCGCCATCCAGGAGAACCTGGGGGCGGACATCATCACCTGCCTCGACGAGTGCGCCCCGCCCCTCGATTACGACTACAACCTCCAGGCCCTGGAGCGGACCCACGCCTGGGCCGCCCGGTGCAAGGCCGCCAAATCCCGGCCCGACCAGGCCCTCTTCGGCATCGTCCAGGGCGGCGTCTTCCTCGACCTGCGGGAGCGGTCCGCCCGCTTCCTCACCGACCTGGGCTTCGACGGCTACGCCATCGGCGGCCTGAGCGTCGGCGAGACGAAGGAGCAGATGCACGCGGTCCTGGAACTCCTCGACACCCTCCTCCCCGCCGACCAGCCCCGCTACCTGATGGGGGTCGGCACGCCGGAGGACCTGGTGGAGTGCGTCGCCCGGGGGGTGGACATGTTCGACTGCGTCCTCCCGACCCGGATGGGCCGCAACGGGAGCGCGCTCACCCGGACCGGGCGGCTCAACCTGCGCAACGCCCGCTTCGCCGACGACCCCGCCCCCCTTGAGGAGGGCTGCACCTGCTACACCTGCACCCACTTCAGCCGCGCCTACCTCCGCCACCTGGTGGTCGCCAACGAGATCCTCGGCCTCCACCTCATCACCCTCCACAACCTCCACCTGATGCTCACCATCGCCCGCGAACTGCGGGAGGCGATCCTCCAGGGTCGGTTCGAGGACTACCGGGCCGCTTTCTGGGAGCGGCGGAAGGCCGTCCAGGGAGAGCGATGACCCCCCGGCGCAACGTCCCCATCCTGATGGCGACCGTGGCGGCGATGCTGGTCGCCCGGCTGACCTGGGGCCGTCTCCTGCCCACCTACTACGCCACCCTGGGCGCGACCGAGCGGCAGATCGGCACCGCCTTCACCCTCTTCTCCGCCGCCTTCGCCCTCTTCCAACTGCTCGGCGGACTCCTGGCCGACCGGATCGGCCGGAAGCCGGTGGCGGTGCTCCCCATCTTCGGCGTGGTCGTCTCCGTGGCCTGGATGGCCCGCGCGGGGGACTGGCGGGCCCTCCTCGTCGGCCACGTCGCCCTCGCCGTCTTCGCCTCCGCCCAGTCGCCCGGCTTCACCGCCCTCCTGGCCGAATCGGTCCCGCCCGAGGAGCGGGGCCGGGCCTTCGGCGCGGTCTCGTTCGCCTCCCGCCTCGCCAACGCCGCCGGGCCCGCCCTGGGCGCGTGGCTCCTCGCTTTCTACTCCCTGCCGACCCTCCTCTGGATCACCGTGGCGGTGGGGATCGTCGTCAGCCTGGTCCGGCTCCTCCTGATCCAGGAGACCCTCCACCAGGCCCCGCAGGAGTCCCTCGGCGGCCTCGATGACGGTTCTCCGTCTTCCCCCTCCCGGTCCGTCTTTCTGGGCTTCCTCCTCATCGGCGCCCTTTACACCCTTCTTTTCAACCTCCTCTTCGGCGGCCCCTTCATCGCCCTTCACGCCCGCCAGGCGATGGGACTGGACGACCAGGGGCTCAACCTCTTGTTCGCGCTGGGGGACGGAGTGGCCGTCCTCTCGGCGCCGCTGGCGGGCTGGTTGGGCGACCGGGTGGGCCACCGCCGGATGATGGCCGTCGCCGGAGGCGTGATGGGGCTGGGGGTCCTCGGCTGGGCGCTCCTCCCGCCGGGCCCTTTGGGGACCCTCTGTTTCGTCCTTGCCGCCGCCAGCACCCCCGCCGCGTCCATCGCCTACAGCGCCCTCCTCACCGGCGCCGTCGGCCCCGCCCGACGGGGGGCCTTCGTCGGCCTGATGGGCACCCTCACGGGGCTCCTGGGCTCCCCCGCCGGCCGGATCGGCGCCGAACTGCGGGTCTGGGCCGGTCCCGCCGGCCCCTTCTGGGCCGGCCTGGCGACCGCTGCCGTGCTGGCCCTCGTGCTGAGCCTGGAACGGCGGCTCGTCCGGGGATGAGCCTGTGAGGGTGTTGCCTTTGTGAGGCTCGAACGGGAATTCGGACATTTCTTCCCCGGCGACTGGAAGTAGGGGCGCAGCGCGCTGCGCCCCTACAGGGGGCAAAGCCCGGCCTTCGCCGGGCTTCCCCTGTCGAAGAGAGGAGGTAAGAGCCGCCGAAGGGCGGCTTCATCATCCGTAGCCGCGGCTTTCAGCCGCCGGGAAAGCGAGTAGGAACCCGGCGCATTGCGCCCCTGCTCAGCGGACCGTCGGGGTGGCGGCTTCCCCCTCAACCGGCGGGGCTTCCTGCTCCGGCAGGGAGACCACCTCGATCGGGTCCCCCACCACCACCTCTCCCTCCTCCAGCACGCGGGCGAAGATCCCCTCGCGGGGCATCACGCAGTCGCCGACCATCTGGAAGATGGCGCACTTGGTGTGGCAGAGTTTGCCGATCTGCGTCACCTCCACCAGGGCGGACCCCAGACGGAGCCGGGTGCCCACCGGCAGGGTGTGCAGTTCCAGCCCGCGGGTGGTGATGTTCTCGGCGAAACTCCCCTCGCGGACGTTCAGCCCCTGCGCCCGCATCTTCTCGATGGACTCCCAGGCGAGGAGGGAGACCTGCCGGTGCCAGTTGCCGGCGTGGGCGTCCCCCTCGATCCCCCAGTCGACCTGCAGCCGGGCCCGGCCCACGTTCTTCTTCACCGTCCCTTTCCGCTTGCTGACGCAAACGGCAACGACCTGTCCTTTCATCCTACCCTCACGCATCACGCTTCACGCATCACGCATCACGTATCACACCTCACACCCATTCCTCCAACACGATCTCCCCGCTCTTCCCGCCCGTCTTGCGGATCAGACGGACGTTCTGGATGCGCATCCCACGGTCCACCGCCTTGCACATATCGTAGATGGTCAGCGCGGCGACGGTCACCGCCGTCAGCGCCTCCATCTCCACGCCCGTGACCCCGGTGCATCGGACCCGGGCCACGATCCGGACGGCGGGCCGCTGCTCGTCGAAGGAGAAATCCACCTCTACCGCCGTGATCGGCAGGGGGTGGCAGAGGGGGATCAGTTCGAAGGTCCGTTTCGCCGCCTGGATCCCGGCGACCCGGGCCACCGCCAGCACGTCCCCTTTCGGCACGCCGCCGCTCTGGATCAGCGCCAGCGTCTCCGGCCGCATCCACACCTCTCCCGCGGCCACGGCTTCCCGCACCGTGGGCTTCTTTTCGGTGACGTCGACCATCTGCGCCGCACCGTTCTCGTCCAGATGGGTCAGTTCCATCGTCAACCTCCGATCTGTGACATCGGCCGGGCGGCGGGCACCGGTTCCTCCGCCAGGTGGTGCCCCCGCGGTTTGGCGACCACCGCCCGCCGGAAGATCTCCCGCAGCGTCTCGTCGTCTGCGCCGGCCCGCAACGGCGTCCGCAGGTCGATGGCTACGTCGGAGAGCAGGCAGGGCAGGAGACGCCCGTCGGATGTGAGGCGTAGCCGGTTGCAGGCGTGGCAGAAGTGCTCGGTGACCGGGCTGATGAAGCCCAGCGTCCCCTTCGCGCCGGGCAGCCGGTAGTAGCGGGCCGGGCCGGCGCCGGCCTCCCCCCGCACCGCCGTCAGCGGCCCCAGCGCCGCCTCGACCCGCTGGCGGATCTCCGCCGCCGGCACGACGCCGTCGCCCGCCCAGTGGACCCCCTCCCCCAGGGGCATCACCTCGATGAAGCGGACGTGCCAGTCCGGCTCCAGCGTCAGCCGGGCCAGGTCCACCACCTCGTCGTCGTTCAGCCCGCGCACCACCACGGTGTTGACCTTCACCGGCCGCAGCCCCGCCGCCAGCGCCGCCTCCCGCCCCTCCAGCACGTCCTCCAGCCGCCCCCACCGGGTGATCCGGCGGAATCGGTCCGGTCGCAGCGTGTCCAGGCTGATGTTCACCCGCCGCAACCCCGCCCGCGCCAGGTCCTCCGCGTACCGGGCCAGCAGGATCCCGTTGGTCGTCATCGAAAGGTCGTCCAGACCGGGGATGCGGGCCAGTTCCCGCACCAGGTCGACGATCCCCTTCCGCACCAGCGGCTCCCCGCCGGTCAGCCGGACGTGGACGAGGCCCATCTCCACCGCGATCCGCACCACGCGGACGATCTCCTCGTAACGGAGCACCTCCTCGTGCGAGATCAGGGGAATCCCCTTCTCGGGCATACAATAGACGCACCGCAGATTGCACCGGTCCGTGACCGACACACGGAGGTACTGGATGGGACGCCCGTATGTGTCGCTGCAACTTGCCATCTTGGCTCTCCTGAGGGAGTGGATGGGTAGTTTACCCTTTTTGCGCCTTGTCGTCAAACGGGTTCACGAGTACAATGGGATGTGGATGAACACCACAGAGGCCCGGAGGACGCAGAGTTTCTCCTTTAGCAGAGATCTAGCCGCCGGACAAGCCTCCCGCAGGTTCCCTAACCTGCGGGTGGCTGGCAAACTGTCGGGTAGCCAGGCACAGGTCCCTCTGTGTCCTCTGTGCCTCTGTGGTAAAACTGCGTAAGCCCTGTGAGGAGGCGGTATGACGGAGAATCTGGACCGGCTTTGCATCAACACGATCCGCACGCTGGCGATGGACGCGGTGCAGAAGGCCAACTCCGGCCATCCGGGGATGCCGATGGGGATGGCGGACGTGGCCTACGTGCTCTGGACCCGCTTCCTCAAGCACAACCCCGCCGACCCGAAGTGGCCGGATCGGGACCGGTTCGTCCTCTCCGCCGGGCATGGGTCGATGCTCCTCTACGCCCTTCTCCACCTCACCGGGTACGACCTGCCGCTGGAGGAGTTGAAGGACTTCCGCCAGTGGGGGAGCCGCACGCCGGGCCACCCCGAGTACGGCCACACGCCGGGCGTGGAGACGACCACCGGTCCGTTGGGACAGGGGTTCGCCAACGGGGTGGGGATGGCGATCGCCGAGCGGTTCCTGGCCGCCACCTTCAACCGGCCCGGCTTTCCCATCTTCGACCACTACACCTATGCCATCGTCTCCGACGGCGATCTGATGGAGGGGATCAGCCACGAGGCGGCCTCGCTGGCCGGCCACCTGAGGTTGGGGAAGTTGATTTACCTCTACGACGACAACGACATCTCCATCGAGGGGTCCACCGACATCACCTTCACCGAGGATGTAGCCGCCCGCTTCCGCGCCTATGGCTGGCACGTGCAGACGGTGGATGGGTACGATCTGGCGGCGATCGAGGCGGCGATCCGGGCCGCCCGGGCGGAGACGGACCGCCCCTCGCTGATCATCTGCCGCACCCACATCGGCTACGGGAGCCCCAACAAGCAGGACACCGCCTCCGTCCACGGCGCGCCGCTGGGCGAGGAGGAGGTCCGGCTCACCAAGGAGGCCCTCGGCTGGCCGCCGGACGCCCGGTTCCTGGTGCCGCCGGAGGCGCTGGCCGTTTTCCGACGGGCGCTCGATGAGGGGCGGGAGGCCCAGGCCCGCTGGGAGGCGATGTTCGAGCGGTACGCCCGGGAGTACCCCAAAGAGGCGGCCCTCCTGCGGCGACTGTGGGCGGGCGAACTGCCCGAGGGGTGGGAGGAGGCGATCCCCACCTTCTCCCCCGCCGACGGCCCGCTGGCCACCCGGAAGGCCTCCGGCGTTGTGCTGAACGCGCTCGCCGACGCGCTCCCCACCCTCATCGGCGGCTCGGCCGACCTGGCTCCCTCTAATGCCACCCTCCTCAAAGGGTACGAGGACTTTCAGCGAGAAACCCCCACCGGGCGGAACCTCCGCTTCGGCGTGCGGGAGCACGCGATGGGGGCGATCCTCAACGGGATGGCCCTCCACGGCGGGGTGATCCCCTACGGCGGGACCTTCCTCGTCTTCTCTGACTACATGCGGCCGGCGGTCCGGCTGGCGGCGATGATGGGGGTCGGCGTGGTCTACGTCTGGACCCACGACTCGGTCTGGATCGGCGAGGACGGGCCGACCCACCAGCCGGTGGAGCACCTGGCCGCCCTCCGGGCCATCCCCAACCTGGTCCTCATCCGGCCCTGCGACGCCAACGAGACGGCCGTCGCCTGGAAGGTGGCCCTGAAGCGGCGGGACGGGCCGACGGCGCTGATCCTCACCCGCCAGTCGCTCCCCATCCTGGACCGGAGCGGGATGGCCGGGCCGGAGAACCTGGAGCGGGGGGCCTACGTGCTGCGGGACGCTCCGGAGGGACGGCCCGACATCATCCTCATCGGCACCGGCTCCGAGGTCCACCTGGCCCTGGCTGCCCAGGAGGGCCTGGCCGAGCGGGGGATCCGCGCCCGCGTGGTCAGTATGCCCAGTTGGGAACTGTTCGACGCCCAGCCGCCCGAGTACCGGGCCCGGGTTCTTCCCCCCGACGTCCCCGCCCGACTGGCGATCGAGGCGGCCGTGCCGATGGGCTGGGAGCGATACGTGGGTCCGCAAGGGGCGGTGATGGGGCTGGACCGGTTCGGGGCCTCCGCCCCCTACAAGGTGCTGATGGAGAAGTTCGGCTTCACGCCGGAGGCGGTCGTCGAGCGGGCGTTGCGGTTGCTGGGGCGCGATGCGTGAAACGTGGTGCGTGATGGAGGAGTCGGCGGTCTGGTTCCCGATCGTCCGCTACGGGGACGACGCAGGCGGTTCCCTCGAGGTCCCGGTGCCCCGCGAGGAGCGGGTCGTCCTCTACGTCAACGGGCGGGAGTGGGTCGGTTGGATGTGTACCCCGACGTGGCTGGAGGAACTGGCCGTCGGTTTCCTGTTCAACGAGGGGTTCATCGACGGGATGGAGGAGGTGGCCCACGTGCGGGTCTGTGGCTCGGGTCGCTGCGTGGACGTGTGGCTGGAGAAGGACGTCGACCCCCCTGGCCTGCCGACCGTCACCTCCGGCTGCTCCGGCGGGACGACCTTTGAGACGATGAGGGAGGAGCGGGCACCGTTGACCTCGCGGGTGGGGATCACCCCCGAGCAGGTCGTCGGGCTGGTGCAGAGGTTGCGCCAGGCGGCCGCCGTGTACCGCCTGGCGGGCGGGATTCACACCTCCGCCTTGGCGGAGGGGAACCGGCTGGCCTGCGTGGCGGAGGACGTGGGACGGCACAACACGGTGGACAAACTGGCGGGGTACTGTCTGCGGCGGGGGCTGCCGATGCGGGACCGGATCCTCCTGACCTCCGGGCGCGTCAGTTCGGAGATGCTGGCGAAGGCGGCGCGGATGGGGACGCCCATCGTCATCTCCCTCACCTCCTCCACCTCCCTGGCGGTCGACCTGGCCCGCGCGTGGAACATCACCCTGATCGGCTACGCCCGCGGACGGGGCTTCCGGGTCTACGCCGGGGAGCACCGCATCCAACCACGCGGAACCACCGGTACTCCACCGACGTCCTTATCTGTGGAACACCGCAGAGACGCAGAGGACGCGGGGGATTCTTGACTCTCCCTGTGTTCCTGCGGTGGGAAAGCAAACTCTGAGCCCTCCACGCCTCTGCGGTTAGAATCAACTCACAGGAGGTTGAGCGATGAAACGGTGGTTCCCTTCGTGGATGTTGATCCTTGGCCTGGTGGCCTGTACCTCTACGGCCGCTCCCACGCCTTCCCCTTCGCCCTCCTCCTCGTCCCCCTCGCTGTGGCAGGGCGTCACTCCCATCGGCGAGATCGTGGCCGACCCTGAGGGGTATGAAGGGCGGGAGGTTGTGGTCGTGGCCTACTATCGGGGGTGGGACCTCTTCGGTGAGGCCGGCACCGGTCCGCCCCTCACCCGCAGCGACGTCGCGGTGGCGGACCACACAGGGGGGATCTACATCATCTCGGGCGAGGGGTTCGAGGGGTTCAAGGGGGCCCCTTCACTGCCTCCTCACCAACCCTCGGCCACGGATGTCCTCCTTCGGCTTCGGGGCGTGGTGCGCATCGGCCCCGCGGGCCAGCCGTACATCGAGGTGATCGAAGGGGAGGTGGTCGAAGGGCTCCCGCTGGGCGTCGTCCTCCGGGTGCGCAGGATGGGCACCATCCTGGGCCTCGACGAGGAATTGATGGTGCAGGAGGATGGGGCCGTCTACTTCCTGGACCGGAAGACCTCCTACAAGGCCCGCTTCTCCGTGGATCCGGAGGAGGTGGCGCAGGTGCTGGGTCAGGTCGGCGGGCATCTCTCCGCGGGAGAGGTGGGAACCCCGGTCCCCGACACGGCGGTCTACGACTTCACCGTCTGGGATGGGGGGACCGTCCACACGCTGCGCGTCTTCGAGGGGGAGTCCCCCCTCGCCGAGGCGGTGGAGATCGTCGCCCGGTGGTGCGATCAAGGGAGGGCCGGGCAGGAGCAGCCGGACATCCGTGGGACCATCACCGAAATCATCCCCGTACAGGGGGAGGTCCTCGGCACCGTCCGCATCGAGGGGACGATCGGCGGGGGTACCGAGTACGACAAGGCGGTGGTCGCCGTCACCGAGGAGACCGAGATCCTGGTCAGGGGGCCGGGTGGGGAGGAGAAGGCAACCTTTGACGACCTCCGGGTGGGACAGCGGGTGGAGGCGACGTTCGTCGGGCCGGTCGCCGAGTCCTATCCGGTCCAGGCCACCGCGGGCCGGATCGTGATCCTGCAGGAGTAGCGTGGACCTTCGCACCGCGATCCGGCTTCGGAGAAGCGTCCGCCGCTACACCGCCCGGCCGGTCCCCGAGGACCTCCTCGACCGGCTGGCGGCGGTCGCTCGGGAGGCCGACCACCTGGTCCGGCCCGGCGTTCGGGTGGAACGGGTGGACGGTCGGGAGCGGGTGGCGGGCGTGCTGGCCCGCTATGCGGGGGTGTACGGCCTGGTCCAGGGCGCGCCCCACCTCCTGGTCGGTCTCATCCCCGAGGATACCCCTGAGGACCGGATCGATCTGGGGTACGTGCTGGAGCGGGTGGTGCTGGAGGCGACCCGGCTGGGCCTCGCGACATGCTGGATGACCGGCTCCTACCACCCGGACCGCGCCGCGCGATCGATCCCGCTCCGCCCCGGGGAACAGGTGGCGGCCGTCGTCGCCCTGGGGTATCCCCGCGCCGACGCGCTGGCCCGCCTGCACGACACCGTCGTCCGGCGTGTGGTGGCCGCCCACCGACGGTTGCCCCTTACGGAGGTCGTCTTCGCCGGTCGATGGGGGGTCCCCTGGTCGCCGGAGGGGGCCGACCCCGCGCTGGTGGAGGTGCTGGAGTGCGCCCGCTTGGCCCCGTCGGCGCGCAACCGCCAGCCGTGGCGGTTCGTGGTGGAGAAGGGGGCGATCCACCTGGTGCTGACCACCTCCGCCCCCATCGACGCCGGGATCGTGATGGCCCACATCGCGCTGGCGGGGCGAGAGGTGGGGCTGGTGGGCCGCTGGCGGCTCCGCTGGGCCGACGGTGCGCTGACCCGCCAACTCGGCTCTCCCCCGAGCGCGGTGGTCGTAGGCACCTTCTGCGGGCAGTAGCGGGCCGGTTTCCCTCCGCCTCGTCTGTTCAAGCGCGAACTACAGGCGGCATGCCTTACGAATCGCCGCCTGTCCCTGAGTATTCCGCGTCAAACTCCCGCTCCGGACCGCTACCTAGGTGCGTTTCAATTTCGGGGCGAGTTCTTCCTCTGGGCCCTCACCCCCCACCCGGCCCGCCTGGCGGCGGGCCACCCTCCCCCCTCTCCCGCTTGCGGGAGAGGGGGGAGGGCCGAGGCGGGCTGAAGTCCGCCCCCAATCTGAAATGCTCCCCCGCTACCTCCCTAATTTGCCTTCTGCAAGAGTTCGAGTATAATGAGTTCACTTCATTACATAGGCCCCTTGATAGAGGTCTAATCGCTCAGTGTTCCTGTCTTCCACGGTTGAAGAAAGGAGGGTGTATGGAGGTATAAGAGGAAACTCGCTCCAAGGGATGTGGTTTCCAAGACTTATGCCTTCCCACACAGATTTCTCTAAGGAGGAATGCTGATGGCGAGAGAGCAAATCGACCCCCTGGAACTCAGCCTCACGGGAGGGGAGACGCCGAATCTGGTAGACATTCTGGCTCGTCGGGGGGTCTCGCGTAGGGAGTTCCTCAAGTTCTGCACCATTATGGCCGGTGTCCTGGCTCTGCCGGTGGAGAAGGCCTCCCACATTATGGCCGCGTTGGAGGGTGCCAAGCGTCCTCCGGTGGTCTGGCTGGAGTTCCAGGACTGCGCTGGGTGCACCGAGTCCTTCCTGCGGGCATCCCGCCCCACGGTTGCTGAGATCGTGCTGGACATCCTCTCGGTGGACTACCACGAGACGATCATGGCGGCGGCGGGCAAGCAGGCTGAGGAGGCCAAGAAGGCCACCATCGAGGCCGGGGGCCACATCGTGATCGTGGAGGGCTCCATTCCTCTGAAGGACAACGGTCTCTACTGCTGCATCGGTGGTCACACGGCGAAGGACATCCTCTTCGAGGCGGTGGAGAAGGCTGCCGCCGTCATCGCGGTGGGGTCCTGCGCGGCGTTCGGTGGTCTGCCGGCTGCCGGCCCCAACCCGACCGACGCCGTTGGCGTGCGGGACCTGGTGAAGAACGTGCCGGTGATCAATCTTCCTGGCTGCCCCGTCAACGTGGTCAACCTGACGGCCACGGTGGTCCACTACCTCACCTTCAACGCCCTGCCGGCGTTGGACAGCCTGGGCCGGCCCCTCTTCGCTTACGGCAAGCGGATTCACGACAACTGCGAGCGCCGACCGCACTTCGACGCGGGCCAGTTCGTCGAGGAGTGGGGGGACGAGGGGCATCGACTGGGTTGGTGCCTGTACAAGATGGGGTGCAAGGGGCCCGAGACGTACCACAACTGCCCCACCGTTCGCTGGAACGAGGGCACCAGTTGGCCCGTTATGGCTGGGCACGGCTGCATTGGCTGTGCCGAGCCGGCGTTCTGGGACAAGATGACCCCCTTCTACGAGCGGCTGCCGGAGGTGCCGGGCTTCGGCGTGGAGGCCACGGTGGACAAGATCGGTCTGGGCCTGACGGCCGCGGCCGCGGTGGGTGTGGCTGCGCACGCCATCGGCAGCGCCGTGCGCAAGAAGGCGGCGGAAGCACCGCAGGAGAAAGAGGCATAAGGAGGCAGAGATGGCCAAAATCGCCATTGATCCCGTAACCCGAATCGAGGGCCACCTGCGCATTGAGGTGGAGGTCCAGGACGGCCAGGTCGCCGACGCCTGGAGCGCCAGCACCATGTTCCGGGGGATCGAGTTGATCCTCCAGGGGCGCGATCCTCGCGACGCCTGGGCCTTCGCCCAGCGGATATGAGGGGTCTGAACGACGGTGCATGCCATCTGCTCCGTGCGAGCAGTCGAAAACGCTCTGGGGATTCAGATCCCGACCAACGCTCGGTTGATCCGCAACATCATTGAAGGTATCCAGTACGTTCAGGACCACGTGATTCACTTCTATCACCTCCACGCGCTGGACTGGGTGGACATCGTCAGCGCGCTGGAGGCCGACCCCGCTGCGACGGCCCAACTGGCCCAATCCATCTCCGACTGGCCCAAGTCCAGCGCTGCCTACTTCAAGGGGGTGCAGGACCGGGTCAAGGCGTTCGTCGAGAGCGGCCAGTTAGGTCCCTTCGCCAACGCGTACTGGGGCCACCCGGCCTACAAACTGCCGCCCGAGGCGAACCTGATGGCCGTGGCCCATTACCTGGAGGCGCTGGACTGGCAGCGGGAGGTCATCAAGGCCCACGCCCTCCTTGGGGCCAAGAACCCCCACCTGCAGACCTATCTGGTGGGCGGTGTGGCCTGCCCGGTGGATCCCAACAGCCAGGCGGCCCTCAACGCCGACTCCATTGCCTACCTTAAGGGGCTTTTCGCCAAGGCGAAGGAGTTCGTGGAGAAGGTCTACCTGCCGGACGTGCTGGCGGTGGCTCCCTTCTATCTGGAGTGGGCCGGCCTGGGCGAGGGGCTGGGCAACTTCCTGGCCTACGGCGACTTCCCGCTCTCCGACGACTACACGAGCGACGAGCCGGGCGACCTCTTCCTCCCGCGGGGGGTGATCCTCAACCGCGATCTGAGCACCGTCCATCCGATGGACCCGGCCAAGATCAAGGAATACGTCGCCCACTCCTGGTTCACCTACGACGACGAGTCGCAGGGGATCCACCCGCTGGATGGGGTGACGCGGCCCAACTACACCGGTCCCGAGCCGCCCTACGAGTTTCTCGACACCGAGGGCAAGTACTCGTGGATCAAGGCGCCGCGCTACGACGACAAGCCGATGGAGGTGGGGCCGCTGGCCCGGATGCTGGTCGCCTACGCCTCCGGACACGAGCGGGTTCAGTACTGGGTGAACGCCGTTCTCGACACGCTGGGCGTGGGGCCGGAGGTGCTCTTCTCCACGTTGGGCCGCACGGCTGCCCGGTGCGTCGAGACGATGGTGCTTGCCGAGCAACTGATCCCGTGGACCGAGGAGCTGGCCGCCAACATCGGCAGCGGCGACCTGCGCATCCACGAGTTGGATCACTGGGACCCCTCCACCTGGCCGAAGGAGGCCAAGGGGTGGGGCTGCACGGAAGCGCCTCGAGGCGCGCTGGCCCACTTCGTGCACATCAAGGACGGTGTGATCGAGAACTACCAGTGCGTGGTTCCCTCCACCTGGAACGCATCGCCGCGGGACGCGATGGGTCAGCGGGGGGCCTACGAGGCAGCCCTTATCGGGACGCCGGTGGCCGATCCGGAGAAGCCGCTGGAGGTGCTGCGGACCGTCCACTCCTTCGACCCGTGCATGGCCTGCGCGGTGCACGTCCTGGATCCGGAGGGGCGTGAGATCGTCCGCGTCAAGGTCCAGTAAGGAGGCGGGAGATGCTCAGGCGAGTCTACGTGTGGGAAGCGCCGGTGCGCATCTTCCACTGGGCGCACGTGGCCAGCATCGCTGTGTTGGCCTTCACGGGGTACTACATCGGGGATCCCTTCATCACCGTTCCCGGTGAGACGGCCCAGACCTACCTGATGGGTTGGATGCGCGCCATCCACTTCGTTGCCGCCTTCGTCTTCGGCCTGGGCTTCCTGGTGCGGGTTTACTGGATGTTCGTCGGGAACCGGTATGCCCGTTGGCAGGACTGGATCCCGGTGAGCCGAGAGCGGTGGGTCTTCTTCTGGAAGCAGTTGAAGTACTACATCTTCCTGGAGAAGGAGCGGCCCCACTACATGGGGCATAACCCGGTGGCCGGGCTCAGTTACGCCGCCTTCGGCGTGATGGTCCTGGTGCAGGGGCTCACCGGCTTTGCCCTTTACGCCGAGCCGTACTCCGGCGGTTTCTGGCGGGCGGTCTTCGGCTGGCTGCTCACCCTCTTCGGCAACCAGAACCTGCGCCTGATCCACCACGCCCTGATGTGGCTCTTCGCCGCCTTCTTCGTCGTGCACCTGTATATGGCCATTCTGGCGGACGTTGAGGAGCGGAACGCCGCCATCACCGGCATCGTCAGCGGCGTCAAATTCGACCACGCGTCCGACCATTAGAATCGGCGCCATGGGTAAGTAGGGGCGCACGGCATGGGCGCACAGCCGTGCGCCCCTACGTATTTGGAAAACGGAAATGGGCAAGACGTTGATCCTCGGTGTTGGCAACATCCTCCTCTCCGACGACGGCGTGGGGGTCCACGTGGTCCGTCGGCTGGAGGAGGTGGCGGAGTTCCCGCCGGAGGTGGAGGTCCTCGACGGCGGGACCAAGGGAATGGACCTGCTTCACTATCTGGAAGGGGTCTCCCGCCTGATCATTATCGACGCGGTGGAGACGAAAGGCCCGCCGGGCACCCTCGCCCGCCTCACCGGCGACCGGGTCCCGGCCTACCTTTCCCTCAAGATGTCCCCCCACGAGATCGGGCTGCCGGACATGCTGTTCGCCGCCCAACTGCGGGATATCTACCCGGAGGAGGTGGTGATCCTGGGCGTGCAGCCGGCGACAACGGAAGTGGGGCTGGACCTCTCCCCCGAGGTGGCGGCCCAGGTAGACGTGCTGGTCGAACGGGTCTTCGACGAACTGAAGCGGTGGGGTGTCCCCTTCCAGCGTAGGCTCGGGAAAGAACCACAGAGGCACAGAGAGCACAGAGGGTCGTAAGTTTTTGAGAAATCCTTGGATTACTCTGTGTCCTCTGTGCCTCCGTGGTTTATACCCCCATCACCTCCTGCATCGCCTGCAGGGTCCGGTCGATGTCCTCGTCGGTGATCCAGTAGTGGGTGACGGCGCGGAAGCGGCCGTTCTCCCGCCCCAGGATCCGGACGCCCCGCTCGTCCAGCCCATCGGCCACCTCCTCAGGGGTCCGAGTGGCCTCCTCGGTCAGCCAGAAGTAGAGGATGTTGGTGTGCACCGGGCCGACCTCGATCCCGGGGATCTGGGCCAGTCCCTCGGCCAGCCGTCGGGCCCGCTCGTGGTCCTCCGCCAGCCGCTGGGTCATCTTCTCCAGGGCGACGATCCCCGCCGCGGCCAGCACGCCGGCCTGCCGCATCCCCCCGCCGACCACCTTCCTCGCCCGCCGCGCCTCGGCGATGAAGTCGGCGTCGCCGCAGAGGAGCGACCCCACCGGCGCGCACAGCCCCTTGGAGAGGCAGAACATCACCGAGTCGACCTCCCGCACCAACTCCTTCACGTTCACCCCCAGCGCGGCCGCCGCGTTGAAGACGCGGGCCCCGTCCAGGTGGACCCTCAGACCGTGCCGGCGGGCCAGGCGGGCCACCTGGGCCGTGTACTCCGGGGTGAGGGGCGTGCCGTTGCACATATTATGGGTGTTCTCCAGGCAGATCAGCCGGGTGCGGGGGAAGTGGACGTTGTCGGGGCGGATGGCGGCCTCGATGTCCTCCAGCCGCAGCGTGCCGTCCGGCTGGTTGGGGATCGGGCGGGGGGTGATCCCGCCCAGCGCGGCCATCCCTCCCTGTTCGAACAGGAAGGTGTGGCTCTGGTCGCCGACGATGGCCTCGTCCCCCCGTCCACAGTGGGTCAGCAGCGCCACAAGGTTCCCCATCGTCCCGCTGACGACGAAGAGCGCCGCCTCTTTCCCCATCCGCTCCGCCGCCATCGCCTCCAGACGGTTGACGGTGGGGTCCTCCCCGAACACGTCGTCCCCCACCTCGGCGCGGTACATCGCCTCCCGCATCTCGGGGGTCGGGTGGGTGACGGTATCGCTGCGCAGGTCGATGATCTTCATCTCTCCCCTCCTCAGGTGTTCACCACAGAGACACAGAGGGCACAGAGATCAAAACTCTGTGTTTTCTGTGTCTCTGTGGTTTTCTGTGATTATAGCCCCTGTTTTCCCGATGTCAACGCCCGTTCCTCTCGCCCCGCTCCCGCTTCCTCCGCAGCAACCGCTCGGCGAGGGTTTCCGGCTCCGGCGATGGAGGGAGTGGGGTAGGACGCTCCGGCGCGGGCGAGGGTGGCTTCGGCGGCGGAGATGGAGGAGGGACCTCCTCGGCGGGGGGGGCGGGCGTGACCGAGGGGGTCCGCCGCTCGGTCCGCTCTTTGGCCTGCAGGAGGCGCGCCACGGGGGAGGGGACCTCGGCCGCCGGGCGGGGCCGTCGCCGGGGGAGCCAGCGCGCCATCCCGTTCCACATCCGCTCCAGGTCCCGCCGGCCCAGCGCCAGCCGCCGCACCGCCACGTCCACCGGCCACAGGAGCGTCGCCAGCGTCAGGAGGAGCGGCCACAGGTCGCGGGGGACGCCCTCCCCCCGCAGGTCGTGGGTGAAGGCCTCCGCAGGCTCCGCCAGCACCCGCCCGCCCCCCGCCTCCGCCAGGCGGGCCACCGCTTCAGGATCCGGTTCCAGCGTGGCGTACTCCGGCGAGTACCCCAGCGCCCAGCCGGTCGTCGTCCCCACCGCGCCGCCGTCCGGCAGCCGCCCGTCCAGCCGCAGCAGGTAGACCCCCTCCGCCCACGGCTCGAAGGCCCCTTCGTACCGGCCCGGCGCCACCTGGGCCAGGTCCACCTCCGCCGTCTCTCCTCCCGGACCGACGATCCGCACCGTCCCTTCCATCCCGTTGACGAAGTCGCCCGCCTCGTCCAGCGCGTCGACCACGACGCGGGCCGTCTTCCCCTCCAGGCCCACCTGCACCTCCACCGGCAGGTCGGCCCGCTGGGCCAGGGTCCACCGGACCACCTGGGCCCAGAAGCGGCCGAACCCCTCCCAGCCGACCCACGGCCCGGCCCACCGACCCGTCGCGTCGGAGGTCCAGGCGACCGCCCTGCCCAGCCCGTACTGCCAGGCGGCCAGGAGCGGGTCGTCCTGGTGGGTGGTCAGGATCACCTGACTGGCCGCTTTGGGCGTGGTCGCCACGTACCCCAGCAACCGGGGCACCGCTTCGATCCCCTCCAGCATCGGGCTGGAGGCTGTCTGGCGGGGGTAGAAGGGCTCCTCGACGATGTAGGACCGCATCGCCAGTTGGGTCTCCTGGGCGAAGATGGTCGGCAGGTCGGCGGCGCGCTCGGTGAAGTAGAACCGTCCCCCGCCCAGACGGGCGATCTCCTCCAGGAACGGCACGTCCTGCCCCGCCCCGAAGGCGACGGTGCTGAGGGTGATGCCCTCTGCGGCGATCTCCTCCTCGACCAGTTCCCGCACGCCCCCCTGTCGCTCGGCGTCGGAGCCGTCGGCCAGGAGGAGGATGTGGCGGACGGTCCGGTCGGACCCCTTCAGGAGGTCCAGCGCGGCCTGGAGGGACTCGTAGACGTAGATGCCGCCGCCGCCGGCCTGGAGCCGGGTCACCCGGTCGATCACCGCTTCCCGCTCGCTGCCTAGGAGGGGGCCGATGACGTCGGCCGGGCGGTCGTCGAAGGCGATGACGGTGATCTCGTCGACGTCGTTGATCAGTTCGGCGACGCGGGCCGCCGCCTCCCCCGCCAGCCGGATCTTCTGGACGCCGTCCTCCTCCACCGCCATGCTGCCCGATTTGTCGATGACGACGACGATGGACATCGGCGGGAACCGGTCGGGGTCGCGGACGGTCATCTCCACCGGCAACGTCTCCTCCAGCGGGGTGTCGAACCAGCCGCCGACGCCGTAGGCGTGGGGTCCGCCGACCGCCACCAGCCCCCCGCCCAGGTCGCGTACGTAGGTCTGCAGGCCGGCCATCGCGCGAGGGGAGAGGGTCTGGGCCGGGGTGTCCACCAGGACGACCGCGCCGTAGTCGGCTAACGCGGCGGGGTCGGAGGGCATCGCGGCGGCGGGCACCTCCTGCACCTCCATCCCGGCCGCGCGGAGGGCCTCCCGCAGGGACTGCGTCTCCGTCTCCTCCCCGGCGACCAGCAGGACGCGGGGCGGCCCCTCGACGCGGGTGAAGCCGGAGAGGACGTTGTTCTGGGGGAAGGTGTCGTCGGCGGGGCTCAGGAGGACGCGGTAGGTGACGAAACCCGGCCCCTCGGCGGTCAGGGGGACGGCGAACCGGTTGGTGCCGGGGTTGAGGCGGACCGACTGGCGGGCCACCACCCGGTCGCCGGAGAGGACGGTGAGGGTCGCTTCAGTGGGTTCGGTGGCCTGGGCGGTGGCCCGGAGGGTGAAGGTCTCGCCGGGGTAGAGGCGGGAGGGGAGGTCGAGATCGGTCAGCCAGGCCTCGGCCGGGACCGCGCCGGAGAGGTCCACGAGGTCCACCTCGACCCCCTGGGCGTGGGCCAGGCGGACGGCGGTTTCGGCCTCGCCGACGGTGGGCCGGCCGTCGGTGAGGATGACCATCCGGCGGGCGGCCCCCTGGGGGAAGAGGGCCAGTCCCAGCCGGACCGCCGCCGCCAGATCGGTCTGGTGGGTGCGGGGGACGGAGGCCACCTCGCCCAGGTTCCGGTCGGCGGACATCGGCCGCTCCACCAGCGCGTCCGCCCCGAAGACGACGACGCCGGCCCGGTCGTCGGGGCCCATCGAGGCCAGCGCTTCCCTCACGAAGGCCCACGCCTGCGCCTGCCGGGCCTGGGGGACGCTATCGGAGACGTCCACCAGGAAGACGACGGCCAACTCGTCGCCGCCGTGGACGGTCCGCACCCCGGCCAGGCTCAGGAGGATGAGGGTCACGATCAGGCAGCGGACCCCCAGCGCGGCCCACGCCCGGCCCCGTCCGTATCGGCCCCTCGGCCGCCCCATCCACACGAGGGCGGGGAGGGCGAGGGGGAGGAGAATGAGGTAAAGAGGGTGGGTTAGGGTCATGGGTTACTCGGTGACCCGGTGACTGGGTGACTTGGCGATTGGGTGACCAGGTGACTGGGTGAGTGGGTGACCGGGCGGTTGACTTTTGGGTTGGTTTGGCTATAATGGTGTCGTGACATATCGACATACAAAGGAGGGCTATGGAAACTCGGACGACACTGCGACTTCCCCGGGAACTGTTGCGGGAGGCGCGGGTCAAAGCGGTGCGGGAGGGGTTGTCGCTGAGCGAAGTCATCCGGCGCCTCCTGCGGCTGTGGTTGGGCGGCCGGGTCGAGGTTGAGCCGTTCCCCCTTCCGCAGCCTGACGACCGGGTTCGGATGGCGCGGGAGGCGTTCGGGATGTGGCGGGATCGGGACCCGGATGCCTATCTGCGCCGGAGCCGCACCGGCCTGACCACCCGCGACCGGGAGATCGAAGATGCCCGATTGGGTGTTTGATACCGTCGCCCTCATCGACTACCTCTGCGGTCGTCCCGCCGTCCGTCCATATTTCGATTCGATTCTCAAGGGAGAGGCCAGCGGAGCCTTCTCCACGATCAGCGAGATCGAACTATGGCAGGGGATTCGTCCCGGTGAGGAGCCGTACCACGATGCCCTTCTCTCCCTGCTGGAGCGGGTCCCTCTGGACGAGGAGATCGCCCGTCTAGCCGGTGAGCTCCGCCGGGAGTTCGGCCTCCAACGTCTCTCCCTGCCTGATGCCGCCGTCGCCGCGACGGCGATCCACCTGGACTGCGCCCTCATCACCCGCAACGTTCGTGATTTCAGGCTACTCACGTCCCGCCTCCGTGTGGAGTTCTACTCGCTCTGAGAGGGAGACAGAGAGGGAGACAAGGTGACGAAGAGACAAGGTGACAAGGAGACGGAAGTTTCCTCACCGGTTGATAATCCACTTGTCTGGGCGGTTGATCATCCTCACCAGTTTTCCCAGAATGTGATCGTAGGTGCGGTAGAGGGGACGGGCGACAGCGGGAGAGACGTAGCCGCATGAGACGGCGAACTCCAGCCATGTCTGAGTCTCTGCAGCTTCGGCTTCGGCGTCGTTGAGTCGGTGAACGAAGGCCCCAGGGTATCGGCGTCTCCGCCAAGCCTCGGTGATATTTGCACACACTGCGCGAGAGGAACGACGGATTTGGTCCGTTAGAGAGAACTGTTCCTCCCGAGGAAACGTGCGCGTTATTTCGAAAATCTCCATCGCTGCCTCGAATGCCAGCCGATAGACTTCCAAGTCCCGATGCGACCGAATCTTTCCCATCTGCGTTGTTCTCCTCGTTGTGGTATGATTGGTCTATCTGCTTTTTGCTTTTGTCTCCCTGTCTCCTTGTCACCCCCTCTCTCTGTCTCCCCATCTCCCCGCTCCTTTATGGTACACCCACCACTCCATCCCCACCATCCCCAACGCCAACGCCGCCAGCCACGCCCACAGCTCCCGCCGTCCCTCCGCCTCCTGCGCCGCCGCCGCTACCTGCGTCTCCCCCACCGCGATCGTGTCCCTCGGCCCGATGTCCGACTCCGCCGCGTCGAACAGGTTGACGGCGAAGAGGTCGGACCGGAGGAGCGTGCCGTCGGCGGCCAGGTGGTCGGCCCGGTACACCCCCACCCGATCGGCGGGGTCGGTTGGATCTCGGATCTCCCCACCCGGCCCGACCACCTCTACCCGGTCCGCCTCCGGCATGGAGCGGATGGGGAGGGGATCGCCCGGGCGCAGCGCGGCGGCCTCCCCCGCCCCTCCCGACGGGAGCAGCCAGCCGGTCAGGTTGGCGACCAGGATGGGGAAGGCGACCCGCAGCGGGAGGTCGGAGTCGTGCAGGTCGAAGGTCAGCACCGCCAGCCGCCCCTCCGGCCGCTCGGCGACCATCAAGAGCGGCCCGCCCTCCGCCTCGATCAGCACCCGCGCCCCCGGCGGCTCCTCCACCCGCCAGGCCTGCAGGACGTGCACCTCATCCCAATCGACGTAGCGGAGGATCGGGTCGTCGGTTGCCGTCCGGACCACCTGCGTGTTGGTGAAGACCTCGGTCGAGCCGCCGTAGGGGCCGATGACCCAGAGGTTGCCTGAGGGGAGGGTGGCCGTGATCGGGCCGTCGACCACCACCAGGTCGTAGGGGCGCGATGTATCGTGCCCCTCCTCGGGGAGGGGTTGATCCGGCGCGATCCGGGTCAGTTCGACCTCCGGCAGCATCGCCAGCGCCCGCTCCAGGAAGAGGTTGCCCGGCGTGACCAGGAGCACCCGTCGCTGGCCTCCGCCCGCCCGCACTGCCCAGGCCACATCGTCCAGCGGCAGGGGATCGTCCGTCTCCAGTTCGGCCTCCAGAAGGTGCAGGTCGTAGGGAAGGTCGTCCAGCACCAGGGTGGCCGTGCCACGGGATGGGATGGAGAGGAGCCGGACGTCGAAGGGGACGCCGTCGGCCCGGAGGGCGATGCGGGTCTGGGCCGGCTCCGCGCCGAAGTTGGCGACGCGCAGGAGGGCCTGGGGACCGGTCGATCCTTCCCGCACGGCCAGGGCCAGGACGGCCAGGTTGTCGTCCCGCTCCCCCATCCGCAGGAAGCGGACCTCCCCCGGAAGCGGGGGCAGGTCTTTCGGCACCGCGCCGTCGGAGAGGAGGACGAAGCGGGGCTCGGGGACCCCTGCGGCGAGTCCGGCGGCGAGGGCGAATCCGGCCTCCCAGTCGGCGGGGCCGTCGGTGGGACGGGCCTCCTCCAGCGCGCGGCGCAGCGCGGCCCGGTCGGTCGTGGCGGCGGAGAGGACCCGGGGCTGCGGCCCCACCAGCACCACCGTCGCCACGTCGTTCGGTCCCAGCCCCGCCACGATCTCCAGCGCCGCCTGCCGGGCCGCCTCGAAGCGGGTGGGATCGACGTCGGTGGCCTGCATGCTGGCGGAGCCGTCCAGCAGGATGACGACGCTCCCCGCGACGGGGGTGCGGGTGAGCAGGTAGGGCCGCGCCAGGGCCAGGACCAAGAAGGCCAGGGCGAGCAGTTGGAGCAGCAGGAGCAGGTTCCGGCGGAGCCGCTGCCAGGGGGTGTTGGCCTCCCGGTCGCGCAGCAGCCGCCGCCAGAGGAGCGTGCTGGAGACCCATACCTCCCGCCGCCGCATCTTGAGCATGTAGAGAAGCAGGATCGGGATGCTCAAGGCGGCGAAGGCGAGGGATGAAGGAGATAGGAAGTTTATGGGCATGGGACGTTAGGCATCAAACGTCAAACGTCAAACGTCAAACGTCAGGCGTCAGGCGTCAGGCGTCAAGCGTCAAGCGTCATGCGTCAAACGTCAGTCGTCGTCCGTGATGGCGCGTGCCGACCAGATGCGGGTGTGGGAGTCGTGGCGGACCGAGGCGTAGAGGGTGTAGCCGGTGTCGGTGCGCGCGCCTCCGAGCAGCACCACGTCGCACTCGGGACTGTCGTAGTATTCGCAGGGCGGCAGCCCCTCCACGGTCTCGACCCAGGTCCTGCCGGCGTCGGTGGAGACGTAGATGGCTGTGGCCCCCCGGGCGTAGATGGCGCGGTCGACGTCGAAGCGGGGGGAGATCAGGTAGCCGTAGGCGTAGTCCAGGTTGCTCTCCCCGATGCGGGTCCAACTTCGCCCGCCGTCCTGCGAGAGGTGGAAGTCCTCATCTACGACCGCCACCGCCAGCTGGCCTGTGACGAAGCGGACTGCGGAGAGCTTCCCGCCGAAGTCGGCCGGGTGGGAGGCCCACCGACCGGTCTCCGGGTCCCGCTCGTAGACGGTGCTCCGAGCCAGGCCGATCCACCGACCGTCGGGCGTTTCGGCCAGTTGCTCCACGCCCAGCAGCCCCTCGACCTGGACCCAGGAGTCGCCTCCGTCGGTCGTCCGATAGACCTTGCCGAGGTGGACCAGGTACGCCAGCCCACTCTCGGCAAAGTCGGCTGAGGGCAGCGGTTCGGATCGGCTGGGCCTCGTCGGAGGCAGCCCCTCGCCCCCTGCCCGCGCCCACGTCCAGCCGCCGTCGTAGGAGACGAGGAGGCCGACGTCGGTCGTGACGACCAGGGCGGGTGGAGCGGACGCGTTCACCCTGTACACGGCGGGCGGGCCGGAGTCGCCCTCCGGCAGTCGACCCAGTGGCTCCCACCGTGCCCCACCCGGCGGCAGTCGGAACAGCCGCCCGCTGTCCGCCACCCCGTAGAGCGCGCCGTCGGGGGCGACCGCGACCGCATCCGGCCCGGCCCGAGGCAGACCGGCGTCCGCCCTGGCCCACGTTCCGCCGCCGTCGGTGGACCGGTACAGGCCCCGCGTCGTGCCCAACAGCAGCGTCCCGCCGGATGCCGCCAGGACCGTCGGCGGTGAAGGAAGATCCTGCGGCAGGCTCACTCCCTCGACGGGGGCAAGCGCCACCGGTTCCAGCCACGGATCGTCCGGGTAGTTCGGGCCGGGCACCAAGCGCACGGCCCCCGCGAGCGGCACGCCCGGGTCGAACTCCTCCCACGTCAGCCCGCCGTCGGTGGAGCGGTAGGCGACGCTTCCCTCAACGACGGCCCACAGGGTGGGATCGGCGGGATAGGCGGGCGAGATGGAGAGGTAGACGTCGGCGTCGGAGGCCCCGCCGATCGGCGCGATGCGGGATACCTCCTGCCAGGTTCCACCGCCGTCGGTGGAGCGGAGGAGAAGGCCGTGGCCGTCCACGGCGAAGACGGTGCGATCGGTGGCGAAGGCGGGGGAGGCGGCGAGGCTGCGCAGTCCTCGGTGGAGGCTGAGCGAGAGCGACCAGGTCGCGCCGGCGTCGTCGGAGCGATAGACGTCGCCGTCGGCGACGATGAAGGCGACGATCGGCATGGCGAAGAGGGCGTCCTGTACCCAGCAGGAGCCAGGCAGGCCGTCGAGGGGCAGCGGCTCCCACGGACCCAGCGGGCTCTCGGTGGTGGGCGGGAGGGGGGTGAAGGTGGGGGGTGGAGGCAGCGTTGGAGCCGGGGTGGGGGACGGGGTTGTGGGTGGGATCGGGGAGAGGGTCGGCGTCGCGGCGGGTGCGGCGGAGGGGGATGGGAGCGGGGTTGGGGAATCCGGAGGAGTGGTGGGCATCGGCGATGGCGAGCCCCCCGCACAAGCGGCGACAAGCGTGACCAGAAGAACGGCCAGGACGGATCGGCCCAAACGGTTTATCATCGCTCTCCTTTCGCAGAACCTGTGGTCTGCCTACCTCACCACGCCTGCCCGCCGCAGGTCGGTGAACAGCGCCCGTTCGAGGAGGATGTCGCTCACCAGCGGGACGTAGCGGATGTCGCGGGCGCGGCAGGCGGCGCGGATCTCCTCCCGCCAGGCCGCCAGCCGTCGCCGGTACAGGCTCCGCATCCCGCCGTCCACCGTCACCTCTTGAATCTCCCCCGTCTCCACGTCCACCAGCCGCAGGTCGCCCCCCAGCGGCGGGTCCACCTCGTCGGGGGTGAGGAGGTGGAGGAGGGCGACCTCGTGGCCGCGGGCCGCCAGCGCCGTCAGCCCCTCTACGTAGCCGGTGGGAGAGAACAGGTCGGAGATCAGCACCGCCAGCCCGGCCCGTCCCCCGGTGAAAGCGTAGGCCCGCAGGGCCGCGTTCAG
This sequence comes from uncultured Anaerolineales bacterium, assembly GCA_964580565.1. Taxonomy (GTDB): domain Bacteria; phylum Chloroflexota; class Anaerolineae; order B4-G1; family DUEL01; genus DUEL01. The sequence continues at coordinate 25,607 of CAZOLN010000013.1, forward strand.
GTCGGTGGTCCCTTCGGCCTCCAGTCCCTCCAGCCACTCGAACAGCCGGAGCGCGTTCCCCTGTCCCCGCACCGGCCCGAACGTCGCGGCGACCTCACCTCCCCGCAGCAGGGCCACCCGCAGCCGGTCCCCGCCGACCAGCGCCACGTACCCCAGCGCCGCCGCCAGCCCCCGCGCGTAACCCCACTTGTCTCCCTGTCTCTCTGTCTCCTTGCCCCCTCTCCACCCCATAGATCCACTGCCGTCCAACAACACGTGCACCGCCAGGTCCTCTTCCTCCTCGAACAACTTCACGAACGGCCGCTCCAGCCGGGCGTAGATGTTCCAGTCCACCCGTCGCAGGTCGTCCCCGCGGGTGTACTCCCGGTAGTCGGCGAACTCCACGGAGCTCCCGCGCTTGGTGGACCGCCGTTCCCCCTGCACCTGCCCCCGGCGCGGACGGCGGGTGTGGAAGGTGAGGGTGGCGAGGCGGGTCA
>CAZOLN010000013.1:26182-28783 GCA_964580565.1 uncultured Anaerolineales bacterium
CACTTCCCCCACCACCTCATCCGCGCTGACCCCCTCCGCCTGGGCCTCGAAGTTGAGGATGATCCGGTGGCGCAGCGCGGCGGGGGCGACGGCCCGCACGTCCTCCAGGGCGACGTTGAACCGGCCCGCCATCAGCGCGGCGACCTTCCCTCCCAGCAGCAGCGCCTGCGCGCCCCGGGGGCTGGCCCCGTACCGGACGTACTTCCGCACCATCTCCGGCGCGCTCTCATGGTCGGGGTGGGTCGCCAGCACCAGCCGGGCGGCGTATTCGGCCACCGGGGAGGAGGCGGGGACCTGACGGACCCACTCCATCATCGCCAGCACCGTCTCCCGATCCGCCACCTTCTCCACCTGGGGTTCCTCCGAACCCGTGGTCCGGTCCAGGATCTCCACCAACTCCTCCGCCGAGGGATAGGTCACGTTCACCTTGAAAAGGAACCGATCCAACTGGGCCTCGGGCAGGGGGTAGGTCCCCTCCATCTCGATGGGGTTCTGGGTCGCCAGGACCATGAAGGGGGGTTCCAGGGGGTAAGACCGGTTGGCGACGGTGACGGTCCGCTCCTGCATCGCCTCCAGGAGGGCCGACTGGGTCTTGGGCGTGGCCCGGTTGATCTCGTCGGCGAGGAGGAGGTGAGTGAAGACCGGACCCGGCTGAAAGCGGAAGGTCCGCCGGCCGTCCTCTGTCTCCTCTAAGATGTCGGTGCCGACGATGTCGGCGGGCATCAGGTCGGGGGTGAACTGGATGCGGGCGAACTTCAGGTCGAGGACGCGGGCCAGCACCCGGACCAGCATCGTCTTGCCCAGGCCGGGGACCCCCTCCAGGAGGACGTGGCCGCCGGCGAAGAGGGCGATGAGGACGTGGCGGACCACCTCCTGCTGTCCCACGATGTACTTGCCGACCTCCGCCTCGATGCGGAGGGCGAGAGGACGAAAGGATGAAGGGGTAGCGATCTGCTGGCCGTCTCTGCTCTCATCCCGAGGCCGAGGTGCATCGGAAGAACGGTTAGGCTTTGGCATCTTCCTTTCCCCGTGTTATAATGGCTTGCGATGGACCGGATCGAAGCGCTGCGACGGTGTATCCCTGAGATCGTAGAAGACCTCCCCGTGCGGCTGGTTTACCTGCACGGCTCCGTAGCGCGGGGGGAGGGTTGCTTCCTGGCGGACCCTCGCCTCATCCTCATTCCACCGGGCCAGACCGTGTGAGCGGTGGAGTCCCCTCACCGGCTCTCCTCGACGACATACGTTGTCCTACCCCCGTCCTCAGGATCGTTGTATTCGAGGGTCGTATCATCCAACCATCGAGGCTGGAAACATTCTGCCACCGCGGTCGCAACGTTTTGCCTCCTCCCGCTGTCGAGATCATAGACAAAGAGGGTAACGCGCCGCTGGCTCCTGGCGAACGCCTCCGCATCTTCTGCGACGTACATCTGTGGGCAGTCGCTGTACGCGAGTTTTGCCGTGTCGACGTTCAGATCGTACTCCCAGGGAATGCTCAGGTCGGAAACATCGTAAAGTGCTACCTGCCACGAATCCGTATTGATTCTGAAGATCGTCTGCGGACTGGGCCCCGCATGCATATATCCCCAGAACACTTTGCCGTTGTCCGACCAGTCCAGTAGGGCGAGGCGGGCGGGGAGCGGCGCGTGTACCTCCTCGTCGTGGGCGGTGAGTTGGTCGACGGTGAACTCTTGGACAGGGTTGCCTGCAGAATCTATGAACCTCAGCGTCTCCCATCTGCCCCCTGGGTCGCTGACGCGCAGGGCGATGTATCGCTCATCCGGCGCTACGCGGAAACTCAGCCCAGGTGCCGAATAGAGCCTTGTTCCCTTCCCCTCGGCGTCGTACCTCCAGAGTTCAAGCGTTTGTGCATATGAGCTCCCTGGGGTATATCCCACTATCCAGACGAGATACGTGTTTTCACCGCGACGCTCCAATGAGACGGCCGGGAGGTCTATGCAGGTCGCTGCCTTCCCCGTCCCCACGCTCCGCACACATAGATTTATCCTGTTCTCATCCCGTGAGTCGGCTGTCACTCTTGCCTCGAACCCCTCGTACAGCGTGATCTCGACACCGTCGAGCCTCAGCATCCTGGTCCCGGACGGTGGTGAGGACGTCGGTGTCTGCGCGGGTGAGATCGCGCTCGGAGGGGGCACAGACGGTGTGGTCGTCACCGTTGAGAAGGGCATCGGTGTCTCCGCCTTTGGGCTGCCGCAGGCGGAGAGGAACCACAAGACAAGGAGGATCGGCAGAACCCAGCGCCCTCGGCTCACCTTCCTGCTCCCTGCTCCTTGCTCCTTGCGACTTGCTCCCATCTCCCCCTCACGGCTCCAGCGCCGCGAAGTAGTCCCTTACATACTGTTTCATCCCCAGCGGGATGTAGGACCCCTCCAGCGCGGCGTGGGCCTGGGCGGCGTAGTCGGCGTAGACCTCGCGGTAGGGGACCGTTGCGCGGCCGGACGCGGCGGGGAGCGGTCGGCGATCCTGGGGCAGCCCGCCCTCCCCCTCACGGCCCAATTCTACTTCGGCCCCCTCTCCCTCCAGCCGGTAGGGGACGAACACCTCGTCGTAGGGCGCGCCGGTCCCGGCGTCCTCGTGGTGCCC
>CAZOLN010000013.1:28883-34342 GCA_964580565.1 uncultured Anaerolineales bacterium
CGCCCCTCCTGCAGCGCCGCCAGGGTCTGCTCCACCGCCTCCTGCCGCTCCACCCGTGCCCCGGCCTCCGCCAGCCGCTGCGCTGCCTGCTGGATCGCTTCCTGCGCGTCGCGGACGTCCCCCCGCTCCAGGGCACGCGCCGCCTCGTCCAGTTGCCGGGCCAGGTCGGGATCGGCCTCCGCCAGCGCCTGCGCCGCCTCTGCCAACTGCTGGGCCAGGTCCAGTTCCTCCTCTCGGCTCAGCGGTTTCCCCTCGGAACCGGCGTAGGCGGCCAGCATCTGGGCCGCCGCCCCATAGTCCCCCTGCGCCAGCGCTTCGGCGAGGTCGCGGGTGAGGTCGGAATCGGCCAGCGTGCCGGCGGCCCGCCGCAGCCCCTCCCGCACCGTCGCCGCGCCGGGGTCCTGCAACCGGGCCAGTTGCCGCTCCGCCTCCGCCAGCGCCGCCACCGCCTCCTCCGGCGATGTCCGGCCCTCTTCCAGCGTCTCGATTGCCTCCTCCAGCGCCCGCAGGATCGCCTCCCGGTCGGCCTCCGTCAGCCCTTCGGCTTGCTCTACCTCCTCCCGCTGGGCCTCCAGCGCTTCGATCTGCTCCTCCACGGCGGCACGGACCGCGGCCCGCTGTGCCAGCACCGCCTCCTGGGGGTTGGGGAGCCAGAGGAGCAGCCCCAGCATCAGCGCCAGCCCGCCCAGCACGGCCGGGGCGCGGCGGGGGAGGCGGATCGGCAGCCCCGTCCGGATGTCCACCTGGGCGATTGCCTCCAGCGTCTCCGTCCGTTGTGCGGCGGCCATCGCGGGCGGGGTCCGCAGCCGTCCCTCGTCGATCTCCACCGCCGTCGTCAGCCGCTCCGCCAGGTCGAGCCTGCGGTCGAGCACGCGGGCCAGCCGGTGGCGCGGCCAGGGCCGGGCCAGCGCAGCCACCATCCCGACCAGGCCGCCGACCGCCGGTCCCAGCAGCGCGACCACCGCCAGCGAGCGGGTGGGGAGGAGGGGCCACAGCCGGGCGGCCACCGCCAGCGCGGTCGCCAAGGCCAGCCCGCCGACCGCGCCCCACGTCCCCCAGGCCACGCCCTCCACCCAGCGCAGCCGCCACCCCCCCCGCCGCCACATCCTCTCCATACTTGCTCCCTTGTTGGAGCGCAGGGCCCTGCGCTCCTACCTTGTCTCCTGCTTCCGCACCCGCCGGACCGTCAACGCCACCAGCGCTGCTCCCACCAACAGATAGACCACCGTATAGACAATCCACCCCGAAGGGACCCAGATGGAGCGGCCGTCGACGGGGACGCGGAAGAGCCAGAGGGTTTGCTCCTCCGTGAGGACGATCTCGGTGAGGATCGCGGAGGTGATCGGGTTGAGGCTCATCAGGGAGAAGAACAGATAGAGCAGGAGGATCCGCACCGTGGTCGAGAGCGAGACCGAGGAGTAGCCGCTGAAGATGGGATCGCCCAACGCCACTGTGAAGCCCAGCACCACGGGCATCCCCACCGTGGTCAACAGGACGACGGAGTAGGCGATGACCGTGGCGATGAGGGTGGTACGGACCAGGGAGGAGACGAAGAGGCTCATCGCACCGACGGCGAAGGCGGTCACCAGCAGGATCACCAGGGCCAGCACCAGTTCCTCCGCCACCACGCCCCCCAGCATAAACGCAAGGCTCTCCAGCGGCACGGCGGTCAGGATGAGGAGGAGAGTGTAGGCCAGGGCCGCCCCCAGTTTCCCCAGAACCAGCCGCCGGGCGGGGAGGAGGGTGGTGCGGAGGATCTCGTAGGTCTTCCGCTCCCGCTCGCCGCTGATCGCCCCGGCGGTGAAGGCGGGGGTGATGAAGGCGACCAAGAAGATCTCCAGGAGGATCACGGTGGAGAAGAGCACCTTGCCTGCGTACGCCATCGCCTCCCAACTGCCGGGGGACGAGGCCATAGAGACGTAGAGGCCGTAGATGATGCTGGTGAGGCAGGCCAGAACCATCAGGTAGACCGTCAGCAGCACGAAGGCCCGCGCCCCGCGCATCCGCCCGCGCAGTTCCTTCACCAGCACCGGATTTACCCTCTCCACCTGTCGCTCCACGCTGAACTCCCTCGCTCCCCTGCTTCCCTGTTTCCTGCTTCTTGCCTCTTGCTTCTTGCTTCTTGCTACGACACGATCCCCTTCGTCAGGTGGAGGAACACCTCTTCCAGGTCGCGTTTCTCCTCGCAGAACATCGTGACCTGGAATCCAGCCTCCACCAGCGCGCTCAGCAGCCGGGCCAGGGCCTCCTCTTCTCCTTTCAATGCGACCCGCAGATCCCCCTTCCCATTGGGCTCGACCGGCTCCACCTGGAGCACGTCTGGATGGGCTGCCAACCACGCTTGGGCCTCCTCCACCCGGTCCATCATGCCGATCCGCACCGTGCGCTGGACCTGGATGTGCTGGCGGATCTCCTCCAGCGGTCCGCTGACTACCAATCGCCCCGCCTCGATGATGCCGATGTGGGTGCAGACCTCCTCGATCTCGGAGAGGATGTGGGAGGAGACGAAGATGGTCTTCCCCATCGCCTGCAACTCGCGGATGAGTTCCCGGATCTCCACCCGCGCCCGCGGGTCGAGGCCGGAGGCCGGCTCGTCGAGGATCAACACCTGGGGGTCGTGGACCAGGGCGCGGGCCAGACAGAGCCGCTGCTTCATCCCCCGCGAGAGACTGTCCACGTAATCCTCCCGCCGGTGGGCCAGGTCCACCAACTCCAGCAGGTCGTTCACCAGCCGGGGACGGACGGCGGAGGGGATCTCATAGCAGGCGGCGAAGAAATCCAGGTACTCCCACACCCGCATCTCGCCGTAGACGCCGAAGAAGTCGGGCATGTAGCCGATGGCCCGGCGCACCGCCCGGCGGTCCTTTGTGACCGAATGGCCCGCCACCCAGGCCTCCCCCGCCGTGGGCGCAAGGAGCGTCGCCAGGATGCGCATCGTCGTCGTCTTGCCCGCCCCGTTGGGGCCGACGAAGCCGTAGACCGATCCCTCCTCCACCACCAGGTCGAGGTCGGCCACGGCCAGCCGCTGCCCGTACCGCTTGGTCAGTCCCCTTGTCTCGATGACCGGTGCCATCAGCGTTGCCCTTTCACCGTGACCTCGATCCGCTCGATGGTCGTCGGGATGTCGCCCGTGCGGATCTGCAACCGGATCACTCCCTCCTGGGAGACGACCGTGTCCGGGCGCGGAAGGGTGAACCTCCCCCAGCCAGTTCCTGCATCCACCCATTCCTCCTGTTCCCAGTCCCAGGCCGAGACCGTCACCTCTCCGCTCCCCTGGAGTCTCATCGTCACCTCTTCCACCCGATCCACCCGGACCTGGACCGCTGGCGCGCAACGGAAGCGCACCGTCTGATGCGTGCCGAGGTAGGGCTCCATCTCGTCCTCCGGGGCGCAGATTATCAGGCCGGGCGGGATGTTCACCGGGACGTCCTCCTCCGGCACCGTCACGGGCAGATGATAGACGTAGAAGGCCGTCACGATCTGGCGGGCCTCGCGGCCGACCACCTCCACCTCCGGCGGGCCCTCCTCCGCCCAGCCAACCAGATAGACCCCCCGCCCGAGGCCCGAGACGTTGTAGGGAAAGAGGGCCGAAAGCATCTGGTACCTCCGGTAGAGGTCTCGATCTTTCCAGTAATCCGCCTCCCCCAGGATCCGCCTCGGCAGTTCACCTCCGCCGAAGGGACCGGTGAAGACGGGCGGACCGCCGGGAGTGGTCTGCACCGAGGTGTGGAGGTCGAGTTGGACGGCGGCCTCTGCCCCCGGCTCCAGGTCGCCCAGCCGTTGTTCCTCGTAACCGACGAGGAGGACAGCGCCTGACAGGCGGACCGGACCGTTGCGGATCGTCCCCGTCAGTCGAAAGCCTCCCGTGGACATCAGCCGAAGGTCGGCCTCCACCGGCGGGACATCGGCGTACGTCTCGGCGATGAAAGGCTGGATGCCCCCCACGTCCACCCGGACGTCGGAGACGTAGGTCTCTTCAGCCCCCTGCAGGATGCGAGGGGGGTGCGTCGGTTGGGGTGGGGCGCCGTAGAAATCCCAATCCGCCTGACGGACCCCCGTCCCGCCGATCCGCAGGTCGTAGGCGGTGCGACGGGGGGAGAAGAGGCCGACCGCCGTCGTCACCCGGCCGACCTCGCTCCCCGGCGGGACGTAGACCGCCACCAGGCGGTGCACGATGGCGGTGTGTCCGCGGACCTGGACACCGGTGAGGTAGGCACAGGCGGTGAAGGCCAGGACCAGCAGGGGGACGGTCACCCAGGCCAGTTCCCGCCGATCCAGCCGCTTCAGCACGAGGTAGTTGACAGGGCCGATGAGGAGGATGTAGACCAGCATGAAGGCCAGCAGGGAGAGGGGGGACGGGGCGGCGAGATCGGGGATGGTGCCGAGGGCGGAGATCGTCGGGTACGCCTCCCGGAAAGCGAGGTGGCGGACGGTAGGTGTCTCTACCTCGAGGAGGAAGGACCACAACCGGGACGCATCCTCCCATCGGGCGAAAAGGCCCGCCCCCGTCCCAAAGGCCACGAAGTCCACCACGCCTGCGCCGTGGATGCGACGGACGATGAGGGGAAGGCCGTCCTGCTCCAGCAGGACCTCCCCTTCACGGACCGTCGTCTCGCTGATGGCGTAGGGGCCGGGCACAAGGGCGATACCCAGCCGTTCCTCCAACGCCCACAGGTCGTCCACGGACCGGACCGGCCCCACCGCCACCGGCAAGATCTCGGCGACGCCAGCGGCGACCCGTTCCCCGCCGATCCCTCCGGCCACGACCAGGTGCCCGCCGTGGGCCACCCACGTCTCCAGCGCGCGCCGCTGGTTGGGGGAGAGACCGCTGGTGTCCACGTCGGAGAGCACCAGCACGTCCATCAGCTCCCACGCCAGGGGGTCCGGCGGGAGAGCCTCCAGGGGAACGTGGGCCACGCGGCTGGTCGTGCCGGGCGGGCTGATGTTGGCTAGGAGGTTCAGGTCGTCACCTCCCCCTCCTACGACCACGTACAGTGGGTCCTCCGTGCCCATCCCGTGCAGGGAGAACTCCTGCTCGACCAGAACCTCCCCATCGGATACCAGGCGCGCTTTCCAGGCGGTCGACCAGCCGACCGGAGGGAGATACAGGAAGTACGCCTTGCGAGAATGGGCGGGGAGGGACACCGGCTTGGCGACGGTCGGACGATCGGGCGTGGTGGTGTAGGCGTAAATGATGTGGAGTTCGCCTTCGATGTCCGGCCCTTCGTTGGAGAGGACGACGCGGACGGGGCACCAGACGCCACGGTGGCAGTATCCGTCGAACCCGCCGGAGACGGACATCGTCGGCCCTTCTCCCTGGGCGAAAGCGGGGACGGCAAGGGGAAGGAGCATCAATAACGCAAACGCCACCCGTGCTTTGGAGAGCCCGTTCGTGACCCACCTCCTCTCGATCGCGCCCACCCACCTGAAAGACGACGGGGGCAGGCTGGCGGTTCCCG
>CAZOLN010000014.1:0-2240 GCA_964580565.1 uncultured Anaerolineales bacterium
ACGCCATCGACCGACACGTGGCCTCTTGGAAAGGGGATCCGGGTTCGATCTACCACCAGGCATTGGACCGGTGGTTTGAGGGGGCGGTGGCGAAGCCGACGCTGCGGGAGCGGGTGCCGGACTGGATTCAGCGGGTGGTGCTGGCGATCGCGGCGGTGGCGGTGCTGGTGATCCTATTCAGCCTGCTCCTGCGGGCACAAGTGCGGGCGCGGACGGAAGAGCTACGGGAGGCCGAGGCTCGCTACCGGGGTCTTTTCGAGCGGGTGCCCATCGGGCTGTACAGCACCACACCGGACGGCGAGATCGTGGAGGCCAACCCTGCATTGGCCGAGTTGCTGGGCTACCCGAGCCAGGAGGCCATGCGGGGGCTCAACGTCCGGGAGATGTACGTGGAGGACCGGGACCGGGAGCGGGAGTTGGCGCGGGTGGATCTGGAAGGGGAGGTGCGGGGCTACGAGATGCAGCTGCGGCGGGCGGACGGCACGCCGATCTGGGTACGGGACCACAGCCGGGCGATACGGGATAAGCAGGGACGGGTAGTCCGGTACGAGGGAGCACTGGAGGACATCAGCGACCGGAAGGCGACGGAGAGGGAATTGGAGAGGCGCGAGGCGCTCTTCCGCGCGCTGGCCGAAGAGGCGCTGGTGGGGGTGTACCTGATCCAAGATGACCGTTTTCGGTATGTCAACCCCACCCTGGCGGTGATGTTCGGGTACGATCCGGAGGAGGTAATCGACCGGTTGGGGCCGCTGGATCTGACCGCGCCAGAGGACCGGGATTTGGTGGCGGAGAACGTCCGCAAGCGGATCGATGGGGAGGCGGGACGGATTCATTACACCTTCCGCGGGCTGCGAAAGGACGGCACTACCTTTGATTGCGAGGTTGTGGGGGGGCGGGTGGAGTACGAGGGGCGTCCCGCCATCCTGGGTACCCTGTTGGATATCAGCGAGCGGAAGCGGATGGAGGAGCGCAGGGCGGCCCGCACCCGACGGCAGGCAGCGGTAGCCCGGCTGGGCATGGCTGCGCTGTCGGAGAGGGACCTGGACGCACTTCTGGGCGAAGCGGTCTCGGTCGTGGCCACAGCGCTGGGAGTGGAGCTGTGCGAAGTGCTGGAACTCCTTCCCGGGGGCGAGGGGCTTCGTTTGAGAGCGGGGGTTGGGTGGAGAGAGGGTATCGTCGGGCGGACGGTGATCCCGGTGGATCCCGGTTCGCTGCCGGGATACACACTACTTTCGCACGAACCGGTGGTCGTCGACGATCTGCGGGCGGAGACACGGTTCGAGGTGCCATCCCTGCTGAAGGGGCATAGGGCAGCGAGCGGGGTCGGCGTGCTCATCGGGACCCCGGAGCAGCCGTGGGGAGTGTTGGGCGTGTACTCCACTCAGCCGCGGCGGTTTGAACGGGAGGAGGTGGATTTCGTCCAGACGGTGGCGAACATCCTGGCTCAGTTCGCCGCCCGCACCGCCGCGGAGGAGTCGGTCCGCCGCCAGGTCGAGCGGCTGGAGGCGCTGCGCCGGATCGGATTGCGTCTGGCAGCCGAACTGAAGATGGAGGAACTCTTGCGCTCCATCGTCGAGCAGGCGGTGGAGCTGGTTGGGGGCAACGCTGGGAGTCTGTACCTGTACCGGCCGGACCGGGACGTCTTGGAGTGGACAGTGGCGGCTGGGTCGCCGCCCCTATTTCTGGGGGCCACCCTCCGCCGAGGAGAGGACCTTTCCGGGAAAGTGTGGGAGGCGGGGAAGCCGCTCGTGGTGGAGGACTACCGCCACTGGGAGGGACGGTCGGCGGTCTACGATGAAAGTCCCTACGCAGCGGTAATGGGTGCGCCGATCCGGTGGGGGGAAGAGTTCCTGGGGGTGATCGCCGTAGCCTCTCACGAACCAGGGAGGTTCTCAGCCGCCGATGTGGAACTCCTCGACCTGTTTGCCCTCCAGGCGGCCCTCGCCATCCGCAATGCCCAGTTCTATGAGGAGAAGGAGAAGCGGCTTCGGGAGCAGACCCTGCTGCGCGAGGCAGCAACCCTTCTCTCGTCCTCCCTGGACCTGCAGGCCGTGCTCAACCGGGTGGCCGAGCAGATGGCCCGCGCTGTGGACGCCACCAGTGCCTACATCTGCAGGCAAGAACCCGGGACGGAGGCCTTCACCGTGGTGGCCGAGTACATCGGTCCCGAGGCCTGCGAGAAGGAACGGGTGTCCGACCTGGGAACCACATATTATGAAGATCGCCAGTTCCTGAAAACG
>CAZOLN010000014.1:2340-7023 GCA_964580565.1 uncultured Anaerolineales bacterium
GTTCCTGAAAACGATGGAGATAGGCCAGCCCGATATCAGCCACATCGACGACCCGGATCTCCCCGAACAGGACCGCGCCCATATGGAGCGGTACGGAGCCCAGACCATCCTGTACATTCCACTTCACGTCGAGGGCCGACTGGTCGGGTTCACCGAGATCTGGGAGAGCCGCCGGAAGCGGGAGTTCACGCCGGAGGAGATCGCGCTGTGCGAGGCGATAGCCCAGCAGGCAGCCATCGCCATCCGCAACGCGCAACAGGTCGCTGCCCTGGCGGAGGAGCGGAAACGGCTGGCGCTGCTTCACCGCCTTGGGGAGCGGTTGTCCGCCAGCCTGGACATTCACACGGTGGCCCAACAGGCGCTGGACGATGTGCGCGCGGTGGTCGGCGCGTTGCGGGGGATCATTTTCGTCTGGGATTCGGACGCAGAGCGGTTGCTGCCGGTGGCCGTCTCCGGGTACGACGCCGAGTCGCTGGCCTCCCTGCAGGGGCGGTTGCAACTGCCATTGGGTGAGGGGAGCCTGACGGGCTGGGTGGCGGCCAATCGACAGTCGGTCGTCGTCGCAGACGTAGCGGCAGACGAGCGGTGGTTGCCCATGCCGGGCTTCGACGACTGGGTCCGGTCGGTCCTGAGCGTCCCCCTCATCAGCCGGGAGGAGCTGGTTGGGGTGATGTCGATGTACAGCGAGCAGGAGGGCTTTTTCGGCGAGGACCATCGCATCCTCATCGAATCGGCGGCGGCGACCATCGCTGCGGCCGTCGCCAACGCCCGGTTGTACGACGCCGCCCGGAAGCGGGCACAGCAACTGGCCATCGTGGCCCAAATTGCCGAGCAGATCATCTCCATCCTGGAACCGGAGGCCCTGCTACAGACGGTGGTAGAGCGGATCGTGGAGGGGTTTGGCTACGAGTATGCTGCGATCTTGTTGCTCGACCCGGAGACGGATGAACTGGTCTTCGTCACCGGCGCTGGCGTGTTTGCCGGCCTGACCCCGGAGGGCTATCGCCAGAAACTCAAAGAAGGGATGGTTGGCTGGGCCGCCTACCTGGGAGAGACGCTCCTGGCCAACGATGTCAGTCGGGAGTCCCGTTACATCGCTCCTTTCCTGCACGAGACGCGGTCGGAACTGGACGTGCCGCTGAAGCGCGGAGGGCGGGTGATCGGAGTGCTGGATATCCAGAGTCGACGTCTCAACGCCTTCGATGCGCAGGACGTGCAGGCGATGGAGGCGTTGGCCGGCCACATCGCGACCGCCATCGAGAACGCCCGGCTGCACGCCGAGCTGCAGGCCTATGCGGAGGAGCTGGAGCGGCGCGTGGAGGAGCGGACCGCCGAACTGCGTCGGGAGCGGGAGCGGGTCCAGGCGATCCTTGACGCCACCGGAGAGGGGGTTTTTGTAACCGATCTCAAAGGGTGCATCGAGTATATGAACCCCGCAGCGGAGCGGATGACCGGGTTCCGCTTAGAGGAGCTGCGGGGACATCGTCTGTGGGAAATCTGCGCGGCAGACGAGGAGCAGATGGAGCGAATGCGCCCGATGGCCCAGGCATTGCGTTCGGGGGAGACGTGGCGCGGAGAGGCGGTCCTCTGCCGCAAGGATGGATCCGTATGCGACGTGGCCATCGTCGCTGCGTCCATCCCCGGCGAGGGAGGGCAGCCATCCGGGTACGTCGGCGTCATCGAAGACATCACCCCGTTCCGGGAACTGGATCGCTTGAAGAGCCAGTTCATCCGCAACATCTCCCACGAGTTCCGCACCCCCCTTGCCGCGGCAAAACTGTACATCGAACTGGCCCGGCGTCAGCCCGACCGTCAGGCCGAGCACCTGGACGCCGCGGATGCGCAGCTGGATCACCTGACAGCCCTGGTCGAGGACATTCTAGAGGTCGCACGGATCGACGCCGAGGGAGTGACTCTGGAACGCCGCGTTGTCTCCTTGAACGACCTGATCGCCTCCGTGGCGGAACAGCACCGGGTCTTGGCGGAGGACAAGGGCCTCAGGATGGAGTGTCACCTTGAGGAACCGGATTTGGTAGTGGAGGTAGACCCAGAGCAAATCGGGCGGGTGGTGAGCAACCTGCTCAGCAATGCTATACGTTACACCCCCTCCGGAGGACAGGTGGAGATCGCTGTCGGCATAGCAGAGGCCAAGGGTCAGACCTGGGCAACGATCACGGTGTCCGACACGGGCATCGGCATCCCGGAAGACGAAATTCCCTACATCTTCGATCGGTTCTTCCGGGGAACGGGGCCACGCCAGATGCAGGTCCCAGGCACCGGATTGGGGTTGGCGATCGTCAAGGAAGTGGTGGAGATGCACGAGGGGTTCGTCACCCTTGAGAGCGAGGTGGGAAAAGGGTCGACCTTCATGGTGTGGTTGCCGATAGCGGGGGACTAAAAGGGGCGCTACTGGGGGAGCCCATCGCGCAGCCGCACCTCCAACCCCGAATGGCGTCGACGCAGCCGGTCGTTGCGGACGGCGATCCGGATGGCCCGCCGCGTCCCCACCAGCACCACCAGCCGCTTCGCCCGCGTGATGGCCGTGTAGAGGAGGTTCCGCTGCAACATGAGGTAGTGCTGGGTCAGCACCGGCATCACCACCGCCGGATACTCGCTCCCCTGACTCTTGTGCACCGAGATGGCGAAGGCGTGGATCAGTTCGTCGGCCTCGGACCAGTCGTAGACCACCGGCCGGCCGTCGATCCGCACCGTCAGCGTCTGACCGATCCCGTCGATGGCCACCACCCGGCCGATGTCGCCGTTGTAGACCTCTTTGTCGTAGTTGTTGCGGACCTGCATCACTTTGTCGCCCACACGGAAGGTCCGCCCGCCCAGCCGCCGCTCCGGCCGGTTCGGCCCCGGTGGGTTGAGCGCCTCCTGCAGGCGCTGGTTCAGGTTCGCCACCCCACACGCCCCCCGGTACATCGGCGCCAGCACCTGCACCTCCTCCACCGGGTCCAGGCCGAACTTGCGCGGGATGCGGTTGACCACGATGTCCACCAGGAGGTCGGCCGCCTCCTCGGGGTCCTCCTTGGAGAAGAAGTAGAAGTCGTCGTACTGGTTGAGCACCGGCATCTGCCCCCGGTTGACCCGGTGGGCGTTGACGACGATGCCACTCTGGGCCGCCTGGCGGAAGATGTGGGTCAGCCGGACCACCCTCGCCTGTCCCGACCGGATGACGTCCCGCAGCACGTCCCCCGCCCCCACCGAGGGGAGTTGGTCCACATCCCCCACCAGCAGGAGGTGGGTCGCCGGGTCCACCGCCTTGAGCAGGTGATGGGTGAGGAGAAGATCCAGCATCGAGGCCTCGTCCACGATCAACAGGTCGACCGGCAGGGGGTTCTCCTCGTTGCGGCGGAAGCCCTCCCGGGGGGAATATTCCAGGAGGCGGTGGACCGTCTTGGCGGGCCGACCGGTGGCCTCGGCGAGCCGCTTGGCGGCCCGGCCCGTGGGGGCACAGAGGGCGTATCGGCTGCCCAGCGCCTCCAGCGCGACGATGAGGGTGCGGACGGTGACGGTCTTGCCGGTGCCGGGGCCGCCGGTGAGGACGGTCAGTTTGTGGGTCAGCGTCGCCCGCACCGCCTCCCGCTGCTCTGGGGAAAGGTCGACCTCGCCGTCGCGGGAGACCTGGGAGAGGAGTGCGTCCCAATCGACGCTGCGGAACCGGCCCAGCCGGGTGGCTGGGCTCTCCGCCAGGACGCGCAGCCGCTCCGCCGCACCGACCTCGCCTCGGTAGAAGGGGGTCAGATAGACCGCCTGCTCCTCTCGAACGGCGGGGACCGCTTCCCCCGACACCGTCCCCCCGCCGGGCAGGGGATAGACCAGCCGCTCGCGGCGCACCACCTCATCAGCCTCCAGCGCCGCAATGGCGGGACGGACCAGATCGGGGTCCACCTCCAGGATCCGCGCCGCCTCCTCAACCAGGTCCTCCTCCGGCACGTAGACGTGGCCCTCGTCCGCCATCTGGCTCAGAGCGTAGGCCACCCCGGCCTGGATGCGGGAGGGGGCGTCGGGGGGGAGCCCCAAATTGCGGGCGATCTTGTCGGCAGTCTTGAAGCCCACCCCCCAGATGTCCCGTGCCAGCCGGTAAGGGTCCTCCTGCACCACCCGCAACGCATCGTCCCCGTAGGTCTTGTAGATCTTCACCGCCAGGCCGGTGGTGACGCCGTGGCTCTGGAGGAAGAGCATCACCTCCCGGATCGCCTTCTGCTCCTCCCAGGCGCGGGCGATGGCGGCGGCCCGCTTAGGGCCGACCCCCGGCACCTCCCGCAGCCGCTCCGGTTCCTCCTCCAACACCCGGAGGGTGTCCACACCGAACCGGTCCACGATGCGCGCTGCCGTCACCGGGCCGACCCCGCGGATCAGCCCGGAGCCCAGATAGCGGCGGATCCCCTCGGCGGTGGCGGGGAGGATCTGCTCGCACCGCTCCGCCCTGAACTGCCGCCCATACCGGGGATGGGTGGTCCAATCCCCCTCCAGTCGCAGCCGCTCGCCAGGCTGGACCTCCGGGAGATGCCCGACCACCGTCACCAGGTCGGGCCGGCCGGGGACGGAGAGGCGGAGGACCGAGTACCCGGTCTCCTCATCGTAATAGGTGATCCGCTCGACGCTCCCCTCCAGCCGTTCCATCTCACGGTCATCATAGCAGAAGAGGGGCCTGGGGACAAGGGGCCACCTCTTGGC
>CAZOLN010000014.1:7123-33938 GCA_964580565.1 uncultured Anaerolineales bacterium
TGGGTTTCGTTGCTTTCGTTGAAAGAAATCGTCACAAAGGGGCGGTATGGAGCTCATCACCCCCCATATCTTGGGGGTTGAAACTTGCCGGCGACTATATCTGTACCCCCCTCATCGCGCCCGAAGATCCCCTCCGCCCTGCCCTGCGGAACCTTAAATAAGCGATGGTTTTAAGCCAGAAAGGCCCTTTGGGTATTGTCCTCCTCGCTCTTTTTGGTACAATAGGAGCCGCACCAGCGGGCAGGGCCTACGTCAATGCACCCACACCCAAACTTTGGGATTGCCGCACGGGAGCCCATCCCTCGGCTCCCAAGGCCCTTGGCGTACCCGTCGTCTTACGGCAACCGATATTCCCTAAAAGCAACCCACGGACGTCTATGAAACCGGAGCAGATCTGGCAGGCCGCGTTAGGCGAACTGCAACTGGAGACCACGAGGGCGACGTTCAACACCTGGTTACGGGACACCAGGTTGGTAGCCTATGAGGACGGCGTCTTCGTCATCGGCGTGCGCAACGGGTACGCCAAGGACTGGTTGGAGAACCGGCTGGCCCCCACCATCCGCCGGATCCTCGCCCGCCTGGCCAAGCGCACGGTGGAGGTCCGGTTCACCGTCCGGGAGGAGGCTCCCCCCGATCCTCCCTCCCCGCTGCTCCTCTCCTCCTCCCCACCCGCGCCCGCCACCGAAACCTGCCCCCTCAACCCCCGCTACACCTTCGAGACCTTCGTCGTCGGCCCGGAGAACCGGCTGGCCTACGCTGCGGCGCAGGCGGTGGCGGACCGGCCGGGGGACGGGTACAACCCGCTCTTCATCTACGGCGGCACCGGTCTGGGGAAGACCCACCTCCTCCACGCCATCGGCCACGTCTGCCAGGCCCACGGGCGGCGGGTCCTGTACGTGCCCACGGAGACCTTCACCAACGACCTCATCGAGGCCATCCGCACCGGCACGACCGAGGCCTTCCGCGAGACCTACCGGACCGTCGAGGTCCTCCTGGTCGACGACATCCAGTTCATCGCCGGGAAGGAGGCTACCCAGGAGGAGTTCTTCCACACCTTCAACGCCCTCCACGACAACGGCGCCCAGATCGTCATCTCGTCCGACCGTCGTCCGCGGGCGATGCCGATGCTGGAGGAGCGGCTGCGCTCCCGCTTCGAATGGGGGTTGATGGTGGACGTCCCCCCGCCCACCCTGGAGACCCGCATCGCCATCCTTCAGCGAAAGGCGGAGATCCGCGGGGCCGACATCCCCGAAGAGACCCTCTACTTCATCGCCCAGCGGGTCCAGACCAACGTCCGCGAACTGGAGGGGGTGCTGAACAAACTGCTGATCCTGGCCCAGCTCCACCAGGAGGAGCCGAGCATCTACCTGGCCCAGGCGGCGCTGGAGGACATCGCCGCCGCCCGCCCCACCGTCAGCGCGGAGCAGATCCTAGAGGTGGTAGCCCATCACTACCAGATCAGCCAGGAGGAACTGACCGGCCCCAGCCGTGCCCGTCGGTTCGCGCGGCCGCGCCAGATCGCGATGTACCTGATGCGGGAGGAGACGACCGCCTCCCTCTCCCAAATCGGCCGGACGCTGGGCGGCCGGGATCACTCCACCGTGCTCCACGCCTGCGAGCGGATCGCCCAGATGATTGAGGAGAACGAACAACTGCGGCGCGAGGTGACCGCCATCCGCGAGACCCTCCACCGGGCCTCCAAGGTCCCCATCTGAGCCTTCCCCAAGTTATCCACAGCCCCACCGCCCAAGTTTTCCACCCCCACATCTGCCCCCCTTGCCGTGCACGTCGGCCATATCTGGCCCCTTCCCCTCTGAAAAAGTCGGAGATCCTGTGGATAAGTGGGGGTTTTCCGTGGATAACCCAAGAGGACTGTGGAAAAAACCACCGCTTACCGCCGTTCCGAGTCCCGCATCCCCTCCCGCCTTCCCCTGCCCGTCCCAACCTTCAACAGAATATCCACACCCCCTGTGGATTCTTCGCCCGTGCACAAACCCCAATTGTAGGGGGTTGCCCGTACCTCACCTCCCACATCTAACGGCTGCCACCCCCGGTGTGCCTGCTTATCCTCTTTTCAACAGTCCCTACTACGACTACGACCTTAAGACATAGAACCTACATGACTAACAATTGGATAACAATCATGCTCAGCATCACAAAGGGAAACAAGGAGGGTTGGTAACCAGTGTACATTGCAGATGGGCTTTGCGCGAAGGCGAGAGCCGGTTACCGAACTGGCTTCGGTCAAAAATAGTGGAGTCGGCTGGCCGGCAAGTCCTCTCTCCCTGATGGATTGGCTGCGTAAAACCCAGCCATTCTCGGAAAGAAGTTGCCGGCCAACCGACTTTTGTAAAAGCGTCAGGTGTGTGCCCCTACTGAATCTTTACCTCGGCGACCCACCACATCCACTGGTCGTCGGTGTAGGTTTCCCGTGCCTCGGCAGGGAAGACCAGTTTAACCGGTCCTCCCTGATCATCGGTCAGGTTCTCGCCCCCCACCTGGTAAGCCAGCATGATCGGCCATCGCTCTAGGTCCTCCCGTGCAATCGCTACCGTCATGCCGTCCTTCGCCACAAGGGTGGCAGTGGTGGCCTCGTTCGAGCCGCCACACAGTTCCCACACTTTCGAGAGCAGGATGCCCCGATAGTCCAGGCCGTCCCCCATCCATGGATCGTCGATGGTCTGATTGATGGCATACTGCTCGATCAGAGCAGCGTCGAATTGACACTCGTCACCAACGTTGGGATTCGCGATGTCGCCGGTGACTCGCAGTATGACCTCCCCCTCTGGAGCCGGCAGGACTGCCTCCTGAGTCGTTGCCGGTCCCTTACATGCTGTCAGCAACAGTGTTGTGATCAGTACCAGCAGCGCCAGAGTTTTTTCAGACATCTTCCTTATTCCTCCATAAATTCAGATTCTGGACAATACACAGTTGTCCAGGCTTGCATACATCCCAACCTAGTGCCGCTCTGCGATGTTTTGGTCCACGACGGCCTTAGCCTCGTTCAGAGCCTCTTGGGGCGTGGCGGCCTCTAGCTCCACCGCCTCTACCGCCCGACGCAGGGCCCCATCGCTGGTACCCAGCGCCGGGAAGACTGGGATAGCATAGGCATATTGCAGAGCTTCAATGGGCACTCGCTGTAGTGGGTGCTCTTCAAGGTAGGCCTCCATTTCGGGCCATTCCAACGCATCCTTGTAGATGGGCACGTAACCGCTGTGGGTGGAGAGATACAAGGAGCTCTCCGGACTGGTCATGAACTTGACAAATTCCCAGGCAGCTTCCAACACCTCCGGGTCATCATTGCGGAAGATGACCAGGCTCCCACCACCGATGGGCTCGACCGGATCCCTCCCGGCAACGGTGGGAATGATTGCCACGCCCAGGTCGAAGGCAACCTCCTCGGCCGTGCTGGGTATCCCCGCGCAGGAGCGAATGAACATCCCCAGTTTTCCGGCCAGGAAGTCCCCTTTTGCCTCCCCGTGCTGCGCAGGGGGCATGATGTGGTAAGTGTTGACCATCTCTCCCCAAAGCTGGAGCATCTCCACAGCTTCAGGACTATTGTAGAGCACTTCTGTTTGCTCCTCATTAACGATCCGCGCCCCGTTCTCCAAGAACATAGCACTGATGTACCAGTGAGTGTCTCTGGATGTGTTGAAGCCCCACTGGTCGATTTCCCCGTTCCCGTCCGTATCCCGGGTCAGCACCTTGCCGTATTCGATGACTTCGTCCCAGGTCGCTGGCGGACGGTCCGGGTCCAGTCCGGCGGCAATGAAGAGATCGCGGTTGTAATAGAGTACCGGTACGCTGTTGTTGAATGGCATGCTCCAGATCTGGCCACCGGCAGTATTGTATTCCCAAAAAGGCTCGCGGATCCGAGAGCGGTCAATACCATTGGGACCGTCAGTGAAATCGGTGATGGGAACAATGGCCCCGGTCGCCCCCAACAGCGGTGCACCACCTAACTGAGCCACGTGGGGTAAGGTCTGCTCGGCGAAAATTGCGTTCCAGACCTTGCCCATAATCTCGACGTAGCCTCCTTGATAGGTTGCAGTGACCTGGATTCCCGGGTGAGAGGCGTTGAATTGTTCCACGAGCGCCTGGACCGCCTCCCCGGGGCTGCCGCCGAGTGCATACCAGAAGTCCAGTTCGATTACGTCCGGGCGTGTTGGGGTCTCCCCTACGGTCTCTCGTGCACCGCACGCCGGGAACAGCGTCAAGCCCACCACAATACATGCTAGCAACACTTTCCTCATTAACCCACCTCCCCCAGAGTGGCGAAATTTACGTGCCCTGAATACCTGTCGTCGCAATTCCCTCCACGAACGACTTCTGCACGATCAGATAAAGGATCACTACGGGCAAAGATACCAGGACCGTTGCCGCCATGAATACTCCCCATTGAGTGCCTCCCTCCTGGCTGACGAAGTAGTGCAGGCCGATCTGCAGTGTGCGCATGCGCTCGCTGGTGGTGACAACAAGGGGCCAAAGGTACGCGTTCCAGTTCCCCATGAAGGCGAAGAGGGCCTGAGAAGCGATGACGGGTTTGGACAGGGGTAGTACAACCTGCCAGAGAAACCGCAGCCGACCGCAGCCGTCCAGTCTGGCTGCGTCCTCCAGCTCCCGAGGCAAAGTCATGAAATACTGTCGCATCAAGAAGACGCCGAAGGCATTTGCCAGGAAGGGCACGATCAGTGCCTGGTAGGTGTCCAGCCAACGAAGTGCCTTGAGCACGAGGTAGGAAGGCACCAGTGTAACTTGTGTGGAGATCATCGTCGTACTGAGAAAGAGAGCGAACATCACTCTCTTTCCCTTAAACTCCATCCGTGCAAAGGCGAAGGCCGCTAGCGCACAGGTGATTATCTGTCCTGCCGTCACGGCTAGCGCCACCAGCGTGCTGTTGAAAAAGTACCGGCCGAACGGGGCCGCGTTCCATGCTTCGATGTAGTTCCGGAACCGCCAGGTTCGGGGGATCCAGTTGGGTGGGTAGGTGAAGATTTCGCCGGGGCTCTTGAGAGAAGTACTGATCATCCAAGCGTAGGGGAGCATCACGACCGCGGCCGTGATCCCAAGAGCGGCATACCAGAGTACAGCGGAAATTGCCCTACGCGCTCGCCTAGAACGCCACATCGGTGCAGCCCTCACTCATAATGGATTCGAGACCCGACTACCCTGAATTGAATCAGGGTGAGAACGAATAGGAGGACAAAGAGGATGCAAGCTACAGCGGAAGCCTGTCCCATAGCGAATCTCTCGAAGGCTTGCTGGTAGAGATAATA
This sequence comes from uncultured Anaerolineales bacterium, assembly GCA_964580565.1. Classification (GTDB taxonomy): domain Bacteria; phylum Chloroflexota; class Anaerolineae; order B4-G1; family DUEL01; genus DUEL01. The sequence continues at coordinate 12,400 of CAZOLN010000014.1, forward strand.
CGTTATGGTGGTTGTTGCACCCAGAGGTCCTCCTTGGGTCATCACGTGAATTTGCGTGAATGCTTTCAGGGAGTTGATAACGCCAACGACGAGGACGTAGAAAGTTGTCGGCCCCAGGAGTGGCCAAGTGATCTTCCAGAACCGCGCCCAGCTACCCGCGCCATCGATCTCCGCCGCTTCATACAGGTGAGCGGGAATGGCCTGAAGCCCGGCGAGGAAGATCACAATGTTGTATCCCATGCCGTGCCAGATTCCCATCAGGATCAATGCTGGCATCGCCAGGTGGGGATCACGCAACCACCGCAGTGGTGAGAAACCCATCCACATCAGGATGCTGTTGAGCAAGCCGTAATCGGCAGGATGATAGACCCAGAGCCAGATCACGGAGATGGCCGCCGTGGAGGTGATGGTCGGCAAGAAATAAGCGGTGCGGAAGACGCTTACACCGCGAAGTCGCCGATTAAGCAGAAGCGCGACCGCGAGGGAGACTGCCATATTCAAAGGGACACCCAGCGCATAGTAAAAGCTATTGCGAACAGAATGGAGAAACTCCGGTGCGCCGATTTCATCGGTAAACAGGTAGCGATAGTTGCTCAGGCCGATAAATGTGGGCTTGAAAGGCAGATTCCAGCGTGTCAGGCTGGCGTAGAAGGAGAAGAAGAGCGGGAAGAAGACAAAGACGGCGAAAACGACGAGGCTGGGGAGGAGGAACAAGTAGGCGGCAAAAGTCTCCTCCCCCCAGCGATGCCACCATCTGTGTCGGCGTCTCGCCATCCCCGCCATCCAGCGCCCCCTAACAGGCTTCACGGGAGCCCTCGGCCCCCTCTAACGCGGTTAGGAGCCGGGCGACTTCGGCTATGCTTGCGCTCAGAATTCGTTTCACCTGTTCAAACTCCAGGTGACTCAGATAGGACCCCTTGATCTCCAGCGTGACAACGCCGCTGAATCCCGCCCGGGCCAGCGCGGGCAGCCAGACAGGGTAAGGCACCCGACCGTAAAGGAGAGGGTAGTGATCTATACCGTCCTCGTTGATGTCGTGCAGATGGGCGTGGACCACATGCTGTAGCCAAGCCGCGTCGGGCGTATCCGCGTGTCCAGCCCGTGCGTCGTGTCCCATATCCCAGCAGATGCCTAGCCTCGGACTGTCAATATGGGTGACCACTTGAAGTAACTCTTCACGAATCGGTCCCACGCGGTGCAAGCTCGGGTTAGGGACGAGATTCTCCAGCGCCAGTGTCAGGCCGGGGTACCGCGCAAGTGCCCACTCCAGGAAGGCCATTGTATCGGCTCGGAGCCTATCAAGGGAACGTCCCTTTTCCTGTCCCGCGCCGTGAATGACAACCGTTGTTGGGGCAAACCGAGCGGCGATGTCGAACATCGGCGCATAGGCGGCCTGAATCTCCGCGCGCCGTTTCCCTGTATAGCCCGCGATGGTATATGGGGCTAGATAAGGGGCATGAAAGTGGAGTGCAAATCCTAACCGCTGACAGTCCTCCATTAGCGGCAAGAAACGTGGCCAGTCGGGGTCGTAATCCCACAATCCGAACTCCAATGCTTGCAGGCCCGCCGCTCGCAATGGCTCTAGAAAGTCTGACAGCGCCTCCCCGAATGCCCAGCGCGGATGCATGCTGAAGCCGACTCCGGGTTGATTCAACTTTCCTCCTCGCTATCTGCTAGGCCCATTTGGGACAGGCCCTGGGCCACGGCTGCCAAATCGAGCTTGTTGACTCGCTCTATCTCTACCAGGAGTGCTCGATCTATCTCCCCGACACCCTGAAGTGCCCCGCAGATCGATCCGGCAATAGCCCCGATGGTGTCGGTATCGCCGCCGAGGTTGGCCGCATAGCGCACAGCGCGCATCGGGTTCCCATCTGCGAGTGCCACTAGGCCAAACGCGGTTGGGACACTTTCCGTCACCGTCAGATCCACGCCCACATAGTCATAAAGCGCTTGCAAGGCCTCTGTCTCGTCGTCGGCCCGGCGAACTAGACGTAAAGCCATCTCGATCCGTTTCTCCAGCGGCGGCGTCCAGACCCATGTACCGAAGGCACGCCCCCGTGCGGCTCCTTCCATCCCCGCCTCCAGCACCTCCTCCAAACTGGAGTCCTCACGCATTGCCCAGGCCACGGCGCAGGCCACGGCCCCTGCTGCAGAGAGCGCCAACGTCGTCCCATGCGTGGGCAGGCTTGCCTCCACGGCGTCGGCCAGTGCACCCTTGAGGTCACCGGCATGGACGATTCCGGCCGGGGCGACTCGCATTGCCGCCCCATTTGTTTTGCCCATGCGGCCCGACGCGCGAGGATCGACGCCGGCCCGCAGCGCTTCCAGCGCCCGTCGGGTGCTAGGACCTACGTAGAGCGACAGGCGCTCTCCACGGGCATCGGCCCAATCCAGCAACCCCCGTGCCATGGCCTCCGCGCTCATCCGCCCCTCGCGCAGGTAGATCTCAGCCAATATCAGTGCCTGCTCCGTATCATCAGTTACGCAGCCAGGGGAGAGTGTGCTGTGGGGATGCCATTCCGGCGCGGCGACCAGCCCCTCTACCCGGCCGTATTCGGCTGCGATCTGCTCCGGCGTCAAGAATTCAGTGGGACACCCCATCGCGTCCCCCAGCGCCAATCCGGCCAGGCAGCCGTAGGCCTTCGTGAATCGCAAGTCGTCAGGAAGCATCCCCAAGTCGTCCCCTCCCCTCACGTTGCCCCAGTGTCACCCGCGGGGCGGCTATGACCGCTGCACTTTCTCAAAGGCGCTGGCGTCGGGTCGCCAAGAACTCCGAGGTCGCGACCACGAGCAAGGAGAACCCCAAACCGACGAACAGGGGATCCACATCCAGAGGCTGTACAACCTTCCAGACCAAGCAGGACAGTGCTCCCCCTGCCAGACTATACAGTGCCGTTTTTCCCCTCAACCTCCTGCCCATCAGTGCCGCCAACGTGGGAACCAGGACCCCCGCTGTCCATATACTCAGCGTAAATATCAGAGCCGGCACGATCATCTGGAACCACAGAGCCAAGGCCAGGCTCAACAGCCCCAGCAGGATGACGAACAGTCTGGAAAGCGTTAGCAAGCGGCCCTCGCTGATGGTGGGCCGGAAATGTCTAAACACGTCGTATGCTAGGCTCGAAGCTCCCGACTGCAGAAAGGAGTTTGCAGTGCTCGTGATGGCCGCCAGCAGGCCCACGAAGAAAACTCCCCTCCCTACCGGAGGTAGGGTCGTTGCGAGTACGATCAGGGAAATGTCCGGGTCTGCAAGATCCGGGAACAGTTGCAGAGCAGCGAACCCGCACATGATGATGATCGAGTCCACGATCATCCATATCGCGATGGAGTATATCACCGATTTCCTTGAGCATGCCTCCGATTCCGCAGCGAAGAACCTCTGGTACAGAGGCGCCGAGGTTATTGGCAGGAAGAACAACAAGGTAAAGAAGGTGGCCATTTCCTGAGCCGATATGCGTGAGAAGGGGTTGAAGTATTCCTGCGGGATCCCTGCAACCAGGTTCAGACGTAGGCCGAGCACGAAGGGCACCATCATCACAAGCATGAGAAGCATCAGGACGAACTGGACGATGTCTGTCGTCACGTCTGCTTTCATCCCCCCTATTGCAACGGGCACGACCAAGACGAAGGTCACCAGGCCCATCGCTAGTTCTGTTGGCATTGGCATGAATTGGGAGAGGATCTTTCCTCCTCCAATGATCTCTTCTGGGATGAGGCACAAGGTGGCCAACAGGATCGAACTCGCAACGACGAACCTCTCGCCATAGAAGTCTCCCAGGAAGTCTGGGAGCGTATACCTCTGTGAGTTCGCTATTCTCCCAAGCAAGAAGACGACAGCCACGTTCCCCAGGTAGAAGGGCACCATGAACCAGATGACCCCCAGCCCCAGCTGGTAAGTCAGGCTCACTCCTCCCAGCACGGCCGACGCTCCATAGAACGTGGAGACGATCGTAGCCACCATCGCCCTTGTGTCTAACCTGTCCCCAAGGATGAATTTCTCCAGGGTCGCCGCCTTTGCTCGTATGCCTACCGCCATCGTGACGGCGACGTATAGCAGAAGAACTGCTTCCCTCATCGAAGCTCCCGCAGTCTGATATAGCCTGCACCTTTTAACTGAATTGTGCCGATGACCAGGCGCCGGGGTTCTCCGTCCACGTTCTCCAGTTTCCCCCGCACCTCGACCTCCTGCCCTGCGTCGGCTATATCACAGTAGAGCCCTTCGTAGGATACGATCTCTCGCACCTCGGCGGCCTCCGGCGCTCCTTCCAGAACCTCCACATCCTTCACGCGGTACACGGCGGGCAGGAAGAACGCCTCTCCCGCATCGACGATGACCGCCTTGACCCGGGCTTCTCCCTGGCTCCGATAGATGTGCTCTCCGTACCGCTCGGCGATCTCCTCATCTGTTCGGACAGGATGGAGGGAAAAGTAACGCTCGCCGTAGAAGCCGTAGTTCCACCGTCGGTCGGCGATGTAGCGCACCTCTTCCAAGGTGAGGGGGAACTGCTCCGCGATCTGCCGACACCATTGGGAGGTGAACTCGGCCCCTGGTCGCTTGATGCGTGGGCTGGCCCCTGCGCTCAGCGCCCGTCGTACTCTCCGCGCGTTCTCTGCCCCGTACACCACTAGGTCGATGTCCGAGAAGGCGGGACTGTGGAGCCCGATCAAGATAGAGCCCGTCACCCCCAGGTCGCCCAGGTCGATCCCAGCGCACGCAGCGATCTCCGTTGCCAAGCTGCGCGTCTCCTCCTCTAGCAGGTCGTGGGGATCGGTTAATATCTCCGCCAGGCGCTCCCGTGGGTCATAATAACGGGCGATATACTCCTGGGGCACCATTGAGAAACGAATGTCGCGCACCGGGCAATAGTGGATGTACCAGGGATAGTGCTGTTCCAGATAGTGGATGGTCTCCGCTACGTTGCGGACGTGGTAATAGGGCAGTTCGCGGCGATAGGCGATCTCTCCGTCGTGCCACTTACCCAGTGGGGCGGGCGAGTACTTCAGATAGGCAGTGACCCGCGTAGGCGGATGGAGGTAGCCAACCACGCAGAAGAACATCCCTTCTCGGGTCCGGATGAAATCCCGGTCCTTCGGCTTACGCTTACAGAGATCCATCTGCCTCCCGGTCCATCTGGCGGGCAGCATTTAACGCCGCCTGGTACACCTCTTTGAGCGGCACACCCCGCTCGCTGGCGATGCGCTGGCAGTCCCGGTACTCTGGCGCGATGTTCAACACCGCTCTGCCGCGCCGGGCTATTTTTACCCGCACCGGCCCGTAGCGTGTCTCGACGACGACGCGCTCCCGCGCCAGTTTCCAGCGTCGCATCTGGCACGTGCGTACGCCGATGGTCGTCGTTTCGGTGAACAAGATGTCCAACACGGCCGCCACGTGCTCCTCTCTAACGAGCACGCTAAACTGGATGCCTGGTCGTCCCCGTTTCATCTGTATCGGCGTCAGGAAGACATCCAGTGCCCCCACCGCGAACAGCCGCCCCATCACGTGCTCGTACAATTGGGGATTCATATCGTCGATATTGGTCTCGATAAGGGTGACGATATCCTCCTCGTATTCCTCTATTCCCTCTGCTGTTGACCCTATCGAGACGCGCAACAGGTTGGGGAGGGGTAGATCGCGGCTCCCCGCACCGTATCCCACCCGCTCCACCCGCATGGGGGGCGCGGCCCCGAACCCCTGCGCGAGGGTGGTGAGGATGGCTGCGCCGGTGGGCGTCACCAGTTCCGCTTCAACGTCTCGACCGTAGATGGGAACCCCGCGCAGAAGTTCCAGCGTTGCCGGGGCGGGCACCGGCAACAGGCCGTGGGCGCACTCCACCGTACCGTGTCCTACGTGCACAGGCGAAGCGTAGATCCGCTCCACCCCCAACAGCCGCAGTCCAGCCACCGACCCTACCACGTCTACGATGGCATCCAGTGCTCCTACCTCATGGAAGTGGATGTCGTCGACGCCCGCGCCGTGCACTCGGGCCTCCGCTTCGGCCAGTCGGGTGAAGATGGCCTTGCAACTCTCTTTGACATCATCTGGCAGATCACTCTGCTCAATGATCTCCAGGACATCGCCCAGGTGCCTCTCCGCCCCTTTCTCCTCGATCTCCACCTCCACGAGCGTGCCAGCGATGTGCCGCTTCCGGACCTTCCTAACCACGATCCGATAGCCGGAAACGCGCAGGCCGGAGAGAGCCTCTTCGAGCGTGCTGAGTTCTAACCCAGCGTCTAAGAGGGCTCCCAGGATCATGTTGCCGCTTATCCCGCTGAAGCAGTCAAAATAGGCGATCTTCATCACGACTCCTCAGAGGTGTCTACGAGGAGGGCTCCGGGTGCTGGGGGTTGAGGTCAGCCGAAGCCGTTGCCGCGGAACCCCTCATAGGTTGATGAGATGGGCCAGATAGCCAGCGCCGAAGCCGTTGTCGATGTTGACCACAGCCACACCGGGGGCGCAACTGTTGAGCATCGTCAGGAGTGCGGACAGGCCACCGAAACTAGCCCCGTACCCGACGCTGGTGGGAACTGCGATGACTGGTCGGTCGACCAACCCCGCCACGACGCTGGCCAAAGCCCCTTCCATTCCGGCCACCACAACCAGGACGTTGGCAGCGAATAACTGCTCACGGTTGTCAAGGAGGCGGTGGATGCCCGCCACGCCAACGTCGTAAAGTCGTTCTACCGGGCTGCCGAGCGTTTCGGCGGTCACGGCGGCCTCGTCGGCTACAGGAATGTCGGCGGTGCCTGCGCTGACCACCAGAACGGTTCCCCGTCCATCGCGGGGGGCCGCCCCGCCAACGACAATCATCCGCGCCGCGGCGTGATAGACGGCATCGGGGAAGACCTGCCGGACGGCCTCGGCCACCTCCGGGCTGGCCCGTGCGGCCAGGACTCGTCCTTCCCGTGCCCGAATTCGCTCCACAATGCGTATGACCTGGTCGATGGTCTTCCCTGGGCAGAACACAACCTCGGGGAAGCCCTTACGCAAGCTGCGGTGGCTGTCCAGGCGGGCAAACCCTATGTCCTCGTAGGGGAAGTCCCGCAACCGAGCCAGCGCATCTTCTATGCTGATCTCCCCTCGCTGCACACTCTCGAGCAGATCCCGTAACCATCGTGCTTCCATTCACTCAATCCCCCACTCTTCGGTCTGTAGATCGTTCAGGCTCCCTCGCCGGTAGCCCTCCAGATCTAGCGTTATGTAAAGGTAACCTAACTGCTTGAATTCCCCCACCACCCGCGCTGCGATCTCCGGCTGTGCCAGCCGGGCTACCTCTCTCGCTGCCACCTCGATGCGGGCGATGGGACCATGGTCCCGCACGCGTAGTTCGCCGAATCCCATCTCCCGTAACAACGTCTCCGCTGCCTCCACCCGCGCTAGTCCCTCACGGGTGATCGGGTTGCCGTACGGGAAGCGCGTGGCGAGGCAGGTCTGCGCTGGTCGGTCCCATGTCGGGAGGCCCGCACGTCGGGAAAGGGTGCGGATATCCACTTTGGTCAGCCCGGCCTCCTCCAGTGGGCTGCGAACACCCAGTTCCCGTGCCGCCCGCACACCGGGCCGGACCTCGTCTCGGTCATCCCAGTTGGATCCATCCGCCATCCAGGCCAGTCCCGCTTCCCGGGTCACCTCCGCCAGCCTGCGAAATATCTCCAGTTTGCAGAAATAACACCGCTGGGGCGAGTTCTGGATAAACCGCTCGTCCTCCAGCTGTTTGGTAGGGACGAAGCGGTGGCGGGCACCCAGATGGCGGGCCATCTCCTCCGCCGCCTGTAGTTCCCGGCGAGGGAAAATCGCCGAGGAGGCCGTCACAGCCAACACCCGATCCGACCCCAGGACATCCAGCGCGGCCCAAAGCAAGAACGTGCTGTCCACCCCACCAGAATAGGCAACCAGCACGCTCCCCATCCGGGCCAGTATCTCACGCAGCGTCGTCAGCTTCCTTTCCAACGGATACTCCGGACTAACGATGTCCATCCTCTAGGAGGTAATCCCCTGGCTGCCCGCCGATGACCAGGCGGTGGTAAGCCGGGCCGGTCTGGGGGATGACCCGTTCCACGTTCCCCCGCGCGACAGCCCACTCTCCTGCCTGTACCTGCTCGCTGAACCGCCCACGAAAGGAGACTATTTCTCGCAGATCGGCTACGGGCGGACCCTCCAGAAGCGTTACGTCCTCGACAGCATAGCGGCAGGGGGTAAAGATGGCGTCGCGGCTGTCCGTCACCCGCGCGCGGATCACGGCCGGCCCCAGCGGCTCGAAACGCCGATCCCCGTACCGCTCCTCCGCCTCGTCCGGCCATTTCACAAAACGGATGAAGACTTCCCGGTCTAGGAAGCGGACCTCGTTGACCTTGCGGGCCTGCAGGCGGGCAAAGTCGGTGAAGGAGAGCGGGGTGTCCAGACGGTGCGCAGCATGGATCGCAGCCAGTTCCTCCCGGTTGGGGCGACGAAGGGGACCGGATGGGGCCTCCAGGAGACGACGAAGCGTCCTGTAGACCACCTGCCCCTCCACTTCACCGTAGACGACCAAATCGATGTCCGAATCGGGCTTATGCATCCTTACCAACACCGACCCGGAGATGCCCAGGTTATCCCAGGGCACGTTCGTTGCCTTGTGCAACAGATCGGCCAGCATCAGCGCGTGTTTCTCCACCAGGTCGGCAGGACCCCGCCTGCGAAGGGTTGCCAAGTACCGGCGGGGATCGTGGATCGTGCGGATAAGCCGCCGAGGCACGCTTTGTACGCGGATCCCGAGAACGGGATCGTGGCTCAGGTAGGCCGGGTAGTCCGCCCTGAGAACCTCCTCTTGCTCTTGGAAGCGATATACTCGCCTGTAGCGCACTCCATCTCGTTCCCGGTCGCCATGTGGGTCGGGTAGGTAGCGGAGGTAGCCGATCACCCGGTCGGGGGGATGAACTAACCCCTTGACGGTGAAGATCAGCCCGTCCATTGTCTCCAGGGCGAACCCTTCAAACGCCGCTGTTGTGTCTTTTGCTTCCACCTGGCATCTGAATCCGATGGTGCTACCAGCGCGCAAACACCTCTGGGAAGGACCCCAATGCCCCGCCCTCGGTCAGGAAGACAAAGAGCGTCGCCGCGATCAGATCGGCTGTGGTGCCCGGGTTCAGCCGGTGTTTCTCGTCCCGTATAGAAAGGTCGAACTCGCGTAACGCTTCCCGACCGCGCTCGGAGAAGGCCCCTCCTGCCCGCAGGACCCGGCTGGCCCGACGGGAGACCTCCTGGGCTGTAGCAAGTCCCTCTTTCCGTACGATCAATGTATCCGGCACCTGGGCAAGGATGGTGAGAGCGGTCTGGACGATGGAATCGGAGAGTCTGTGGCCCTCCGCAAGGAAGCGACGGAGGGCAGCATACCCCACCTCGAAGGTGATTTCGAAATCCGTGACGTACTCCCGTGCCACGGTGTCTCGATCCTGAGCCAGATGCATAGCCTCCCGCAACGTAATGTCCACCTCCGCCCCTCGTACATCGTAGCGGCCCGCCTTGCCCAAGCCTCCGGGGGATGCAAGGCGAATAGCCTCGAATGCAAGACGGGCGTCATCCACCGTCAGTGCCCTCAACACCTCGCTCACACCCGCCCGCAACCCTTGAGGGTGTCCCAGCCCAGCCGCCTTGGCCAGAGGGGCTAGTAAGAGGATCATCCCCAGGTTGGTATTGGTGCGGACGAACCGGCGGGTATCGCGTACTGCTCGTAGAACGGTCTCGCCAATCGAGGCGGCTGGCGCATCTCGCAGCGCTGGTCCGACTGCCACAGCGCTGACCATGAAGTCCACAAAACGGATGTCCCAGAAGTCCTTCCCCCAGGTCACGTTGCCTGGCTTATCGGCACAGACCTCTAACAGGCATGCAACGTGGACAGCCCAGGCTATCTTGTCCGGTTCCAGAGGTTTCATGGCGGCCCGTTCAGGACATAGTCCACCAGGCAATCCGCGACGTTCACTCCGGTCGCGATCTGAAGGCCCCGCCAGCCGGGGATGCCGTTGACTTCGATGACGGTATATCCTCCCCCCTCAATGGGCAGGATGTCCACCCCAGCGTAGTCCGCCCCCAGCGCCCGGGCAGCTCGCAGGCTTATCTCCCGCAGTTCATCATCCACCGCCAGCGGGACAGCGTCGGCGCCCTGGGCTACGTTCGTCTTCCAGCTCTTCCCCTGGCGCATCATCGCCCCCACCACTGCCTCGCCAACCACGAAGACTCGGATATCGCGGTTGCCGTGGGGCACAAACTCTTGCAGGTAGTAGACATAGCGACCCAGCTCCAGCGCTCGAAAGACCCGATGGGCGATGTCCGGATCCGACACGCGCACCATTCCCCGTCCCTCTGAGCCGAAAAGGGGCTTGACGACGACGTCCCCGCCCAGTTCGTGAAAGGCGGCCATCGCCTCGTCGAACCGCTCGGTGACGATCGTGCGAGGCGTCGGTAGGCCGGCATCTTCCAAGAGCGTCGAGGTATAATACTTGTCAACCGTACGTTCGATGGCGGTCGGGGAGTTGATGATGCGCACGCCGATGTTCTCTAATCGATGGAGCGCGTCCACGCGGAAGATGACTTGCTCGAGCGACCCGCCTGGGACAGCACGTACAAAGAGGACATCGTACTTGTCCAGCGGTTCGCCATCCGCGGCCAGGCGGAACCGGGCCGCTAGATAGGCTGTCAGCCGGGTGGTGGGAAAGCAGGGCGCGGTGATGCCCCGACGGGCCAACGCCTCCTGCAGGGCCACCACGTGCCAGCCACCTCGTCGCCCCAAGATACCGATCTTCACGCTAGCAGCGCTCTCCGCAGCATCTCCTCGTTGATTCGCCCGGCGTGGAACGTCCGTCCGCTGACCAGATTGTTAATGAAGATCTCTGCAGGGCTGAAGAGGAGTGGATCGATCTGGTAAAAATCGCCGTTGTAACGCTGGAAAAGTTCGTAGAAGGGTGTGCCGTAATCGCGTGAGGCGGAGGAAGGAAGACGGTCGATGACTTTCTCGATCTGTTCATCCTCGGCTCGCACCGTGTACCAGGCCCGGCCGCCGTAGAGGACACTGTCGTTCGTGCGCCCAATGGCGTGCAGATCATCCGCGGCAACGGGGGCTACCGGGCAGGTACCGAAACCGGAGAGCACCGTGCTGATGTCAAAGCCGATCTCCAACATCTTGTGCAGCCCGGTCTCCACCACCCTCGCCGCTACCTGCACCGAGCCGACCACGCTTGCAGTGGGGGCGATGAGGAGGTAGAGGCGGTCTGGCGCGACGCCGCATTTCCTGGCCACCTTCTCGGCGACCTCTTCCGTCGGAAGTTTACGTCCCTCCAGCGCCAGTACCGCCACATCTGCCCGGTCCCGGTACTCCAGTCGCTCGAAAAGCGGTTCCCCACCGTAAAGCGCCCGCGCTGGCCCAGAGCCCATAGCGAAGAACTTGCTTGCCTTAATGGCCCAACCCGCGTACTGGGCTGCCATGCAGGCCACCGGGGGATGGCTCACGTCCACCGCGACGCCGGGCAACCACAGATCACCAAGGTTCAGCCCGCAGAAGTGGACCTTGCCCAGCCCGCCGAGGCAGACCTCGGCGAAAAACCGCCCCGCCTCCAGCGAGCCGTCCACCGCCACCCCGGCGTCCACCACCGTGGCGCCGTTGGGCAGTCGGATCACGGCCAGCCCAAGCCTCTCCGCATCGGCGATCATCCGCTCCGCGATTCCCGCTGCCAGCCGGTTAACACTGATCATAGATCAAAATCTCCCCTTTCCCCAACGTTGTGACGTCGCCGACGTAGCGGCGGAAGGTTCCCTCGAGTTGCTCCGGCGTGACCGGCAGCCCCCAGTCCCGCAGGTGGCGCAAGTAGATGCGTAGAAACGACGGACGATAGACGCAGGCATAGCGGAACGTGGGGAGGAGATCCTCGACCGACCCTCCCAGGGCAACGATGGTACCGCGCTTCATTCCCGCGCCGGCGCGTGCGCCCAGCGTGCCGAAGGTGACGATGGAGCCAGCGATCATCCGAACGCCGGCAAACGCCCCCAGGTTACCTTGGACGGCAATGAGTCCTCGGCGCATGCGCTCTCCGGCCCTCGACGCAGCGTTCCCTTCTACAATGATAACCCCGCCGCGCATGCCGCGTGTCTCCCCAGGGTAGGCCGCCCCGAGCAGCGGCCCGGCGTTCCCATGTATTCGGAGGAGGCCTCCGAGCATCTGTGCGCCGGCCCAGGCGTCCACGTTTCCGTGGACGACGATCTCCCCGCCGCGCATGTGGGCTCCCAGGTGCATCCCCACATCGCCGTGGATGGTGATCCGTCCCCGGCTCATTCCTTGACCGATGCGTTTCATATGACGCAGGTCGCCTTCGACGACGATCTCCTCGGCTCCGTCCCCTTCCACCGTAAAGAGATCGCCGATGACCAACCGCCGCCGCCCATAGAGAAGCGGCAGCGCGGCCACCTCCTCCCTGCTGAGGCCGACGAAGCGGTCTGGGGAGATGCTCTCGGCCTCCACGGGTAACGAGATAGACTCCTTCAAACGTAGCAGCGTCGTACTCACGACCATAGCTCCCGCAGATGAAATTGATACTGTCCCAACGTGCCGCCGTAGTTACCGGCCGAGATGCGCACAATGCCAGGGCGACAGGCCGCCTCCACACCCACGCGCATCGCCTCCCGCACCGCGTCCTCCGTCAGGCCATCGATGACGATCTCCAGCACGGAGTTGACCCCTTCCGGCAAGGCAGACTCAGTCTGACGGCGAATGGTGGGACAGTAGGCGGTGTTCGTGGAGGCGTGCAGGAATTTGTACTTCGATGTCGTCTTGCTCCCGCTGCGCACAATCCCACCAGGGAAAGGCATCACCACTCCTTTCACCTTCTCCATCGCCTCTACCGCTTTCTCCGCCGCCTCCAAGGTGGCCTCGGCGCTCTCGCCTAGGATGAGGAAGTTCCCGCCTCCAATGGCCTTCTTGACCCCGAAGCTCTCCTCGATAAGGAACTCCCCCTCCATCACCGGGATGCGCCAGAACCTCCTGCCGCCGAGCAACTTGCTCGTCTGGAACCCGTCGCCGAAGTAGCGCAGCATCCCGCCGATCTTCAGCCGCTCCTCGCTCTCCAGGCCGTTGAAGCAGGCGGTGGTGGCACAGGTCATGATGCACTGGCCCACTCGGCGCATTAACTGGTCCCTCATTCCCTTGAGGCCCATTGTGAAGAAGAGCACGCTCACGCCTGGACGACCGTCAGGCGTCTCGTCGGCCGGGATCGTCGCTTCGATGCCCGCTTCGCAGCCGCAGCCGATGACGGATGTGGCGAAACTCGTGGCCTCCCGGGCCGCCGTCAGCGCCCAGCGCTGAGTTGCGGCGGTGATGATCAGGCGCGCCCCCCGCATCTTGAACGCTTCCGCGAAAGTGTCCTCGATCTCGACACCGTTTATACGCATGGCACAACCTCGCTACGGGGCAAGTAATCCAAAGTGACCGGATAGTTGTCAAAGGAAACTGTGTAGAATGCCTTGAAGTGGGCTCGCAGGTCCTTCTCAATCTTTGCGTCGTAGGGTGGTGAGACGTAAAATGTGCGCCCTGGACGCTCGCACGTCAGTTGCCCTTCGCGGACGATGACCTCGCCGTCTTTGATGACGTAGCGGGGGTGTGCGAACATGTCCTCCTTGTCATCCGAAGGGGCATAGATGGTCACATCGGCATCGGCCCCCACGCCCAGGTGCCCCTTATCCTTGAGGCCCAGGACGCGGGCCGGCCCCGCCCGGGTGATGATGGCGATCTCGTACAACGAGTATTCTCGCTTCAGTTCGGGGAGGAGCGCGCCCTTCCGTGCGCGGGGGTGAAGGCCCTCCAGCATCTCAGCACGGTAGTCGCGATCCATCAGCAGTTTGATCACCTGCGGGTAGGCGAAGAACGGCCCGGCGTTCGGGTGATCGGTGGTCAAGAAAACCCGCCACGGGTCGTCGATGAGCAGAAACAGTTCCAGGCCGGTGATCCACTGCACGGCGTTGATCCGGTTCTTGGGACTATACCGCATGGGCACCACCCCGCCGCCCGTCTCCCCTTCTACGTCATCGTTGAGCCATTTGTGGCCGGTCAACTGATGCAGACGGTATTGTAGGGGGCCGTCGGAGGTCATTGTCGTAGCGTCGCCAAAGACGATCTGGCCCACGTCGACTGTGATATTGGGATGCTCGTTAACCGCACGGGCGACCTCGGCGGCGCCAGATCGGGGGATACCGCCCGGTTTCCCGGCGTAACTGAGGAACTGAAGGTGGCAGAAGTGGGCTCGCCGTCCCTCCAGGGCCTCGATCGTCTCCACCGTCGTGCGGGCATTGCCCGCCTGGCCCAGGTTAAGGCCGTGGATGTGGGGCACGTGGGGCAGCCCCAGTTCGTCGTTGATCCAGGCCAGTGTCGCTAGGATCTGACGCGGGGTGACGCCGAAACCGATCACCTCATCGTCCAGTTCGCTTACGTTTCGGCCCCACTTCCAGTTCTCCACCCCGCCGGGGTTGACGATCTTGATCGCATACCCTTTGGTCGCATCCAACAGCCACGCCACATAGTCGCGGGCCTTCTCGTGCTCCCCATCGCGGATGCAGCGCATAAGGAAGTGGTTATTGCCCATAGTGATGAAGATACCCCTGTCGAGTATGGGCATGTCCTCCAGTTCCTCGTGGGTGTGACGTGCCACCAGAGGTGCAGTGGCGGCCTCCATCACCGTAGTGTAGCCCATCTCGGCATAGAGGTAACCGGTGAGGTGAGTGGTGGGCACGGTGTAGCCTGATCCGGAGCGGGTGGTCCCTGTCCGCGAGCGGGTGTGATCACGATGGTCCTCTGGCCGGAACTTACGCCCCGCGTTCACCTTCCCTCCGGCGATATGGCTATGCACGTCCACCCCGCCGGGCATTACCACTAGCCCCGTGGCGTCGATGATTCGCGCCTCGGCCCGATCGACGTCCTTGGCGGAGACAACCTTGCCATCCTGGATCCAGATATCGTGCACTTCGCCGTTGATCCCATTCTGGGGATCGTACACCTTGCCGTTGAGGATGCCTAGCGCTCTCTTGTTCATTGCCTGCGACCTTCTCCTCCAGTTTGCCAGCCCGGCAAGAGGCCCGGCTCGCAGTCCATCCCCGCGCGGATATCCCATTGGGGCGGGGAAACGATTGACCCAACCGCTCTACATCGCCACGCGAGCGATAAGTTCACTCAGCACCTCCTCGTCAGTAGGGCGGGCGGTAGGGAGCACCGGGCGGAGCCGGAGAGACACGCCGTCCATCCGGTAGGCTGTGCCGGCCGCGTCCACGCCGTAGCAGGCGGTGGGGAAAACCACTCGCGCCACCCGCGTCGTCAGACTCGGCATCGGGTCGAGGACGATGGTGGGAATGCGCTTCAACTGCTGTGCTGCGGCATCGGGGAAGTGGGCCACCGGATCGGAGGCAATGATCAGTGCCGCATCCGCCTCCCCTCGCGCCAGCACGTCCACCGCTGAGAACTCCCCTGGCCCGTATTGTGGATACCCGCGGGCAAAGTTAATGGCGAAGGGATAGCCGCTCTGCCAGGTGAGCACCTGATCTGCACCTGCCACGTTTCCATGCCCCCGCATTGGGATGACGGCGAAGCGGGTGTACTGGTTCAGTTCCGCCACTAGCGTGAAGATCTCGCTGACGTTGAGGTCCCGCCCGCGGCTCTGCGTTAGCCCCATCCCTACGAAGGCCACGCCGAAACGGCATGCCTTCATTCGCCGGGCCAGTTCCTGCAGCTGTGCTACAGGGATGCCTCCGACCGCATCCACTTCGATCTCTTTCCCCTGCACCAGCGCTCGCAACGTCGTCAGCACCTCGAAGTCAGCGCCAGGTTGTACCTGGAGGAAGATGTCAGCCACCCGCGTGCTAGCCGTGGGGCGTACATCCACTACCACCACCGTCCGGCCCTTGCGGCCCTCGGAGGTAAGCATCCCCTTAGGCATTACCGAATAGCGGGCGAAATGGCGCGCGTGAGAGACGGCCGGGTTGCAGCCCCAGAAGATGAGCAGATCAGCCCGGTTACGCACCTCCCCCAGTGTGCAGGTCGGTTCCCCCACCGCCTGCATCGCCAGGCTGGTCGGGCCGTGACAGACGGAGGAGGTGCTGTCCAGCATTGCCCCCAGCCGGTCAGCCAGTTCGACTGCCTTCCGCTGGGCCTCACTGGCGGTGGAGCTGAGGCCGTAGATGAGAGGGCTATCCGCCTTGTTCAGGATCCGCGCCGCTTCCGTGAAGGCCCTCTCCCACTCCACTTCCTCCCCATCCACGGTGGGCTGCCGCGGAGTGGGATCGTAGGCGACGAAAAGCCCTCGCCCGTTGGCACACGCCCGCCGCACCCTGACGACGCGGCTGTCTTGCACCTCCACAGCGAGATCGTCGCAGAGGCAGCCGCAAAAGGGGCAAATCACACTCTCGATGACCGTGCTCATACCGGTTCCACCTCCGCCGCCAGTCCCTTGAAAGGCGGCATGCCCGTCCCTCCCGTATCCGTTCCAACAAGGACGTTCGCCACCGGTCCCATCGGAATGAACAGCAGCCCTGGAGGAAGCGTTCCAGCACGGACCGGCACCTCCACCCGGCCTCCCGCGGTCTGTACCCGGACGACCTGCCCCTCTTCGATGCCCAGGCGGGCCATGTCCTCCGGGTTCATCTCCACCAGCGCCGTTGCGCTCCGGTATGCCTCCGAATCTTTTCCCTTATGCAGGCCCTCCCCCTGTTCAGGGGTACGGCCAGTGATCAACGTGAAGTGCTCGCTCAAGGCGTTCCTCCCCCTTCGTCTCCGATCTCCTGCCAAACTGCCTCCACGCCCACCAAGAGATGGTCCCAGCACGCCTGCCGGGTCTGCCCCTCCGCCAGCACTGTACAGACCGGGTGGCCGGCCCGAACGCGCTCACCAGAGAACGGGATGTCCCGCCTGCCGTGCTCCCTCCATCTCCCCGTATCCGACACGGTCACCGTCCGCCGGGTGTAGACGATCCCCTTGCCAAAGTATGGGCCGTCGAGATGCTGGGTCAGCGAGAAATTGGGCAGCCGGCCCTCCAATGCCTCCAGGTGGAGGGAGAAGATGTTGAGGCCGTAGGCTCGCTCCACCAGTTCCATTGAGGCGGTGTACCGCGGATTGACCTCCACCAGGTACGGGCGGGGATGGCCGTCTGGCCCATTCGCCAGCACGAAGTCCACCCCATTCACCCCGCGCAAGCCGAAACGGCGGGTGAGCCGACCGACCATCCGCTCCACTTCCTCCAGAACAGCAGCCCTTTCAGCAGAAGGGAGTGCCAGCGGGAGGATGTTGCCACACCAGGTGAACCCCTGCGCCCCTAGCTCTCTCCGCCCGATGAGTTGCTCCGCCAGGCCGATGACCACAGAGCGCCTCCCGTTGGACACGAAGACGGCTGAGGCGGCCTGGCCCTCGACGTACGCTTGCAGGAAATGCGCCCCATCCAGCGGCTCTCCTGTCCAGAACCGGATGCCATGCCCACCACCGCTGCGGATCCGCTTGCGCAGCCACCGGTCCCCCGGGTCGGCTCCCTTCTCCTCTCCAGGCAGGAGCGTAATCGGGCAGGCGATCCCTTCCTCGCGGCAGAAGGCCCGCATCGTCCGCCAGTCCCGCACCTGGCGCAGCACAGTGGGTGCGTTCCCTAGCAACGCGCGCCCCTGTGCCAGTGCTTCTACCACCTCGGGATGGTTTTCCAGGTTCGAGATGTAGACGACTGCCTCGAAGTCGAGGTGGCGGCTGGCCTGAACCAGCGCTTCGGCCGTAAAAGGGAGCTGAAAGTCACGCTTCAACGAGTAGTTTTCTACCAGATCCTTCTGATCCCGATCGCCGAAGTAATCCAACGTGACGATGCTGTGCCCCCCTTGTGCCGCTGATTCAGCGATGGCACGGGTGCTCAGACCAGTGATCAGGATCCGCACGCTATTGTCCGATCCCCTTGGCTATAGCGTAGATCTCCTCAGCATCGAGCACCAAGTCGTTTTGCTCGAAGAGGCGAGCGACGCAGGCACGGTGCACCTTCATTTTCAAGCCGCCGATGCCCAGTGCACCGAAGATGACCTTCCCGTACTTCTCCTTTCCATCCCAGTGCGGCTTGATTCCCTCGATTCCTAGCGGCGGCACCGCGTTGACATCGCCGAGCACGCGGAGAGTCGGGTGGTCTGTCCAAATCGCCTCCGGCACCAGCATAACCCCTGCTGCCCCAGTGCACAGCACCGCGTAGGCCCCCTCCAGGACGTGACGCACCCCCTCCGCATCTGCTGCCTCAACGGCCTTGACCTCCGTGCCGAAGCGCTCCTTAATGGATGCGGAGGCCGCCTTAGCCCGTTCCAGTCGGCGAGAAGTGATGGTCACCTGCGCTCCCTCTTTGGCGAAGAGGGCCGCTGCCCGCAGTCCGACAGGACCTGTTCCAGCGAGGACGACGATCTTCTTGTCCTTTACCTCACCTACCGAGAGGATCTTCGCGACTGCGGCAGCGGCTGTGGTGTTGCACCCATTGGCGTCAAGCATCACCGAGACCCGCACCGGGCCGAAGAAGGCCTCCTCAGCGGCTTTTAGCATTGCCTCGCCGGTAGAGACGTCGGAGCCCCCTATAAAGACTGCCGAGTTCTTCAGGTCTTCCCCACCTCGGGTGAACATCGCTCCATAGACCAGGTCGCGCACGTCACCCGGGGCAACCCCGCCGTACTGAAGCACGTAATCCGCGCCCGCATCGTAGGCTGTGATGGCATCGAACACGCTGGGAAACTTATCGCTGTCCAGTTGAACTAAGATTTTCTTCATCTCACGCTGCCTCCTAGGTACTCTGCCTGGATACCCTGACAGGAGCAATCCTCCCGCCCCAGTGCCGTCTGCTCCACGAGGCCCTTCAAGGCGGCGAGTGAGACTGACACCCCCGCCTGCCGGAACCGAGTGAGAGCCGCCTGCAGATCTTCGTGCTCAGCCTTGACGTACACAGTCTCTCTTCCCTTACCAACGACCTCCTTCACCCGGACAAGCATCTGTACCGGGGCTTCCCCTACCTGGGCGGTCAGTCGCACAGGCACGACCCGATACTCAAAGCGGATGTGGCGTGTCTCGAGGATGCGCAGGCCGAGCGTGCCCAGTTCGGCGGTCAGGAACCCCCCCATCGCTTCGATCTGCTCCTCCGGCGCATCCACTAAGAAGAGATACTCCAGTCGCCCCTTCTTGGTGAGTGCCTGAACCACGTGGACATTCGCGGCCCCTCGTGCCATCAATTCATCGATGATGTACGGGATCGTTTCGCCGGATATGTCGTCTACATTGACCAGAAGCAACATCGCTCACCTCGGCGGTCGGGTAGGGGCGCAGCGGCGCCGCCACGCCCCTACCCACACCGGCTAAGAAGCGGACAGGGCCGCGAGGGTGGAGAGGAGGCTACCCTTCCAGATCTTTCAAGATCCGCACGGCCAGCCGGGCCACCTTGCGGGCTGTGTCCTTGGCCCCTGGGATGGCAGCGGTGATCTTGGCTCCCTTCTCTGCGACCTTCCCGGCATCCTTCCACCCGTATTTGCCCATCGCTGCGGCAACGGCGGCCGGGATGACTACGTTGATGGTGCAGCACCCGATGTACATGATCTCCTGGATCACCGCCGAGGCGACGGTGATGGGGAGGGAGAGCTCGGACTTCTTGTTCAGGACCGCGTCGGGGATCACCTTGTGGCAGAGGCCTTCGAACACGAATTTGTTCCCGTCAACCGTCACCTCGACATCCACATCGGCGTCGAAGCCCCAGTAGGTCTTGGCGAAGGGGTGATCGCGGCGCGCTCCACCAGCGATCTTGGTGAACTTGATCGAGATGTCCTTGCCGAAGAAAGCGCTGAGGATCTTGCCGGCGTTCTCCTCGACCTTCGCCAGCCGCTCCTGGTCCAGCGCGTAGCAGATCTCCCCCAGGTCCTTGCCGCTGCTGAGTTCGTCGTAGGCGAACTTGGCCCGCCGGTAGATAGCGTTGGCCCGAATGCCGTCGGTGGCTTTGATGATCGCCTCCGTGACGGGCCCCCTGCGGATCTGCTCGGCCTTGCGGGCGACGGTGTTGGTGGAGAAGGCGGCGATCTCGGGATCGATCCACTGGGTCAGCTTGACCTCCCTGATGACATCGGCCGTTGCCTCCACATCCCCTCCGTTGGCGATGAGCGAGTTCATCGAGATGACGCCGTCGGCCACCAGGTGGGCAAGCGGGGGGTTGACCGGCCCGCCGCCGAAGCCAGCGCCGATCATCGGCGCTTCCATGAAGGCGGCCAGGATCTCGTTCAGCGTCATCATCCCGATGACGGAAGGCGCACCGACGTCCTTGAGGATCATCCCCAGGCTGCCGACGAGGGTGGCGGTGTCGTACTCCTTACCCGTGCCGCGCAGGTGCAGTTTCTCCGGGAGGCCAGCGGCCTCGGCTGCCCCCTTGCCCGCCATGTAGCACGTACCCTGAACGAAGAACTCGCCGTAATCGGCGCCGATCATCCCGTCCGGATTGACCAACTCCAGGACAGCAGCAGCACCCAGGATGGCGCATTGGATGGGGCTGGGGGTGATGCCGACTCCCCGATAGGCCTTCATCATCGCATCCACAGCGATCTTCCCGCCCTTCACGCACAGGTCGATATACACCATGTCCTCGCCGAGCACGCTGTGGCCCATGGGAGCGCCACCGGCCACGAAGGCGGGCACATCGGCGCCGTCCACGCGTACCAGCTCTCCCTTTTCCATCGCCTCGTAGAGAGCCTGCACAGCGGCAAACCCCGACACCTTGTTGGTCAACTTGGAGGTGGGGATCGCCGCCACGCCGGAACGGCAAGCGCCCGCCTTCAACCGAGCCATCGCCCCCAACTTCCGGTTGCCGGCGGGCACGCCCGCCCGAGGTGCGGTGCCGGCGATGGCAAGCAGGGCTGCGGTGATCAAGGCGGCGTTTGCAGGCGCTGCACCTGCTTCCATGGCAGCCTCGACGCCCACTTCGACGATGTAATCCACAGGCAGTTCCTCGAGGTTCGCATCGCTCAATTCGATGCTCCGTCCCCCGAGGATCTCCGTCGTCATCGCGTTTGCGGCGCAGAGGGCTGCCAGGTTCAGCATTCCGTGCCCCTTAGTCAGTGCCTCGATACGATCGCTGGTGGTGTACTCCACGTTCGAAGTTACGGCCATTATGGCTGCCAGGATTTCCTTTTCCATCATCCATACCTCCTGTATACTTGCCCGGCTCCCCAGAGCCCGGTACATAGAGTGGACCTGCCTCAGGTCGAATCGCTAGAACACCCGGAGCATTTCACCGCGCGCATCACCTCCTCTCCTAAGTTCAAAAAAGCCGAGCCACCAAAGATTTCTCTTGGCAGCTCGGCTGCGCCAGGGCGGATTATCCCACAGCCTCGCGGTCCCATCCGCAGGGTAGCCATCTATTGAGTTGTCCAAGGACCCATACGTAGTGGGTGAGTGGGCAACCCAACGAGCCCTTGAGGTGAAGGCTATGGCCATGTCCAAGTCATTTAGGTTTTTCACCCACATTATACTCAGCACACCGCGCTATGTCAAGCATTTTCGCTGCGC
>CAZOLN010000015.1:0-7717 GCA_964580565.1 uncultured Anaerolineales bacterium
CGGTGATCCTCTTCAATAATATACACCCGTTCTCCGGCCCCCGCCAGCGCCACGGATGCGCGGGTTGGACCTGCTGGCGCCGGTCGCCCGTGTCTGTCCCCTTTCTGAAGCACACCCGCTGACTTGCCCCCTGGCGATTCCGATGTTAGAATATCCCCGGAACGACAGGGAGATGACCCTGGCCACCGATTTTGCGACCGACGAATTGATCCGCGTCTGCATAGACCGCCAGATCGAGGGCGGCGAGGTGGTGGTGGGAGGGATCGCTACCTCGCTGGTGGCGGCGGGCTATCCCCTAGCAGGCCATACCGCCGTTCCCATCCTGCGGGAATGGATCTTGCGGGGGATCCTTATGGTTGAGGGCGACCTTATTGGGATGCGGATGCCGGACGGAAGAAGCACACCGGGCGTACAGGGAACGCCCGGTGTTTTTTGTCGAAACTATCGAAACGAGGAGGTGCTGAATGATCGATCTGAGCCTTGATCGGGAGATCCCCGTCCTGGATTGGGGGCCCCACCTGTCCGACCGGGTGCAGCGGATGAAGAGTTCCGCCATCCGGGAACTGCTGAAACTGACCCAGGAGCCGGACATCATCTCCTTTGCGGGGGGGTTGCCGGCGCCCGACTTCTTCCCTCTGCGGGAGGTAGAGGAGGCCTGTCGTTATGTGATTCGGATGGAGGGAGATCGGGCACTGCAGTATGGTCCAACCGAGGGGTATCGGCCGCTGCGGGAGTGGCTGGCTACCAGCATGCACAAGTACGGCGTGCCCGCCGTGCCAGAAAACGTCCTGGTGACCAACGGCTCCCAGCAGGCGCTGGACCTGATCGGCAAGGTGTTCATCGACCCGGGCGACTTTGTCATCACCAGCCGTCCCACCTACCTGGGGGCGATCCAGGCCTGGAACGCCTACGGCGCTCGTTACCAGACGGTCGATCTGGACGACGATGGGATGATCGTCGATCAGATCGAGGAAGCGTACGAGCGGGTGGTCCGGGAATCCGGCCGGCCGCCGAAGTTCATCTATGTCCTCCCCAACTTCCACAACCCGGCGGGAACGACCCTCTCCCTGGAGCGACGGCAGCGGCTGGCTGAGATCGCCACCCGGCTGGACCTGCCCATCGTGGAGGACGATCCCTACGGCGCGCTCCGGTACGAGGGGGAGGACCTGCCCCCGGTGTGCACCTACGTGCCGGAGCGGACCATCTACCTGGGCACGTTCTCCAAGACCCTCACGCCGGGGCTCCGGCTGGGCTGGATCGTCTGTCCGGAGGTGCTGATGAAGCGGTTCGTCCTCGCCAAGCAGGGGGCCGACCTGCACACCGGCACCTTCGCCCAGTTCGTCGCCAACGACATCTGCCAGCGGGGCTTCCTGAAGCCGCACGTCCAGCGGCTGCGCCGCGTCTACAAGGAGCGGCGGGACACGATGCTGGAGGCCCTGGCCGAGTTCTGGCCTGAGGGGTGCTCCTGGACCCATCCCCACGGCGGGCTCTTCCTCTGGGCCCGTGTGCCCGAGTCCATCGACACCTCCGAGTTCTTCCACAAGGCGGTCGAGGCGAGGGTGGCCTACGTGCCCGGGGTCAACTTCTACCCCAACGCGGACGGCGGCTTCAACGCGATGCGGCTGAACTTCTCCTACAGCCCGCCCGACAAGATCGTCGAGGGCATCCGCCGCCTGGGGATCGCCTTGAAGAAGGAACTGGGGATGGTGTGAGCTGAGCCTGCTAGTTGCTGGTTGCTGGCAGGTTCCGGCAGGACGCGAGGGCGCGGAGCCGCAGGGGGCTTCGCGCCCTTTGCGTTCTCTGCGGTTCGATGTATCATACCCTCAGCGGAATACACCACCGGGAGCCAGGGGGATGAGGCACAAATACATCTTCTGCACGGGCGGGGTTCTCTCCAGCGTGGGAAAGGGGGTCACCGCCGCCGCCATCGGCCGGGTGATGAAGGCGCGGGGGATGCGGGTGACGATCCAGAAACTGGACCCCTACCTCAACGTCGATCCGGGGACGATGTCCCCCTACCAGCACGGCGAGGTGTTCGTCACCGACGACGGAGCGGAGACCGACCTCGACCTGGGCCACTACGAGCGGTTCATTGACGAGAACCTCACCCGCGCCAGCAACGTGACGGCCGGGCAGATCTACGCCGAGGTGATCGCCCGCGAGCGGCGAGGGGACTACCTGGGCGGCACCATCCAGGTCATCCCCCACATCACCGACGAGATCAAGCGGCGGATCGCCCTCGTAGGCGAGGTCTCCAACGCCGAGGTGGTCATCGTGGAGGTGGGCGGGACCGTCGGCGACATCGAGGGGCAGCCCTTTCTGGAGGCGTTGCGCCAGATGCGGCGGGACGTGGGGCGGGAGAACACGCTGTTCATCCACATCACCTTCCTGCCCTACATCGGCGCTACCGGGGAGTTGAAGACCAAGCCCACGCAGCACAGCGTGCGGGAACTCCGCTCCCTCGGCATCCAGCCCGACGTCATCATCGCCCGGGCGGACTACCCGGTGGATCAGGCCCTCCGGGAGAAGATCGCCCTCTTCTGCGACGTGGAACCCCAGGCGGTCATCCCCCTGACGACCGTGGACATCCTCTACGAGGTCCCGCTCATCCTTGAGGAGGCCGGGCTGGGGGAGTTCATCGCCCGGCGGTTGGGCCTGGAGGCCCGCTCGCCGGACCTGAAGGACTGGCGGGCGATGGTGGAGGAGATCCGCCGTCCCAAGCCGCGCCTCCCGGTCGCTATCGTCGGTAAGTACGTCCAGTTGCACGACGCCTACATCAGCGTGCGCGAAGCGCTCCACCACGCCGCCCTCTCGCTGGGGTACGACGTGGACATCCGGTGGGTGAACTCGGAGGACCTGGAGCGCGGGCGTGGGTGGGAGGATCTGGAGGGGGTGGGGGGCATCGTCGTTCCCGGAGGTTTTGGCTATCGGGGCATCGAAGGGAAGATCGCCGCCGCCCGCTGGGCCCGCGACCGGCAGGTCCCCTATCTGGGCCTCTGCCTGGGGATGCAGGTGATGGTCATCGAGGCTGCCCGTCGCGCGGTGGGATCGGACGAGCCCAACAGCACCGAGTTCGACCCCCACACTCCGTACCCGGTCATCGACCTGATGCCGGAGCAACGGAGCGTGGTCAACCTGGGGGGGACGATGCGGCTGGGGCTCTATCCGTGTCGCCTGGTGCCCGGCACCCGCGCCGCCCAAGCCTACGGCGCCGAGGAGGTCCAGGAGCGGCACCGCCACCGGTTCGAGGTCAACAACCGGTTCCGCGGTCTGTTGGAGCAGGGCGGGTTGGTCTTCAGCGGGCTCTCGCCGGACGGGCGGTTGGTGGAGATCGCGGAGGTGGCCGATCATCCCTTCATGGTCGGCAGCCAGTTCCACCCTGAGTTCCGCTCTCGCCCCAATCGACCCCATCCCCTCTTCGTGGCCTTCGTTAAAGCGGTGGCTCGGATGGAGCAGCGTGGGGAAGAAGGTTAAGACCCTCTGTGTCCTCCGCGTCTCTGTGGTTGGGTAGGTAATGGACCGTCACACGTTCGAGCGGCTGGTGTTGGAGGCGGTGGAGTCGCTGCCCGAGGTTTTCCGGCAGCGGATGGAGAACGTGGCCGTCGTCGTGGAGGACTGGCCCGATCCGGAGACGGTCCGACGGGCCGGGGTCCCCCATCCAGCCTACCTCTTGGGGTTCTACCACGGTGTCCCCCACGTCCAGCGTACCCATCAGTACGGCCTGGTCCTGCCGGACAAGATCACCCTGTATCGACAGCCGATCCTGATGCGGTGCCGGACCGTGGCGGAGGTGCGGGCGCTGGTCGAGCATGTCCTGCGGCACGAACTGGCCCATCACTTCGGCATCGACGACGAACGGCTGCAGCAACTGGGGGCGTATTGACGGGATGTACCACAGAGCACAGGGAGGTCCTCAAAAACAGAAGACCCTCTGTGCCCTCCGTGTCTCTGTGGTGAGATTTTGAGAGGGGCGATGCGGGTCAAACTGGCCTACGGCCGCACGGGGCTCTGGGTCGATCTGCCGGACGACGCGGTGGTGATCGAACCCCGGTTCGTGCCGGGCCTGCCGGACGAGCAGGCGGCGCTGCGGGAGGCGCTTCGCTCCCCCATCGGCACCGCGCCGCTGCGGGAGTTGGTCCGGCCCGACGACACGGTGGCCGTCGTCTTCAGCGACCTGACCCGGCCGATGCCCAACGACCGGGTGCTCCCTCCGTTGCTGGAGGAACTGGCCCAGGCGGGCGTGCCCGACGAGCGGATCGTCCTCATCAACGGTCTGGGCACCCACCGCCCTCAGACCGAGGAGGAACTGACGGGGATGTTGGGAGCGGAGGTCGTGCGCCGCTACCGCATCCTGCAGCACGACGCCTGGGACGGGGCGAACTTGGTGGAGGTGGCCCGCAACCACCTGGGCCGCCCGGTGCGGGTCCACCGGGCCTACGTGGAGGCGTCGGTCCGCATCCTCACCGGCTTCATCGAGCCCCACTTCTTCGCCGGTTTCAGCGGGGGGCCGAAGGCGGTGCTGCCCGGCATCGCCGACATCGACGCCATCCTGGACAACCACGGCGCGGATATGATCGCCCATCCCCAGGCCACATGGGCGGTGACCGAGGGGAACCCCATCTGGGAGGAGATGCAGGAGGTAGCGCAGGCCACCGCACCGACCTTTCTCCTCAACGTCACCCTCAACCGGGAGCGGGAGATCACCGGGGTCTTCGCGGGCGACCTGGTGGAGGCCCACCTGGTCGGCGTGTCGTTCGTCCGCCGGACGGCCCTCCAGCCCGTGCCGGCCCCCTTCGACATCGTGGTCACCTCCAACAGCGGCTACCCCCTCGACCTGAACCTCTACCAGGCGGTCAAGGGGATGTCGGCGGCGGCCCAGATCGTCCGCCCTGGCGGCCACATCATCATCGCCGCCGAGTGCTGGGACGGCATCCCCGACCACGGGGAGTACGGTCGGCTGCTGCGGGAGGCCCGGTCCCCGGAGGACCTGCTGGAGCGGATCATGTCGCCAGGTTTCCGCTGTCAGGACCAGTGGGAGGCGCAGGTCCAGGCCCAGATCCAGCGGAAAGCCACCGTCCACGTCTACGCCGACGGCCTCTCCGACGACCAGTTGCGGGAGGCGCTGGTCGTCCCGTGCCGTTCCATCGAGGAGGCGGTCGCGCGGCTGCGGAGGGAGAACCCGTCGGCGACGGTCGCCGTCCTCCCGGAGGGGCCGCAGACGGTGCCTTGCGTGTCACGCAGTGCGTGACACGGGGTGTGTGAGAGGAGGCAGACCGATGGCGGAGTATCGCCCTGTCACTCCGGCGGTGGTGGACGAACTGCGGGCCATCGTCGGTGAGCGGTACGTGATCTACGGCGATCCGGAGCGGATGTTGCCGTATGCGTACGACGAGGCCGCCGGGGAGGAGCACGCCCACCTGCCGGAGGTCGTGGTCAAGCCAGGGAGCGCCGACGAGATCAGCCGCATCATGCGCCTGGCGAACCGGGAGCGCATCCCGGTGACCCCGCGTGGGGCGGGATCCGGTCTTTCCTGCGGCGCGGTGCCGGTCTACGGGGGGATCCTCCTCTCGCTGGAGCGGATGAACCGCATCCTGGAGATCGACCGGGAGAACCTGGTGGCGGTCGTCGAGCCGGGGGTGGTGACCAACGACATCAACGAGGCGGTGCGGGAGTACGGCCTCTTCTACGCCGGTTATCCGATGAGCGTGGAGACCTGCTTCATCGGCGGGAACGTGGCGGAGAACGCAGGCGGCGGGCGGGCGATCAAGTACGGGGTGACCGGCCACCACGTCCTGGGGCTGGAGGTGGTCCTGCCCACCGGCGAGATCGTCCGGCTGGGCGGCAAGCGGGTCAAGGACGTGACCGGCTACGACCTGATCCACCTGATGGTCGGCTCGGAGGGGACGCTGGGCATCTTCACCCAGGTCATCCTGCGCCTCCTGCCCCTCCCGCGGGAGCGGGTCGTCCTGCTGGTGCCGTTCCCGGACGTACCGACCGCCATCGGCGCCGTGCCGCGGATCGTGGCCCAGGGCCGGATGCTCCCCGCCGCCGTCGAGTTTATGGACCGGCTGTCGGTACAGACGGCCTACGACTTCATCGGGGAGCGCCCGCCCCATCCGGACATCGGCGCGATGTTGCTCATCGAAGTGGACGGGTACACGCGGGAGCAGGTGGAGGCGGAGTACGACGCCGTGGTGGAGGTCTGTCTGGAGGCGGGGGCGCTGGACGTGTACGTGGGAGATAACCCCGCCACAGCGCGGCGGATGTGGCGGCCCCGGCAGGTCCTGGCGGAGGCCTTCAAGGTCGTCTCCCCGGTCCAGAGCCTGGAGGACATCGTCGTGCCCCTGGCCCGGATCCCCGCCCTGATGCCGGAACTGGAGCGACTCTCCCGCAAGTATGGGGTTCTGATCCCCTGCTACGGCCACGCCGGGGACGGCAACCTCCACGCCACGGTCGTCAAACGGCCGGAGACCCCGATGGAGGTGTGGGAGGAGCGCCTCCCGAAGGTGCTCACCGAGTTGTACGAGGTGGTGGCCCGTCTGGGAGGGACCATCAGTGGGGAGCACGGGATCGGCTCGAAGCGGGCGGCTTATCTCCCTCTGGTGATGGACCCCGTGCTGATCGAACTGCAGCGGCGGATCAAGCGGGTGTTCGACCCGCTGAACATCCTGAACCCCGGCAAGATCTTCCCGCCCTGACAGGACTTACGCAGTTTCACCACAGAGGCACGGAGAGCACAGAGAAACCTCTGGAAAATTTCGGGTGTTCTCTGCGCCCTCTGCGGCTCTGCGGTGGGGGATGAGGCGTTAAGGAGAACGGGACGGTTTGCTCCGGGCCCCGTGTTTTCCGGCCCGATCTTCAGACAAGAGTTCGGACATAGTGTGAGACCCCACCGCCCGGCGACTGGAAGTCGCAGGCTACCGAATGGCAAAGCCCGGCCTTCGCCGGGCTTCCCCTGTCGAAGAGGGGAGGCGGGAGCCGCCGGAGGGCGGCTTTGCCTCCTTGTAGCCGCGGCTTTCAGCCGCCGGGAAAGGGTGCCCGAACTCCTGTCCAAACCCCAGTTCTGGCACCTTGCGCAGGTGGGGCTTTCGTGTACAATACCCCCGCCCTTTGGGGAGAGCGCGATGATTCCGTAGGTCTTCATCTTTTCAGGAGGAAGAGCGATGGTAAAAGCAGGACTTATCGGTGCGGCCGTCGGTTTCGTGCTGGCGATCATCGCGACGTTGCTTTTCCCGTTGTGTGATCCGTGCGTCGCCCTGTTGTTGGGGGCAGGGTTCGGCTTCCTGGCCGCCGTGTGGGAGCGGCCGATCGACCAGGGTAAGAGTGCGGGGGTCGGAGCCAAGGCCGGGGCGATCGCCACGGCCGGGAGCCTGCTGGGTGAGATGATCGGCGCTGTCCTCAACGGCTTCATCGTCGGTCCGCGGGGCGCAGCCGAACTTGCCCGCCAACTGGGGCTTCCTTATCGGGCGGGCCCCCAGGCATACTGGGCCTACAACATCGGCGGCAACTGCCTTTGCGGCCTCTTCGGCCTCTTTCTAGGCGCCGCGTTCGGAGCGATCGGAGGGTTGCTCTGGTACCAGATCGAGGGTCAGAAACAGGAGCCGCCGGTGGTAGAAGTGATCGAGCAGGAAGAGTAGAATGTGCGCCGGCTCCCTGAAAGTCCAACCGGCCGTCACGCCTGAGGAGCGGATGGACTTTATCCGCTTCCAGTGGAGGG
>CAZOLN010000015.1:7817-10457 GCA_964580565.1 uncultured Anaerolineales bacterium
CAACCGGCCGTCACGCCTGAGGAGCGGATGGACTTTATCCGCTTCCAGTGGAGGGTGTACGAGAACGATCCCTACTGGGTGCCACCGCTGGTCTCAGAGCGGGTCGAGTTTCTGGATCCCGAGCGGCATCCCTTCTACGAGCACGCCGATGTGGCCCTGTTCACCGCCCGCCGCAACGGCGAGGTGGTCGGGACCATCGCGGCGCTGGTCAACCATCGGCACAACGAGTACTGGGGCGAGAAGGTCGGCTTCTTCGGCCTCTTTGAGGTGATCGAGGACCGGGAGGTCGCCGAAGCGCTGCTGGAGACCGCCTGCGACTGGGTGCGGGAGCGGGGGATGACCGCTATCCGCGGCCCGGCTAATTTCTCGACCAACGAGGAGGTCGGCCTCCTGGTCGACGGATGGGACGGGCCGCCGGTGATTATGATGACCTACAACCCGCGCTACTACGTCGATTTCATAGAGGGAGCGGGGTTCGTCAAGGCGATGGACCTGGTGGCCTACCTCGTCGACCTGGAGCCGTTCCACCGGAACGGACTGCCGGAGCGGCTGCTGCGCGTTACCGAGAAGGTCAAGGAGCGCCGGGGGATCCGCGCCCGCCCTATCGACATGCGCCACTTCGACGAGGAGGTCCAGCGCGTCAAGAAGATCTACAACTCCGCCTGGTCGAAGAACTGGGGCTTCGTGCCCCTCACCGACCGGGAGATCGAGCATATCGCGGTCCAACTGCGTCAGATCCTGGATCCGGACCTCTGTTGCTTCATCGAGAAGGACGGGGAGCCCATCGGCTTCGCGCTGATCCTGCCGGACCTGAACAGACCGCTTCTGAAGGCCTACCCCCGGCCCGACGTGCCGGAGTGGTGGACGATGCTGAAACTGGTCTGGCATTGGAAGGTGCGGCGCGTCGTCGACACGGCGCGGGCCTACGCCGGGGGGGTCATCGAGCCCTATCGGGGGGTCGGTGCAGACGCGGTGATGGCGGCCGAGGTGGGGAAGGCCCTCCTGCGCAAGGGGTATCGGTTCCTGGAGATCTCCTGGATCCTGGAGAACAACCTGATGATGCGCAGGATGGCCGGGGCGTATAACGGTCGGGTGTATCGCACCTACCGAATCTACGAGAAAGCGCTGTGAGCGGTGAGGTCGGCGTGGAGACGGTGGCGACGGGGCAACACGCCTATTCTAGTTTCTCCGTCCGGGATCTTTTGCGTCGCCGCGATTTCGCCCTGCTGTGGGCGGGCCAACTCCTCTCCCAGATCGGCGATCAGTGTCTCCTGGTTGCGGCCATCACGCTGATCACCGACATCTCGGCCTCCCCCCTGGCGATCCTCATCCCCGCCATCTCCATCGCCCTTCCCCAGGTGCTGTTCGGCATGCTGGGCGGGGTCGTGGCCGACCGGTGGAACCGGAAGTGGGTGATGGTCTCTTCCGACCTTCTCCGCGCCGGCCTGGTGCTGCTGGTCCTCATGGTCCGTACCAGCGGGCAGTTGTGGATCCTCTACATCGCCGCTGCCGGGCTGGCGGTGGTCGGCTCCTTCTTCTACCCTGCCCGCAACGCCGCGATCCCCAATCTGGTTCCGGGGGGGATGCTCCTGGCGGCCAACGGGCTGATCCAGGGGAGTTATATCCTGGCCCTGATCATCGGGCCGACGCTGGCCGGGGTGATCGTCGAACTGGGGGGGATGACCTCGGCCATCCTCTTCGATAGTGCGACGTTCGTGGTCTCCGCCGTTACCATCCTGCTCCTCCACATCCCGCCCCTCCGCAACGGGAGCGTCCTGGCGGCCGGGCGGGCCAGTATGTGGCAGGATATGAAGACCGGCCTGGCCTTCATCCGGCACAGTCGCCCCCTCCGCCGCGCGTTGTACATCACGGCGATGGCGACGCTGGGGATCGGCGCGGTCATCCTTCTGGCGATCCCTCACCTGAAGACCCAGTTGGGGGCCGGGGGGCTGGAGTACGGGGGGGCGATGAGCGTGCTGGGGCTCGGCTCCGTCCTCGGCGGGCTGCTGGTCACCCGGCTCTCCCGTCGCATCTCCACCCACGCCGTCATCGGCGGGATGCTGGTCCTGGCCGGTGGGGCTGTGGTGGTCTTCGCCTACGCCCCCAACTACCCCGTCGTCCTGGGCAGCGTGATGGTGCTGGGCCTCTGCGTCGTCGTCGCGCGGGGCGCGCTGGACACCATCACCCAGACCCTGGCCCCGGACGAGGTGCGGGGGCGGGTCCAGGCGGCGGTGAACCTCATCGTCGCCGGGGGGACGGCGATGGCGGAGGGCCTCTCGGCCTTTCTGGGTCACTTCGTCGGGGTGCAGACCACCTTTATCGCCGCCGGGGTGATCACGGCGGCCGCGGGGGTGATGGCGATTCTAACCCTTCGAGGGGCCTTGCCGTTTCAGCATGGATAGAGGTCTGGTCGATTTGCGCTTCCCGCATCACGATGGGAAGGAAAACCTCGAACAGCACACTTCGCACCGCGCTTAGCGCATCCACCTCTCCCCAACCATAAGCGTTGTTCGGCACGTCCTCCGGGCCGTCCCCTCCGCATCCCTGAGTCGTAGTGTAGGGACGGGCGCTCTGCTCCAGCACGTGCTCCGTTCCGTCCACGTCGCCGATGAGGGACGGCGCGGCCGACCACAGGAGGGC
>CAZOLN010000015.1:10557-23439 GCA_964580565.1 uncultured Anaerolineales bacterium
GCTCCGTTCCGTCCACGTCGCCGATGAGGGACGGCGCGGCCGACCACAGGAGGGCGGCCACACCTGCCACGTGCGGCCCGGCCATCGAGGTGCCACTTTTCATGCTATAACCGCCCCCGGGGACGCCGGAGCGGATGAAGACGCCGGGGGCGGAGATGTCCGGCTTGCGCCGGTTCGAGCCGTCCACCGTTACCGGCCCCCGGCTGCTGAAGTTGGCGATGCGGTCGTAGGCGTCGGTGGCCCCCACGCTGAACGAGGCCGCGTAGACGGCGGGGGGATTCTGTACCGTGCTGCAGGCCGGTCCGTCGTTGCCCGCCGAGACCACCACCAGGATACCCGCCGCCCGCACCGTCTCCACCACCGCCTGGAGCGTCCACCAATCGCACCCCTCCTCAGGGGGGCAGTACCAGGAGTTGTTGATCACGTGGGGGGCCAGGGCCGGGTCCCCCTGCGAGGAGTCGCCGCCGACGGGGTAGGGGGCCAGGAAGAACTCGAAGCACTCGATATAGGTGGAGGGCTTTCCCCACCTGTTGTCCATGTTTCGGCAGCCGATCCACCGCGCCCCCGGCGCGACGCCGATCCCCCCTGCACCGACCATCGTCCCCATCGTGTGGGTGCCGTGGCCCTGGTCGTCGCACGGCTCGGGGGAGTCCGCCCCGCAGGGGTTGGTCCCGTGCTCGTTGACGTGGATGGCGTCGTGCCAGTTGTAGTCGTGGGTGACGGTGATGCCGTCCCAGCCCCGGTAGGCGTCGATCAGCGCCGGGTGGTCCCAATCGTAGCCGGTGTCCTGCCCGGCGACGACCACCCCCTCGCCGGTGTAGCCCAGCGCCCAGACGTCGTCGGCGTTGACCCGGGCGACGTTCCATTCGACGGCGGAGGGAGCTTCGGCGGGGGATGTGGTTTGGGCGAGAGGGGCACGGACCCAGGGGTCGCCGACGATGCGGGCCACCTCCGGCCGCGCGGCCAGTTCCGCCATCAACCCCCGATCCCCCCGCACCGCCACCGCGTTGACGATGTAGAAGGGTCGGTAGTCCACCCCGCGCGCGTCCAGCGTCGCCCGCAGGCCCGCCTGGGTGCGCCGGGCCGTCTCCCGCAGCCTTCGGACGATGAAACCGACCCGGTCCCGGCGATCCGGCAGGCGCGCCGCCCTCCCCAGGTCGGCCTGCTCGCGGAGGACGACCAGGAAGTCCACCTCTCCGCCGCCGGTGGCCTGCTCCCACACCCAGGGGGCGACGTTGGCGGGCCAGGGCCGGTCGGTCGGGAGGGGGAAGCGCAGCGCGGGCAGGGTCAGGAAGACCAGGAGCAGGCCCAGAAGCGGGCTAGCCCACCCGGTCGGCCACCGGGATCTCCAGCGGACCCACATCCTGGACCACCACGCGGATCTTCAATTTGTGTGCTCCGGCCTCCAGCGGGATTTCTCTCACGCGCAGGGTGAACGTCGCGCCGAGGGAGAAGGAGAGGGGATCGTCGGCCGTGATACTGGCGGCGGGCCGCTCCTGCCCCTCCACCACCACCGTCACGTTCTCCAGCGGCACAGCCCGCCCGTCCAGTTCCAATCCCTCCAGGCCCAGAATTGTGCCGGGGGCGACGGTGTTCTTCAGGGACAGGGAGAAGCCATCCCCTTCGGGCTTCAGGGAGCGTTTGACGTACAGTTTCTTGAGGATGACCGGGGGAATCGCCGGCATCGCTTCACCTCCTCGGGAAAAGTCGGCGGCGGGGGTTATCCTAACCCGGTTGTCGCGGTTGCGCAAGTCGGGAGGGTTGGGTGGTCGGGCGATTTCGTGCAATCGTGCTCCGTTCATGGTCGGTCCAGGACCCGCCGGTAGAACGCTACGGTCTCCTCGGCCGCTTTGGCCTGGGTATAGTGGGCCAGCACCCGCTCCCGTCCCCGCCGGGCCAGGTCTGCCCGCAGGTCGGCGTTGCGCATCAACCGGGATAGGCGCTCTCGCAGCGCTTCTCCATCGTCCTCGGGGAAAAGGAGCCCCGCGTCGCCGATGACGTGGGGGATCTCCCCGCTTTCCGCGCCGACCACCGGCACGCCGCAGGCCATCGCCTCCACCAGCACCCGCCCGAACTGCTCCACCCAGTTGGGGCGGGAGCGGGAGGGAAGCACCAACGCGTCCAACCGGCGGTAGAACTCCGGCATCTGAGGGGAAGGGAGGGTGCCCAGGAAGGACACCCGGTCGGCCATGCCCAGCGCCTCCGCCAGCCGCTCCAGGTGGGATCGGAGGGGGCCGCTGCCCAGGATCGCCACCTGTACCCCGGGCAGGCCCGCCGCTGCCCGCAACAGGAGGTCCACCCCCTTTTCCTCCACCAGCCGCCCGGCGAAGCCCACTGTGAAAGGTCGCTCCCCCTGCCGAGACGAGGGGGAAAAGCGCTGGGGGTCCACCCCGAACTGAGGGATGACCGCCAGGGGACCCTCGTACCCCTTCGCCCGCCAGACCTCCGCCGCGGTGTGGCTGCCGGCGATCGCTCCGTCGGCGTGGCGGAGGCAGTACCGCTCGAAGAGGGAGAAGGGCGGAGGGTATCGGCGGAGCAGGTTCTGCCAACTGAACCAGAGGGTGCGCGCCCCGGCCCGCCGGGCCAGCACCATTCCGTGGAAGGTGGCCAGGTTGTACGGCTCCTCGTCCAGATGGACCAGGTCGGGTCGGAAGTCGTGGAGGTGGCGGGCGAGGCGGGGATAGAAGTGGAGATGGAAGTGGCCGTTCAGCGCCATCGGCTCGACGACGAGGTCGTATCCATCGGTGTGGACCCGCTCCAGTGGGAGCACGCCCCGCTCGTCCCGCCAGTAGGGAGGCACGACCACCCGCAACTCCACGTCTTCGTGCCGGGCGATCTCCTCCAGTTTCCGCTGGTAGATGCCCACCAGGCAGGCCTTGGAGACCATCAGGATGCGCAACCTGTCCCCTCCGGTGGATTTCACCACGGAGACATGGAGGACCCAAAGACTCTCTACAAAAACTTCCTCTGTGTCCTCGTGTCTCCGTGGTGTTTCCCAAATATCCCAGTCGTTGACAAGCCCTTGCATTGTGCTATAATTTCAGCCCGTTGGCAAGTCGGGGAGGCAGTGGGGAGAGGCAGCACCGGCGGCGCGGGCGATGGGCCGCAGGAGGGTTGCTCCTGGGGATCACCGTCTTAGCGGCGGTACTCCGGTTCGTGGCCCTCGGTCAGATCCCGCCGGGGCTCTATCACGACGAGGCGTACAACGGCCTGGACGGGTTGGAGGTCCTCGCAGGCCGTTGGACGGTCTATTTCCCGGCCAACTACGGCCGTGAGCCGTTCTACATCTACCTCGCTGCGCTTTCCCTTGCCCTGTTCGGCCGCACGCCGGCAGCACTTCGCCTGGCGGCGGCCGTCGTCGGTACATTGACAGTTCCTATAACGGCCCTCCTGGCCCGTTCCTGGTTCGGGAAGCGGGTGGGGTGGCTCTCCGGCGCGGTCCTGGCCGCGACCCTCTGGCACGTCCATCTCAGCCGGGTAGCCTTCCGGGCGGTGACGATGCCCCTGTGGGCCGCGCTGGCGCTGTTGGTTGGGACCCGGGCGTGGCGGCGTGGGGGACGGGGGTGGTGGCTTCTGGCCGGCCTCGTCTACGGCTTCGGGTTCTACACCTACCTCCCGGTTCGGCTTACCCCGCTCGTCCTGCTCCTCTGGGTTGGGCTGCTGGTTGCGCGGGGGGAGGCCCGCCGACTGTGGCCGGGCGCTGCCTGGTTCGGCCTCGGTGCGGCCGTCGCGCTGGCCCCTCTGGTCGGCTACGCCGTCGGTCACTGGGCGGTGGTGATGGGGCGGCCTGGGTCGGTCTCCGTCTTTAACCCGGTCATCAACCACGGGGACCTGGTGGGGACGATCCTTCGCCACCTGGTCCGCACGTTGGGGATGTTCTTCGTCCGCGGGGACTGGATCCCCCGCCACAACCTCCCCGGTCGCCCGGTCTTCGACCCGGTGCTCGGGCTGGCGTTCGTCGGGGGGACGGTGTGGGCCGCGGTCCGGGCCCGGCGACGCCTTGCCCCGGCCTTCCTGCTGATCTGGGTCGGCCTGATGCTGGTGCCGACCTGGCTGGCGGAGGACGCTCCCCATTTCCTGCGGGCGGTGGGGGTGCTGCCCCTCGCAGCGGTCCTTCCTGCCCTGGGGCTGGCCTGGGCGTGGGGACGGCTGGAGCAGGCCGGTCAAGGGAGGCTGGGTCTGCTGCTCGTCTTGCTCGTCCTGCTCGCCGGTCTGGGGTCCACCGTGTGGGATTACTTCGTCCGCTACCCGGCGTTGCCGGAGGTTCACTATTTCTTTGAGGAGGCCGCCACCCGGTTGGCAGCAGACGTCAACCGGTTTCTGGGCAGCGGGTGGGATGGGGAGGGATGGACGGCGCGGAGAGGTGAGCCCATCTCGGGTCGGCGGGCCTACGTCGAGCGGCGGTTGTGGGAGGAATGGGCAGCGGTTCCGTTCCTGGTCCCCTTCCCCGATCGGGTAGCGACCCGGCCGGAGGAGATGGCGCCAGGGGCCGACGCGGTTCTCCTGGTCCTCTGGCCGCACGAGGACTACCGGGACCGGCTGGCCCTGCTTCCGGCCCCTGCCCGCGTTGAGGTGTGGGAGGGTCCGGAGGCTCGAGGAGACCTGGATCCGGCTCCTTTCACAGCCTACATCGCCTTCGTCGCCGGACCGGTCGAGGGGGATGGGGAACCGGTGGCCTGCTTCGAGGAGGGGATCTGTCTGCTGGAGGCCCAGGTGGTCCCCGAGGAGGGGGTCTGGCGGCTGGAGTTGGTGTGGACGGCCCGGTCGCCCGTCTCGGCGGACTACACGGTCTTCGTCCACCTGCGGGACGCGGGGGGCATCGTCGACCAGGACGACGGGGATCCGGCGGGCGGCTACTTTCCGACGACCTGGTGGCGGGTGGGCGACCAGGTGGTGGACGTCCACCGGCTGGTCCCCTCTAGGACTTGGAACGGAAGCCCCTACCTGGCGGTGGGGCTGTATTTGCGCTCGACGCTTGGGCGTTTGGCGGTGGTAAACGAGGAGGGACAGGTGGTCGGCGACGAGGTGGTGTTGCCGGTCCCGGCCCCGTAGTTCGTGCGGACTTTGACAAGGGATGCCCTGGCAGGAGAGGATAAGGATGAAAAATCGTAAACCTTTGATCTGGGGAGGAGTTGTCGCCGTCGTACTGCTTGTCACGATGGTGCCGACGTGGGTCCGTGCAGCCCCGATGGGGCAGCAGAACCTCCTGGCTAACCCCGGCTTCGAGGCCTGGGAGGGGGGTCTGGCTCCGAACTGGTACCCCTGGCATGAGGACGCGGGGGACGCGTGCAAGAAGGAGCCCGACTGGCTTCCCTGCCAGCCTCAATGGTGGGTGGAGCGGGATCTCAACGGGTACGGCCTGTTTCGAAGTGCGCCCTCGTCCCAGGCCATTGGCGCTTCGTGGGTGCCCTGGCACGCGGGGGTGATGCAGACGGTCAACGTCACCCCGGGGACGCGGTTGCGCTTCAGCGTCTGGGCGCGTTCCCACATCAGCAACGAGGGTCTGCCCTCCCCCTCCGTCGGCGGGCGGAATCCCAACTTCCAGGTGGGGATCGATCCGGAGGGCAAAGGGGTGTGGTATGATCCCGGCGTCGTCTGGTCGGCGCCGGTGAACGCGAACGATCAGTGGGTACAGATCTCCGTGGAGGCCACCGCCGGGGCCAGCGGTAAGGTGACCGTTTTCGTGTCCGCCAACATGAGCGGTCAGATGCCGTTGACCCACAATGATGCCTGGTTCGACGACGCAGCGTTGGTTGTGGTTGCTCCGGCGGCATCTCCCACACCCGCCCCGACCAACACGCCCACCCGCCCGCGCTTCCAGGCCGCTTTCGTCGATGAGACGATCCCGGACGGCACCACTTTCGACGGCGGTGCGGCGTTCACCAAGACCTGGCGGGTGCGCAACTCCGGCACCGACGCCTGGCCCGACGACACCGTCCTGGTCTTCGTCGGTGGCGAGAGGATGGGCGGGCCGGAGAGCATGCCGATCGGGCGGGTGGCGCCCGGCGAGGTGAAGGAGATCAGCGTCAACCTGACCGCGCCGTCGACGCCGGGGAACTACACCGGCAACTGGGTGTTGCAGACCGGCGGCACGCGCATCCCAGGCAGCGAACTCTGGGTGTCCATCCAGGTCACTCAGCCCGCGGCCCCCACAGCGCCTCCCGCCTCGCCCACGCCGGAGGCCACTTCCACCCCGGAGACCGGCTCGGTGTGCGTCCTGGCCTACCACGACCGGAACGGCGACGCCGTTCGCCAGCCGGACACGGAGGAGCTTCTGCCCAACGCGATCTTCACCCTCGGCGATGCCGTGGGGTTGGTGGGGCAGTACACCACCGATGGCCTGAGCGAGCCACACTGCTTTACAGGGCTGGCACCGGGGAACTACCAGGTGGCGATGCAACCCCCGGCCGGATATGTGGCCAGCGGCCCCTCCTCGATCGGGCTGGTTCTGAGCCCGTCGGGCAGGTTGGACGTGGCCATCGGCGCGCGGCGGGGAGAGGCACCGTCGGACCAGACCCCGGCGGCGGCCGAGCCGGGCGGTGCCGAAGGGGAGAGCGGATTGGGGGCCCAGGTGATGCGCTGGGCTGCCCGGGTGGGTGGCATCCTGCTGCTGGCGGTGGCGGTGGCGATGGCTGTCCTGTTTGTCCGCTCCCGTCGCCGTCGCTGAGCGAGCGGGTCGAGATAGGCATCCCTGAAGGGTGATTCCGAGATTCTGGCAGGAGAAAGGAAACCGATGACGAGAAAACGATCCTGGCTGATCGCTCTGACCCTGATCAGCATATTCAGCCTTTGGCTAGGAGCATCCGGCGCAGAGCAGGTCCGCGCTCAGGAGGGGCCCAACCTGCTTCGGAACGGGGACTTCGAAGAAGGACAGGCGGGCCAGGCCTGGCCGTTCCAGGACGGGATCCCGGAGGTGCAGGTCGCTCCTGGGTGGCGCGCTTTCTGGCTGGACGATCCTCCCTCATATGTCGCTCCTCCGCCGGACTACTGTCAGGGTGACCCCAAGTGCGCCTGGGGGCGGCCGGAGTTTCGAGGGACGGCTGTGTACGAGTATCCCAACCGGGTGCGTTCGGGTCAGTTCTCCCAGAAATACTTCTCCTACAACCGGCAGCACGAGGCCGGGCTGTACCAACAGGTCAGCGGCATTCAGCCGGGAACCCGCCTCCGTTTCAGCGTCTGGATTCAAACTTGGTCCTGTATGCCTGAGTCCTCGGAGAAGTGGAACGTCTGTCCGACCGGTGACCGGTCCCACAACCCGGCCCCGATGCACATCTGGGTCGGCATCGACCCCACCGGCGGCACCAACTGGGCTGCTCCGACGGTCGTCCGCTCGCCGGAGCGCGAGGCCTACGATCAGTGGACCCTCTTCGAGGTTGAGGCGACGGCCGAGTCGGACACGGTCACCGTTTTCATCCACACGCGCGCCGACTGGCAGGACCGGATCCCCCGGATCAACAACGACGTCTACATCGACGACGCCAGCCTGGTGGCGGTCACTCCTCCGTCGCCGACCCCCCTGCCACCGCCGCCGACCGCTACCCCTGGCCCTTCTCCTACCCCGCTTCCCACTCCCACCCCCCGTCCCGATGGGGCCATCGTCCACATCGTCCAGCCGGGTGACACCCTCTACGGCATCGCGCTCCAGTACGGCGTGTCGGTGGATCAGATCAAGGAACTGAACGCCGGATCCATCGGCTCCAGCGGTCTGATCCGTGTGGGCCAGGAACTGGTCATCGCCATCCCGTCGGTGACGCCCACGCCGTCCCCCGGCCCGGCCTCGCCCACGCCAGCGGCCTCCCCCACGGCCGAGGCCGGCTCCATCTGCGTGTCGGCCTTTCACGACCGGAACGGGGACGGCTTCCGGCAGGGGGAGGTGGAGGAGTTGTTGCCCAACGCCGTCTTCTCCCTTCGCGACGCCGCGGGGTTGGTGGGGCAGTACACCACCGATGGGCTGAGCGAACCGCACTGCTTCGATGGCCTGGCGGCCGGGACCTACACCGTGGCGATGGAACCGCCCGTTGGATACGCTACCAGCGGTCCGTCCACCGTGATGGTCGCCCTGCCCGGGCCGATCTCGGTGAGCGTGGAGATGGGGGCCCGGCGAAGCGAGACCGCCGAGGAAGCAACGGCGACGCCGGCGAGCGAGGAGCCTACCGAGGAGCCGGAACCTTCCTCTCCCTCCTTCCTCCAGCAGGCTCTCCAGTGGGGGGCGCGCGTCAGCGGGCTTCTGCTCCTGGCGATCGCCGTGGCGTTGGCCGTGCTCTTCGCCCTCTCCCGCCGACGTCGGTAATGAGTGTAACCACGGAGGCAGAGAGGACACAGAGTTTTTCTTTTCCCTCTGTGCTCTCTGCGCCTCTGTGGTGAATCCACGGAGGACAGAATGAGGACGCGAAGCGTCGCCTGGGGCCGGCAGGTCCTGCCCCCGGCGACGCTTTTCCTTCTCGGGTTGATCGTCGCTCTGCCGCTCTGGGGTCCCGGCCTTTTGAACACCCGGGGCGGCGGCGACAGCCCCTTCCTCCTGCTGCGCGTACACCAACTGGCGGCCGACCTCCGGGCCGGTCACTTCCCCGCCCGCTGGATGCCGGACGCGGCCTATGGACTGGGCTACCCCTTCTTCAACTACTACGCCGCGCTGCCCTACTACCTGGCGGCCATCCTTCACCTGCTCGGGATCGACCTCCTGGGGGCGATCAAACTGGCGCAGACCGTCTTCTCCGTCGCCGCCCCCCTCGCCGCCTATGGGTGGGCGCGGCGCCACTTCGAACGGCGGGCCGCCGCCTGGCTGGTCGGCGCCGCCTACGCCGTTGCCCCCTTCCACCTGGTTAACCTCTACGTCCGGGGGGACTCCTTCTCCGAGTTCGCCGCTTTCGCCTTCTACCCGCTCCTCCTGTGGGGGCTGGACTCCCTGGCCGAGAAGCCGGAGGCGCGTCGGGTGGTCTTCCCCGCCCTCGCCTACGGTGGATTGGTCCTCACCCACAACATCTCCGCCCTGATCTTCTCTCCCTTCGCCCTCCTCTATCTCCTCGCCCAGGTCGGGCGCGCATCGGAGGATCGACGCCGTCTCCTCATCCTCGGGGCGGTCGCCTTCGGCCTGGGCCTCGCCCTCGCCGCCGGTTTCTGGGTCCCGGCCCTGCTGGAGACCGACCTGGTCCAGTTGACCGCCCAGACCACCGGTTACTTCTTCTACGGCGAACACTTCCGCGGGGCCGACCTGGTCCAGCGGTCGCTCTGGTTCGACTACGAGATCGGCGAGGGGCGGACCCCCTTCGCGATGGGCCTGGTGCAAGCGGTGGTGATCGCCCTCGGCGTGGTGGTCCTGCTGGCGCGGTGGGTCCGCCACCGCCGGGTGCGCTGGATCGAGGGGGTCGCTCTGGCGGGGTTGGCCCTCAGCACGTGGATGATCACGCCGCTCTCCCGCCCCCTCTGGGACCACCTGCCGCTTCTGCCGATGGTCCAGTTCCCCTGGCGGTTCCTCTCCATCCAGTCCCTCTTCGCCGCGCTCACGGTCGGCACACTGGCCGCCGATCACCGCGGAGGCGCAGGGAATAAAGAAAAGCCTCTGCGCCCTCTGCGCCTCTGCGGTGAAACTACCGCATCCTCCTGGCTGATAGCGGTGGCGTTGGCCGTCTCCCTGGCCGTCGCCGGTCTGGGCGATCTGCGGCCCGACTACATCCCCATCGGTGCCGAGGAGTTCACGGCCGAGCGGCTGCAGCTGTACGAACTCTTCACCGGCAACGTAGGGTCGACGATCCGGTACGAGTACCTGCCACGGGAGGTGGTGCCCCGCCCGTGGACCGGCCCCTCGCTCTTCGATCCGGACCGTCCGCCGGAGCCCCGTCCGCTGGAGGGAACCCTGCTGGCGGCCCGTGAGGCGGTCCACAAGCCGGTCCGCCGCGTGTGGGAGGTGACGGCAGGGGAGGGAGGAGCCCTGGTCGCCTTCCCCCTGTACTGGTGGCCCGGCTGGCGGGCGACGGTGGACGGAGAACCGGTCGACCTCGGCCCGGCGCCCGATTCCGGGTGGGCGACGGTCTCGGTCCCGCCCGGACAGCACACCGTAACCCTCCGACTGGGCCGCACCCCGCTGCGGGCCGGAGCCGAGGGGGTCTCCCTCCTTGCCGCTCTCGTTCTTCTTCTGATGATTTCACCACAGAGGCACAGAGAACACGGAGAGCACAGAGGGTTCAGTATTTCCTCTTCATCTGAGAGATTCTCTTTGTTCTCCGTGTCTCTGTGGTTATCCCTCCTCTGTGCCCTCTGTATCCTCTGCGCCCTCCCACTGCTCGCTCCCCGGTATGAGGCCCGCGGGGGGGAAGATCTGACGATGGACTTCGAGCAGATGCCGCTTCTGCACCGCAACCCCGGCGGGCTGGACTTCGGACCGGTGCGGCTGGTGGGGTACGAGTATTCCACCGACCGGCTGGCCCCGGGCGAGTCGCTCCGGCTGACGATGGAGTGGACCGGGGAGACGGAGGGGCTGACGGCGACGGTGCGGCTCGTCTCCCCGGCCGTCCACCTGCGCCGGTTGCCCGACGGGTGGGCGGAGGTGCAGGTGCCGCTGGGGCCGAGGGTCGAGGTGGTGCTGCCGGTGCCGGAGTGGACCTCTCCAGGGCTGGCCCTGGTCGCCGTGGAGGTAGAGGGGCCAGAGGGGGGACTGCCTCCCCGACTGCCTTCGGGCCGCACGCTGGGGACCATCTATCTGCGACCGGTGTGGGTCCGGGCCGTGGAGCCGCCCCCCGAAGAATCGCTGGCGACCTGGGCGGGTGGCGCGGTCCGCCTGCACCGGGTCCGCGCAGCGCAACCAACCCCCAACCTCCTGGAGGTACGCCTGGACTGGTCCGCCACGCGCCCGCCGGTGGGCAACTGGGGGGTGAACCTCCGGCTGGTCGATCCGGCGGACAACGAGTGGGCGCGGCTGGACGCACAGCCGGGGTACGGCTTCCTCCCCACCGGCCTCTGGCCCGTCGAGCGACGGTTGCCGGATCGGTACCTCCTCCCCCTGCCCGACGGCACGCCGCCTGGGTCGGCTTACACGCTGGAGGTGACCCTCTATCGGATGGCGACGTGGGAGAAGTTGGGGACGATCACCCGGACCGTCTCCCTCACCCGGACCACCTTCCGGCCCGACGCGCCGGTGCGGGCCGCGCTGGGCGGGGGGCTGGCCCTGAGCCGGATGGAAGTGCCGGACCGGGTGCAGCAGGGGGAGACGCTTCGCTGGACAGCCTGGTGGTTGGTCCAGGGCGAGCCCCGGGCCACTCAGGCGGAGTGGCGGCTGGAGGGGCCGACGGTCCTTTCGGTGACCCTCCCCCTGGCCCCCGGCTCCGATCCCGCCGACTGGCCCGTCGGGGCGTGGATAGCGGGGAGGGCTGCGTTGCCGATCCCACCGGCCGCGCCTCCCGGTTCCTACACCCTCACCCTCACCTTGCTGGACGCCGATGGTCGCTCTCTGGGCATCTACACCCATCCGCGGGCGGTGGAGGTGGAGGGGCGGGAGCGGGTGTGGGAACTGCCGCCGATGGAGCGGGAGGTGGGGGCGAC
The DNA here is from genome assembly GCA_964580565.1 of uncultured Anaerolineales bacterium. Taxonomy (GTDB): domain Bacteria; phylum Chloroflexota; class Anaerolineae; order B4-G1; family DUEL01; genus DUEL01. The sequence goes on from CAZOLN010000015.1 coordinate 22,093, forward strand.
CTTCGGCGGGATGATCGAACTGGCGGGGTACGACCTGGAGCGGGAGGGGACGACGCTCCGGCTGACGCTCCACTGGCGGGCGCTGACCACGCCCGATCGGGACTACAAGTTCTTCGTCCACGTGGCCGACCCGGCGACCGCCCGGCCGGTGGCGCAGATGGACGGGATGCCGCGCGGCTACACCTATCCTACGGGGAGATGGGTCGCCGGGGAGGTGGTATCCGATCAGGTGGAGGTCTCCCTGGAGGGCGTGCCTCCGGGCACGTACGACCTGGCTGTGGGGTGGTACGATCCGGAGACGGGGGAGCGGCTGGAGGCGCGGGACGCGGTGGGGAACCTCCTTCCCGACGGCCGGGTGGTCCTACCGGACCGAGTGGAGATTCCTTGACTCACCACAGAGGCACAGAGGACACAGAGTTTTTCTCCAAAAATCTAGAGATTCTCTGTGCCCTCTGTGTCTCTGTGGTAATACACTACGTGATCCGCCGTAGAAGCCGCAGCAGGATCTCGTACTCCTCGGGGGTCAGGAGGTCCCGCGCCACGTCGTCTCCGGCGAGGATCGCCTGCCCGAGCCCCGAATCCCGGAACGCCTTCAGGTCCTCTTCGAAGGGGCTGCCGACCTGGTGTTCGCGGACGATCCGCCCGTCCCGCATCACCAGCACCCGCTCCGTCTGGCGGGCGACGGCCGGGTCGTGGGTGACGATGATGAAGGTGGTGCCCAACTCCCGGTTCAGGCGGCGCATCAACTGAATGATCTCCGCCCCGCTCTGAGAATCCAGGTCGCCGGTGGGCTCGTCCGCCAAGACAAGGGAGGGTTGGTTGGCCAGCGCCCGGGCGATGGCGACCCGCTGTCGCTCCCCGCCGGAGAGTTGGCTCGGCAGGTGGTCCATCCGGTCGGCCAGTCCGACCAGCGCCAGCAGTTCCTCCGCCCGACGGCGGCGCTCCGCCCGCCCCACCGGCTGCCCCATCATCGGCACCTCGACGTTCTCCCGGGCGGTCAACGTGGGGATGAGATTGTGCAACTGGAAGACGAAGCCCACGGTCCGGGCGCGGAAGGTGTCCAGGTCCCGCACCTCCCCCAGGTCCTGACCGTCTACCAGCACCCGCCCGCCGGTAGGACGGTCCAGCGCGCCGATCATGTTGAGCAGGGTGGACTTGCCGGAGCCGGACGGTCCCATCACGGAGATGAACTCCCCTCGGGTCACCCGCATGTTCACCCCGTTCAGCGCCCGCACCTGTGTGCCGTCGCCGTAGATTTTTACCAAGTCACGTGTTTCGACAATTGTCTCTTTTCCCATTCGCTCTCTCTTCGGTTTTCGATCGTCAGCCGTCAAACGTCAAGCGTCA
>CAZOLN010000015.1:23539-32093 GCA_964580565.1 uncultured Anaerolineales bacterium
GCGTCAGGCGTCAAGCGTCATACCTCATTCGTCATTCGTAGCGGAGTGCTTCCACGGGCTGCAGCCGCGACGCCCGCCAGGCGGGGTAGATCCCACCGACGGTCCCGAGTATGAAGGCAGTGGTCAACGTCTGAGCCAGCAGGTCCAGCGAGAGGCGCATCTTGACAAAACCTGCGACCGTTGGGTTCTGGTTCATCAGGAAGATGAGGGCCAGCGCGGCGATCAGGCCGCCTATGCTGCCGAGCAGGCTTAGGGTTAGCGACTCGCGCAGGATCATCCCCAGGACCCGTCCCTTGTGCCACCCCAGCGCCCGCAGGACGCCGATCTCCCGCGTCCGTTCGTAGATGCTCATCCCCATCGTGTTCATCATCCCCGCACCGCCGATCACCAGGGCCAGGAAGGCCACGGCCCAGGAGCCCGCCTTGGTCAGTTGCAGGTCGGTCACGTTCTCGGTGAACTCCGTGGTCTCGGAGACCATCACCTCGGGGAAACGGCTCTCGATCAACTGCTTCACCGCCTGGGCCTCCTCCGGGTCCTCCAGGCGAACGCCGAAGAAACTGACCTTGTGGGGTTGTCCGAAGAGGCTTTGGGCGTCCCGCAGGCTGATGACGCCGCCCCCGTCCTGGATGGGCACGCCTGTCTCGTAGATGCCGACGATGCGGAAAGGTCGGCCGAAGATGCGGATCGTCTCGCCGACCTCCTTGTTCAGGTTCTCGGCTGCTACCTGCCCGATGATGATCTGGCCGTTGGCGGTGAGGGGCTCCCCTTTGACGATGGTAAATTCGCGGATGCCGTACCCCCGTGGGGGGTAGCCGAAGACGACGAAGAACGGCAGGTCGCCCACAGCGGCGTAGCCGGTGAGGAAGCCTTCGGCGTGTTCCACACCGGGGAGGGTCCCGATGCGGCGGATGATCCGTTCGTCAACGGTGCTGAGGTCGATGGAGGCCTCGGCCTGCATCCCGATGAGGTGGATGTCCGTCCCGCCGGCGAACTCTTCCATCTCGGCGATCAGCCCGTCGGCCAGCGCGCCCAGGCCGACCATCGTGGTGATGGCGATGCCGATGCCCAGCATCGTCAGGACGGAGCGGGTGGGCTGACGCAGGAGGTTGCGGATCGCAGCCGACCCAACGCGGACGCGGGGGGCCTGTCCACCCGTGCTCCCTTCGTACCGCATCGCCTCCGCCGGCGGCAGGCGCGAGGCCCACCAGGCCGGGTATATGCCGCTGATCAGCCCTACCGTCAGGGCCACGCTCAGCCCCTGGACGATGAGGGCTGGGGGGAGTCTGTCGGGAAGGAAGCCGCTCACCGCGGGGCTGTGGGAGATCGCTTTGAAGGCGACGACGCCCAACGCCACGCCGAGTATGCCGCCCAACCCGTTCAGCACCGTCGATTCCCCCAGCACCAGTCCCAGTACCCGCGTCCGGCTCCAGCCGACCGCCCTCAACGTGCCGAACTCCCGCGTCCGTTCGAAGACGCTCATCAGCATCGTGTTCATCACGCCCACGCCGCCGATGAGCACCGCGAGGAAGGAGATGGCCCAGGTGAAGGCGCGGGTGTAGGCCAGCGTCTCCTGCTGCCGGGCGAACTCGGACGAGCGGGTGACGGTCAGGTCGGGGAAACGCCGCTCGATCCGCTCCCGGATCCGGTCGATGTCGCCCTCGCTCTCCAACTTGATGAGGAAAGCGTTGACCTGACGGGGGTGCCCGGAGATCCGCTGGGCGTCCTCCACGGCTACCACTGCCGCCCCGTCCTCGAAGGGGGATCCGGTCTCGTAGATGCCGACGATGCGGAAGGTCGTCTCGTAGAGCCGCATCGTGTCCCCGACCTTCTTCTTCAGGTCGTTGGCGGCGGCCTTGCCTAGCAGGAGGGGGCGCCCGCCGTGCCGCGCGCTGCGGCCTGAGAGACCCTCTCCGTCGACGATGCGGAAGTGGCGGATGGCGAAGCCGCCGGGGTCGTAGCCGAAGACGATGAAATAAGGGATGCCCTCGGTGGCGGCGAACGTGTACGCCATCCGGTCCACCTCCCTGACCCCGGGCAGGCCGGCGAGCGCGTCCCCGATCTCTTCCTCGACCGCGCTGAAGACGATGTCCACCGCGTCAGCATCGGTCACCAGCAAGTCGGCGCCGCTTCCCGTGCCCAGCGATTCGTAACCGAGGGTCAGCCCCTCGGCCAGCGCACCCAGAGAGACGATGGCGGCAACGGCGATGGATACGCCGAAAAGGGTGAGCGATGTGCGGACCTTACGACGGGTCAGGCTTTTCAGGAACACCGTTCCCCTCCAGCCGTCTGACGAATGACGTATGACGTTTGACGCATGACGGAAGACGGTCAAACGTCAAGCGTCAAACGTCAAACGTCAAACGTCGAACGTCACTCCCCTACCTCAATGTCCACAAACGCCGTCATCCCCCATCGGATGGCCGGGTGCAGTTCGTCCAGTTCGATGACTACTGTGTAGTGGACCCCGGCGGTGCCGGGTTCGGCCATCGGAGAGATGCGGGTGACGCGGCCGGTGAAGGTCCGCTCCGGCAGGGCGTCGAAGGTGATCACGGCCTGCTGCCCCACGGCGACTCGCGCCACGTCCACCTCGTCCAGGTCGGTGGTCTCCACCCGCAGGGTGGTCAGGTCGCCCAGGGTGACAAGGGGCTGGCCCGGGGCGGTCCATTCGCCGGTGCGCACGTGCACCAGGCCGACGGTCCCGGCGAAGGGGGCGCGGATCTCGCAGCGGGCCAGGGCGACCCGAGCCTGCTCCAGCGCGGCCTCGGCACGGGCCACCTCCGCCTCGGCGGCGGCGATCGTCTCCGGCCGTGCCCCGGCCTCCAGCAGGGCCAACCTGGCCTGGGCCTGCTGAAGTCGGGCGCGGGCCGCGGCCACGTCGGCTGCCGGTGGGTTCAACAGGGCGTCCAGTCGGGCCTTGGCGACGTTGTAGGCGCCGGTCGCCTGCTCCAGTTGCAGCGCCTCGGGCCGGGCGCCGGCGCCGGGATCCCACTTTATCCGGTCGTACGCCGCCTGGGCGATGCGGAGCGCCGCCTCCGCCTGGGCCAGTTCGGCCTGCGCTGCGGCGACCTGCGCCGGGTCGGGGTTGAGCAGGCTCTGAAGCGCGGCCTGCGCGAGGGCTACCTCCGCCTTCGCTGCTTCGATTTCCTCCGGACGGGCGCCCGCTTTCAGATCGTCCAGTTGGGCCTGGGCGGCAGCCAGCGCAGCCTCGGCCTGCTGGACCGCCAACTGGGCGTCGGTGGAGTCAAGCCGGATCAGGATCTCCCCTTTCTCGACCTCGTCCCCCGGCTCCACCAGCACCTCTTCCACAAAGCCGCCCGTCTGCGTACTCACCGTCGCCCACACGGCGGGGACCACCTCCCCGGTGACGGATACGACGGGGGTGTATTCCGCTTCTACCTCCGGCGTGGGTGTCTCCCCCTCGCTCCGACCACATCCGGCGAGGAGAAGCGCCAGCACCGCCAGCACGACGATCGCTTTTTTCGACATCTTCGCCTCCCACAAGGTAATCCTGCCTGCCGAGAGAAAGAGCACCGTCGCTTGGAAGACGACGGTGAGGAGGACCTGCACGAACCGCTTCACAATGCCGGTTTTCAGTTCCGGGTTGCCGTCGGACATCCGCCTCTGCTCCCGTATCCTGTCGCCCACGCCTCTTGCGTCGTTAGTGTACTAACCACTATCCTATTGTGGGCGAGGAGGCTCTGCTGTCAAGCGAGGGGGCGTGGACCCTGAGCGCGAACGCGCCCCCCTGTGATCTGGAGGCCCTTTCTTCGGGGAAAGGTGAACGGGTAGAGCGACCGATCGTGGCCCATGCGTCTACCTGTCGATGTGACTCTCCATCGCTCGGGCGAACACCTCCCAGTCCTCCTCCTGGATGATCTCCCGTGCCCGTTCCCCCAGGATGTCCAAGATCTGGGGGAGGTAGAGGTCGGTCCGTAGGTGATGTTCGGCGATGAAGACGAAGAGGGGGCTTCGCGTCCACGAGGCGTGGGCCTGGGTTGGGGAGACCCACTCGCCGATGAGGACTTCGGCTCCGTCCACCACCAGGATCAGCCCCAGCCCTCCGGCCTGGCTGAGCGTTTCTTCGGACAGGGGGGTCGCTACCACCCGGCCGCCCGGCAGATCCAGATCGCCCGTCGTGTAGAGGACAACCCGCACCCCCCGCTCGATCGCCGTCTCCAGGGCTGGACGCAGGTCCGGAAAGGTGGCTGGCAGGAGGGATAGGTAGATGGAGTCCGTAGCCCGCGTGATCATCTCTCGGGCTCGTGCCAGGATGTTCTCCTGGCCTTCTATGTTCCAGACGTAATCCAGGTCGGAGGCGGTGCTGATCGCCGCCAGGTCCTCTTTCAGCGATGTGACCAGCAACTCGTGTTCGTGGCGGAGGTGGTCGAGGAGGCTCTCCGCCGGCACCGGTGCGTACTTCGTTGCCCCCTCCTGGGGCAGCGTCATCACCGCACCCCGGGCTGTCAGTTTCCCCAGCACCTCGTAGATCATCGACCGGGGCACGCCGGAGAGTTTGGACAGTTCGTACCCGGTAATCGGATTCTTGCGCAGCAGGCCGATATACGCCTTAGCCTCGTACTCTGAAAAGCCAAGCCGCATCAGTCTTTCGATCACGTCGTTCTCCATCCTGAGTTCCCCTTTTCGGGAAAGTAGGGCGGGGTTTGCCCCACCGTTTTTCCCATCTTGGATGATATATCAAAGGGGATTGCCTGTCAACGTTCCGAACCGGAGGGCTGACGCCCATACAGCCTGGCGTACACTCCATAGTGCTCCCGGATCCGCTGCAGGTAGAGGCGGGTTTCCCCCAGCGTGATCCGTTCCAGGAACAGGTCGGGGTCGTCCCCGGCGGCCTCCAGCCAGCGGGCGGCGTTGCCCGGTCCGCCGTTATAGGCCGCCAGTGCTACGTCCAGCCGCCCACCGAACCGGTCCCGCTGCCGGGCCAGGTACCAGGTGCCGAAGCGGACGCTGACCAGGGGACGGTACAGGTCGGCGGTCTCGTAGTCGGAGGGCCAGCCCAGCGCCTGGGCGATGGAGGCCCCTGTGCTGGGGATGACCTGCATCAGCCCGTGGGCGTAGGCGAAGGAGGTGGCGAACCCCTCGAAGAGGCTCTCCTGTCGGACCAGGGCGAAGACCAGCAGCGGCGGCAGGTCCTCCTCCAGGGCGTCGGAGAGGATCAGGTCCTCGTAGTAGGTGGGGTAGGCCAGCCGGGCCAGGAAGGGGGGCGCGTCCAGCGGGGTCTCGGCCGGGGAGAGGTGGATCACCCGCACGGCGGCGAGGATGGAGGAGCGGTAGAGGCCGATGTCGCGGAAGAGGAGGGCCAGCCGGTACTGGGCCAGCGGGTCGTCGGCGGTGGCCCGGCGGAGGGTTTCCAGTTCGGCCTTGGCCTCGTCCCGCCGCCCCAGTTCCCACAGTTCCAGGCCCCGCCGCAGCCGGGGGTTCGAGGCCAGGTCGTCGTCCAGGTCGCCCAGGCGCTCGGCGGAGGGGAGGCCCAGCCAGTCGGCCAGCCACTCTTCGGCCTCGGCGCGCCCGGCGTCGGGATCGGTTGGGGGTACGTACTCGGCGGGCGGGAAGGGCGGGGCGAGCGGGTCGGCCAGCAGGTCGGCGGCGCGGAGGCCGTAGTAGCCGAGGGGGTCGGCCTGGACCGCGCTGCTGAAGGCGGCGGTGGCCGAGAGCGGCTTCCCGGCGGTCAGGTAGGCCTTGCCCAGCCAGAGGAACCCGGCGGCCCGGAAAGGCGATTCAGGGTATTCCTCGGCGAGGGTGCGCCAATCGTCAGCGGCGGCGGCCATCGCGCCCCGCTGATAGTGCTGAAGCCCGGCGCGCAGCAGGGCGGGTCCGGCGTAGTCGGAGTCGGGATAGGTGGCCTGGCACTCCTCGTAGATGCGGGCCGCCTCCTCCAGTCGGCCTGCCCCCTCGAGGAGTTGAGCGGCGGTCCACAGAGCCTCCGGCGCGCGGGGGTGGTCCGGCGCGGCCTCGACGAAGGCCCGGTAGGTCTCCACCGCCCCGTCCAGGTCCCCTTGAGCGGCCAGCGCCTGCGCCCATCCCATCCACCCATCCCCCCACCGGTCGCTCTCCGGGTGGGTCTCCACCAGCACCCGGAACTGCTCGGCGGCCAGGGATGGACTCCCGGCCTGCAGGTGGGCCATCGCGGCGTAGTAGTGGGCCTCGCCCAGGTGGTCGGGGTTGGCTTCAATGTATCGGTAGAGGGCGGCGACCGCCGGGCCGTAGGCCCCGCCGTGGTAGTCCACGATCCCCCGCGTCAGATCGTCCACCTCCACCCCTGCCTCCACCAGCACCAGGAGCGACTGGTAGGCCCAGGGGCTGGTGGGGTAAGCCTCCACCACCTCCAGGTGGCGGTCGTACCCCTCGTCGGTGCGACCGGCGAGGAGGAGGGTCTGCGCGGCCTGGTGGGCGATGCGGGCGCGGTAGTCGGCGATCTGGGCCTTTGAGAGGATCGCGTCGTACTGGGCGACGGCGGCGTCGTACTCCTCCAGCGCGGTGTAGGCGAGGGCCAGTTTCTCGCGGACACCGACCTCAAAGGAGGTGTCGGGGGCCTCTTCCAGAGCGGCCTGGTAGGCGTCGATCGCCCCCCCGTCGTCGCCTCCGGCGCGGAGGGCGTCGCCGATCCATTCCCACAGGTACGGCGCGATCCGGGTCCCGGCCTCCAGGTAGACCCGGTAATGGTCGGCGGCACCGAGGGGGTCGCCCGCGTGGACCAGGGCTTCCGCCAGGAGGAAGTGGGCCTGGGGGGTCAGGGGGGAGTCGGGGAAGCGATCGAGCAGTTGGCGGAAGGCCTCGGCGGCGGGACCGTAGGCTTGGTCCTGAAGGTACGTTCTCCCCAGGCCGAAGAGCGCCTGGGCGGCGGTCTCGTCGTCGGGAGCGATCTGGAAGGCGGTGTGGAAGGCCAGGATTGCCCCCTCCACATCGCCGACGAACAACGCCTTTTCCCCTAGATCGAGCAGGTCGGCGGGGAGGGGGGTGGGGGTAGGGGTGGGGGACGGCGTCGGCGTGAGGGTGGGGGCGGGGACGGGGGAGGGTGAGGGGGTGGGCGTCGGCGAGAGGACGCCGGGCAGCGCGACCGCGCAGGCGGTGGAGAGGGTGAGCGCTATGAGGAGGATCAGGCCGGTAAGAATTTTCTCACGGGACATCGGCCAGAGGATTGTAACACGGTCTGGGGGAAGGGCAAGGGGCCTCGCGCCGCGGCTTCCAGCCGCCGGGCGGGAGGAGTTGTCCCCCCGTAGGGGCGCAGCGCGCTGCACCCCTACGGGGGGCGGAGGGGAGGGGTGGGGTTACAGCGGCTCCCACCTCCCCTTCAGTTTTTCCATCACCTGGGGCAGCGTGGTGTACTCCATCTCGTCCATCGGCAGCCGGTGGGGCTCGAAGGGGCCGTGGCGGCGGAGGTGGTCGGCGATGACGTTGCAGAGGCGGCGGGCCTCGTCGAAGCCGGGGTCGTCGAACATATCGGCGGGTCCCACCAGCCGCCCGCCCGCCAGTTGGAAGCCGAGGCAGATGACCCGCGGCGGGCCGTCGAAGCGGGTGGGGCGGGCGTCGTAGACCGGGACGGGCATCAGCGGGCCGTAGTGGGAGCCGCGCATCCAGCCCTCGACGATGTGGGGCATCGTGAACGGCTCCAGGACCTCGCCGACGGCGGGGAAGGTCCCCTGGGCGCGCACGATGCAGACCGGGTCGTCCTTCCCCACGTACCGCCCGGCGATGAGGGAGAGCCGCTGGGTGGAGGAGACGGCGGCGATGTCGCCCTCCTTGGTGTAGACCGCCTTGACCGCGTACCGGCCCGGCGCGCCGATGAAGACCAGGAGGTCGTAGGCTTCCGCCGGGGTGTCGAAGAAGACCCGCTTGCTCTCTTTCACGTCGTGGACCTCAAAGCGGAATCCCTCGTGCATCTTGGGGGAGATGACCAGGCCGGCGGTGTTGAAGGGGTCGGCGAACATCTTGTAGAGGGGCATGTTCCACGCCCCGGCGGAGGTCTTATCGGCCATAAAGATGAGCACCGGCTCGGCGGGCCGCTCTTCGAACTCCATCTCCGCCACGCCGGGGCCCATCCCCTTGACGTTGCCGGAGAAGGCGTCGGCCAGCAGGTCCTGCCCCGCCCCGTACAGTTTGAGCCGTTTCGCCACCTCGGTGCAGGCTTCGAAGACGTTCCAGGCCAGTTTGTGGATCTCTTCGTTGTCCACCCCCTTTCGATGGGTCATAATGAGTTGGAGGTCGTCGCCGCAGGCGGTGACGTGGAAGTCGATCAGAAGATCCTCCGTCACCGCCGCCTCCAGCCGGTCCTCCGCCTCTTCGATCAGTTCGTCGTGGACGCTGGAGTGGCCGACGAAGCCACCGATGTCGGCTTTGATGACGCTGAGGGTGATTTTGTCGGTCATTGGGTCACCTCCGTTTGTGTTTCTTACCTCACCCCCTCCCCCCTTCCCCCCTCCCCCTCTCCCACGGGGAGAGGGGGAGGGGGTGGCGGCGGAGCCACCGGGGGTGAGGGTGAGATCAACGCTCCGATTCGGACACCTGCATCCTCTTCTCGCACACCCTGGCTATCCGC
>CAZOLN010000016.1:0-12579 GCA_964580565.1 uncultured Anaerolineales bacterium
AGTTGGGTCTTGACAAACGGACTATTGGCCTTATAATGAGAGTAGGTAACACGTGTTAGTAACACGTGTTAGCCCTGTGGAGGGGTTCTTGTGAGTCGGTCCAGGCCTACGTCCCGCGATGTGGCGCGATTGGCAGGCGTCTCCCGGACCACCGTCTCCCTCGTCCTCAACAACGTCCCGGACGTCAAGATCAGCCCGGAGACCCGCCGGCGGGTGCTCGACGCCGCCCGCCAACTCAACTATTATCCCGACGTCTCCGCCCGCCGCCTGGTCAGCGGCAGGACCCACACCATCGCCCTGGTCTGGCACCGGGGGCCCGATGCCACCTACCGCGACGCCTTCCTCCCCGGCCTCCTCCAGGGCATCACCCGCGCCGCCCGCCACTACGGCTACCACCTCCTCTTCCGCCCCATCGACCCGGACGATCCCGACGACGTCTACGTCGAACTGGCACGCGGACACCACACCGACGGCCTCGTCCTCTCCGGGCCTCGCGCCGACGACCCCCACCTGCTCGACCTGTACCAGGACGGGTTTCCCCTCGTCCTCCACGGCCAGCTTCCCGGCACCGACATCCCCTCCGTGGACGTGGACAACGTGCGCGGGGCCGTCCAGGCGGTCCAGCATCTGGTCGCCCTCGGGCACCGGCGCATCGGGATGATCACCAACGCCCCGCTGGCCTACATCTCCAGCCGCCAGCGGTTGGACGGCTATCGACAGGCCTTGGAAGAGGCAGGATTGACGTACGATCCCGAACTGGTACGGTTCGGTGACTTCGACGAGGAAAGCGGCCGGGGGGCGATGCTTTCCCTCCTCGACCTCCCCACCCCACCCACCGCCGTCTTCGTCGCCAGCGACATGGTCGCCATCGGCGCACTGCGGGCCATCCTGGACCGGGGCCTGCGCGTGCCCGAAGACGTCGCCGTCGTGGGGTTCGACGACATCGCCGCCGCCCGCTTCGTCTCCCCACCCCTGACCACGATCCGGGTCCCCGCCCTCGGACTGGGCTGGACGGCCGGGGAACTGCTCATCCGCATCATCGAACAGGATCCACCAGAGCAGACCCAGGTGCTGTTGGAGACCGAACTGGTCGTCCGCCGATCGTGCGGCGCAAAGGGAGCGAAAGGAGGTGAGGAATAGAGCAGCATAGAGCGTTCCGAAAAAGCGGCGTAGGGTTTTCCTGCACTCGCAACCTTTAAAAGGAGGAGAAAAATGTTGCGCAAGGGATATTGGATCGGCTTGAGCGCTATCCTTATCGTCGGCCTGCTGCTGGCGGCCTGCGCCCCCAAGACGGTCACGGTCACCGTCGAAGTGCCGGTGGAACGGACCGTGGAGGTGCCGGTGGAGCGGACGGTCGAGGTGACGGTGCCCGCGCCGAAGGGAGCGATCACCGTGCTGGGCGTCTGGGGCGGGGACGAGCGGGTCGCCTTCCAGGACGCCGTGGCCCCCTTCAGCGAACAGACCGGCATCGGGGTCGCCTTCGAGGGCACGCGGGACCTGGCGGCCGTGTTGACCACGCGGGTCGAGGCGGGCAACCCGCCCGACATCGCCATCCTGCCCAACCCCGGTCAGTTGTACGAACTGGCCGAGGCCGGGCACCTGGTCCCGCTGGATTCCTTCCTGGACGTGAACCAGGTCGCCGCCGACTACGGCCAGTCGTGGGTGGACCTAGCCAGTTACGACGGCCACCTCTACGGCATCTTCTACAAGGTCGCCATCAAGAGCCTGGTCTGGTACAACCCCAAGGCGTTCGAGGCGGCGGGCTATGAGGTGCCCACCACCTGGGATGAATTGATCGCCCTCTCCGACCAGATCGTCGCCGACGGCGGCACCCCCTGGTGCATCGGGCTGGAGAGCGGCCCGGCCAGCGGCTGGCCCGGCACCGACTGGATCGAGGACATCATGCTCCGTACCGCCGGCCCCGACGTCTACGATCAGTGGGTGAAACACGAGATCCCCTGGACCGATCCGGCGGTCAAGACGGCCTGGGAGACCTTCGGCCAGATCGCCCGCAACGACGACTACGTCTGGGGCGGGACCACCGGTGCGCTGAGCACCAACTTCGGCGACTCCCCGGCCCCGATGTTCGACGATCCCCCCGGCTGCTATATGCACCGGCAGGCCTCCTTCATCACCGGCTTCTTCCCCGAGGGGCTGGTGGCCGGTGAGGACTACGACTTCTTCCCGCTGCCGCCGATCGACCCGCAGTGGGGCACCCCGGCCCTCATCGCTGGCGACGTCGTGGTGATGCTCAACGACACCCCGGAGGTCCGCCAGTTCGTCGAGTACCTGGCCGGTCCGGAGCCCCAGGAGATCTGGGCTGGGCTCGGCGGCTTCATCTCCGCCAACAAGAACGTCAGCCTGGACGCCTACCCGGATGACCTGACCCGGAAGATGGCCCAGGCGATCACCTCGGCGGAGGTGGCCCGCTTCGACGGCTCCGACCTGATGCCCGCGGCGGTCGGCGCGGGTTCCTTCTGGTCCGGCGTGCTGGACTACGTCGGCGGCACCGACCTGGACACCGTCCTCGAAGAGATCGAGGCCACGGCGGTGGACGCGTACGGTCAGTAGGACGGCCATCCGCCGATCCTTACGATGACACAGGTTGTGGGGGCGATCCGGGTAGGGGTCGCCCCCACACCACCGCAAGGAGGGCAGCGATGCGATGGAGAAGCCGGCTGACGCCGTGGCTCTACATCGGCCCGACCCTGCTCATCCTCGGAGCCTTCCTGGTCTATCCCACCCTGAACACCCTCTACCTGAGTTTCTTCGACAAGCGATCGGAGAACTTCATCGGCCTGGAGAACTACCGCTGGGTCTTCACCTCGTCGGCGATGCACGTCGCCTTTCGGAACAACCTCCTCTGGATCGTCCTCTTCACCGGCCTCACCGTCTCTCTAGGACTGGTCCTCGCCGTGATGGCCGACCGGGTGCGGTACGAATCGCCGATCAAGTCGGCCATCTTCCTCCCGATGGCCATCTCCTTCGTCGGCGCGGGGGTGATCTGGCTCTTCGTCTACGCCTACCGCCCGCCCGACACCCCCCAGATCGGCCTGCTCAACGCCGTCTGGACCGGGCTGTTTCAGCAGGAGCCGATCGGCTGGCTGCAGAACCGGGCGACGAGCAACTTCGCCCTGATCGCGGTCGGCGTCTGGATCTGGACCGGGTTCTGCCTGGTCATCCTCTCTGCAGCCTACAAGTCCATCCCCCGGGAACTGCTGGAGGCGGCCCGGGTCGACGGGGCGAACGAGTGGCAGGTCTTTTGGAGAATCATCATCCCGACGATGAAGCCGACCCTGGCCGTCGTGACCACGACGATGATCATCAACGTCCTCAAGGTGTTCGACATCGTCTACGTGATGACCAACGGGAACTACGGCACCGAGGTGATCGCCAACCGGATGTATAAGGAAATGTTCCACTTCCACAACTTCGGCCGCGCCAGCGCGATCGCCGTGATCCTGCTTTTGGCGATCATCCCGGTGATGATGGTCAACATCCGCCGTTTCCAGGAACAGGAGGCCCTGCGATGAGAGCCCGACTGGTCCGATGGTTTTCCCGCTTTCCTCTCCACCTGGTGCTGATCGGTGCCGCGCTGGTGTGGCTGACCCCCTCGGTCGGCCTCCTGGTCAGTTCCGTCCGCCCCTACGAGGCGGTGATCCGCACCGGCTGGTGGACCGTCCTGGCCCATCCCTTCGACTTCTCCCAGTACACTCTGCAGAACTACCGGGAGATCCTGCTGACGCAGGGGATGGCACAGGCGTTCCGCAACAGCCTGCTGATCACCATCCCCTCCACCATCATCCCCATCGGCATCGCCGCCTTCGCCGCCTACGCCTTCGCCTGGATGGAGTTCCCCGGCCGGCAGGTCATCTTCGCCATCGTCGTCGGCCTCCTGGTCGTCCCCCTGCAGATGACGCTTATCCCGCTGCTGCGGGCCTACAATCGGCTGGGCCTGGCCGGCTCCTACGTCGGCATCTGGCTGGCCCACACCGGCTACGGGCTGCCGTTCGCCGTCTACCTCCTGCGCAACTTCTTCGGCGCCCTCCCGCGCGACCTGTTCGAGTCGGCTTACCTGGACGGGGCGTCGGAACTGACCGCCTTTTTCCGCCTCGCCCTTCCCCTCTCGGTGCCCGCCCTGGCGTCGCTGGCGATCTTCCAGTTCCTCTGGGTCTGGAACGACTTGCTGGTGGCCCTGATCTACCTGGGCGGCACCGAGGAGGTGGCCCCGCTGACGCTGAAACTGAGCAGCCTGATCAACTCGCTGGGGCAGAACTGGCACCTGCTGACGGCGGCCGCCTTCATCTCGATGGCCCTGCCGCTGGTCGTCTTCTTCTCCTTGCAGCGATACTTCGTGCGTGGTATCCTTGCGGGGTCGGTCAAGGGATAGCCTCCGCACCGCAGCGCCGCAGAGGACGCGGAGGAATCGCGAGCGAACCCCTGCGCTCCGCGCCCGGCGGTGAAATACGCTCAACCAGGAGTACGACATGCTACAACGGGTCGAGGTGGGAGAGAAACGGCTGGACGACTATCGCCCCATCGTAGGAGAGGAGGTCGTCGCCGAGATCCGACGGCTGGCGGAGCCGCTCCGGGGTGCGCGGGTGGTCCACGTCAACGCGACGGCCTACGGCGGCGGCGTGGCGGAGATCCTGCAGACGCTGGTGCCGCTGATGCGGGACGTCGGGCTGGAGGCGGAGTGGCAGGTGATCGAGGGGAGCGATGAGTTCTTCAACGTGACCAAGGCCTGCCACAACGGGCTGCAGGGGATGGACCTGCCGTTCACCGACGAGATGAAGGCCGTCTGGCGGCGGTACAACGAGCAGAACGCAGCGAGGTTCGAAGGGGAGTACGACTTCGTGGTCGTGCACGATCCGCAACCGGCGGGGCTGCTCCAGTACCACGGCCGCGGGGATGAAGCACCGCTTCGCCCCCACTGGATCTGGCGCTGCCACATCGACACCTCCCACCCCAACCCGGCCTACTGGGAGTTCTTCACCCCCTACCTCAGCCTATACGACGCGGGCGTCTTCACGATGGAGCAGTACGTGGGGCCGGGGCTCTCGTTCCGCCACCTGGCGATCATCCCACCGACCATCGACCCCCTCTCGCCGAAGAACCGGCCGATGGACCCGAGCCGGGCGCGGGGGATCATCGCCCGCTTCGGCGTGGATGTGGACCGGCCGCTGATCACCCAGGTCAGCCGCTTCGACCCGTGGAAGGACCCCCTGGGGGTGATCGACGCCTACCGCGTCGTCAAACGGGAGGTCCCGGAGGTGCAACTGGCGCTGGTCGGCTCGATGGCGTCGGACGATCCGGAGGGATGGACGTACCTCGACCGCACCATCCGGCACGCCGGGGAGGACTTCGACATCCACATCCTGCACAACTTCCACGGCGTGGGGCCGGTCGAGGTGGGGGCTTTCCAGACGGCCAGCGACGTCATCGTCCAGAAGTCGATCCGGGAGGGGTTCGGTCTGGTGGTGGCGGAGGCGCTGTGGAAGGGGAAACCGGTGGTCGGCGGCAATGCCGGGGGGATCCCGCTCCAGGTCATCGACGGGCAGACCGGCTTTCTGGTGGATTCGGTGGAGGCGTGCGCCGACCGGATCCTCTACCTGCTACGGCACCCGGAGGAGTCGGCGCGGATGGGCGCGGCGGGCAAGGAGCACGTGCGGCGCAACTTCCTCACCACCCGCCACCTGCGCGACTACCTGGCCCTGTTCCGACGGTTAGTGGAAGGGTAAGCGATCAGCCAACGTTCGCCGCCGGGACCTTAGCGCGCACCAGTTCCTGCACGGCGGCCGCGCTATCCAGTTCCAGGGCGGCCTGGGCCACCTCCCGCGCCTCCTCCAGCGTCAGCGCACGGATGATCTGCTTGGCAATGGGAATCGCCGGCGGATTCATGCTGAACTCGTCCAGACCAAGACCCAGCAGGATCGGTATCGCCAACGGCTCCCCCGCCAACTCCCCACACAACCCCACCCACTTCCCCTTCCTATGCGCTGCCCGAATAACCTCCCCCACCAACCGCAACACGGCAGGATGAAACGCCGAGGCCAGACCCGCCACGTGGGCGTTCGTCCGATCCGCCGCCATCGTGTACTGACTCAGATCGTTGGTGCCAATAGAGAAGAAGTCCACCTCATCCGCCAGCCGGTCGGCCATCAGGGCTGCGGCGGGGATCTCCACCATGATCCCCACCTCCATCCCCTCGGCGACGGAGTACCCCTCGGCCTCCAGTTCGGCGCGGCACGCCTCCAAAACCGCCCGCGCCTCCCGCACCTCCTCCACCGTCGCCACCATCGGAAACATCACCTTCAGATTGCCCACCGCACCCGCCCGCAGCGCAGCCCGCAACTGCGGCCGAAACAGATCCGGCCGCGCCAGACACAGCCGGATCGCCCGCAACCCCAGAAACGGGTTCATCTCCCGGGGAAGATCCAGGTAGGGCAACTCCTTGTCCCCACCGATGTCCAGCGTCCGCAAAATCACCGGCCGCTCCCCAAAGACCTCCACTATGGCCCGATACGCCCGATACTGCTCCTCCTCGCCCGGCAGATGGTCCCGCTCCAGGTACAGAAACTCCGTCCGCAACAACCCCACCCCCTCCGCCCCCGCCTCCAGCGCCGCCCTCGCACTCTCCACGTTCCCAATGTTGGCCACCACCTCCACCCGATGACCGTCCCGCGTGACCGCGGGCGCGTGAGCCTGCGCCTGCGCCTCCTTGAGAATAGCAACAGACGCAGCCCGCCGAGTGCGGTACGTGGAAACCGTCCCCTCGTCCGGCTCAACGAGCAGCACCCCTTCCGTCCCGTCCAGAACCACCACCGTGCCGTCGGGAACCTCCAGAACCCCGGAACCCGCCCCCACCACGGCCGGCAGCCCCAGCCCCCGCGCCAATATCGCCGTGTGCGAGGTGGCTCCCCCCTCCGCCGTGCAGAAACCCAGCACCAGCGACTTGTCCAAAAGAACCGTGTCGGAAGGCGTGAGATCCCGGGCCAGGATAACGGAGGGAACCTTCAGACCAGCAGCGGGAGAATCGGCCACGCCCAGCAGAATGCGCAGAACTCGACCGGCTACGTCCCGCACATCCGCCGCGCGCGCCCGCAGATACTCGTCCTCCAACCCCTCCAGAACCTGAGCATACCCCTCCGCGGCGTCCATCAACGCCGCCTCCGCGTTCACCCCCTCCCCCTCTATGGCCGCCCGCACCGCCCCCAACAATTCGGGATCCTCCAGCATCAGCGCCTGCGCCTCGAAAATGGCCGCCTGCTCGGCACCGGTATCCTCCTTCGCCCGGGCGTACACCTCCGCCAACTGCTCCCGCGCCACCTCGAGCGCGGCCTGAAAACGGGCCCACTCGGCCTCCCGATCCTCCACCCGCCGCCGCTCAAAATGGAGATCGGCCCGCCGGTACTGGAAGGCCGGTCCGATGGCGATCCCCCGAGAAGCAGCGATCCCCCGCAACCTCTTCACGTCCCCTCCTCGAAGTTGCTCTCGACCAGCGATTCCAAGGCCGCCAGGGCCTGGTCGGCGTCCTCCCCCTCGGCCCGGATGGTGATCACCGCCCCCTGGTTGGCCCCCAGGGTCAACACGCTCAGGATGCTCTTGGCGTTGGCCTCGCGCTCGCCGTGGATGACGGTGATGTCGCTCTTGAACCGGTTGGCGGTCTGGACAAACAGGGCGGCGGGCCGCGCGTGCAGGCCCACCTCGTGGTGCACGGTCAGGGTGATCTCGGGCATCGTCGCACTCCTACCACAAAAGTAAGATGGGGGCTTCCAACGCTCCCTTCAGGTCGACCAAGAAGCGGGCCGCCTGGGCCCCGTCCACGATCCGATGGTCCGCCGAGAGGGTCATCCGCATCACCGGCCGGACGACGACCTCCCCCGCCTCGTTCACTACCGGCTCCCGCTGGGTGGCCCCAACCGCCAGGATGGCCGCCTGGGGCGGGTTGATGATGGCGGTGAACTGCTCGACCCCGAAGGGGCCGAGGTTGGAGACGGTGAACGTGCCGCCGGCGACGTCGGCGGGGGTCAGCCGGCCCTCCCGGGCGCGGGCCACCAGGTCGTTCACCTCGGCGGCGATCTCGGCGATCCCCTTCCGGTCGGCCTGACGGACCACGGGGACGATCAACCCCTCGTCCAGCGCCACCGCCACCCCCACGTTGATCTCGGGCAGCAGGTGGATCTCCTCCCCCTGGAGGGTGCTGTTCAGCCAGGGGTGGCGGCGGAGCGCCCAGGCGACCGCCTTGACCAGGAGGGCCGTGACGGAGACGCGGGGGCCGCCGGTGGCCTCGGCCTCCTCGTTGAGCCGCGCCCGCGCCGATTCGAGGGATCCCATATCCACCCGCACGGTGAAGGTGATGTGGGGCGCGGTCTGGTAACTGGCGGTCATCCGCTCGGCGATGGTGCGGCGCATCCCGGCGAGGGGGATCACCTCCGGGGCGGGCGCCGGAGCCGCCGGAGGTGCAGCGGCGAAGGCCAGCACGTCGGCCGCCTGGACCCGACCACGCGGCCCGGTCCCCCGCACCGCCTTCAGATCCACCCCCCGCTCCCGGGCGATGCGTCGGGCGGCGGGGGTGGCGCGCACCCGATCCGGAGGTGGCGGCGGGGACGGCCGCTCCTCCCGCCGGGCCAGCGCGGCCTCCACGTCCGCCCGGGTGATCTGCCCGCCGGGCCCCGTGCCGACCACGGTGCGCAGGTCCACCCCGTACGCCTCCGCCAGCCGGAGCGCCACAGGAGTCGCCGGAGGGGCGGCTGCATGCGGTGGCGGGGGCGGGGGCGGAGGCGCGGCCGACGGAGCGGGCGGTGGCGGTGGGGGCGGAGGCGCGGCCGACGGGGCAGGCGGCGGGGGTGGAGGCGGAGGCGCGGGCTCCACGCGGGCCTCCTCGGGCAATTCCTCCCCCGGCTGGAGGATGTAGGCGATGACCTGGGTGACGGGCACCACGTCCCCCGGCCCCACCCGCACCCCGGCGAGGATGCCGGAGGCGGGGGATTCGATCTCCACCGTCACCTTGTCCGTCTCCACCACCAGGAGCGGCTCGCCCTTCTCCACGTACTCTCCCTCTTTCTTCAGCCACTCGATGACGGTGGCCGTCTCCTGGGCCATCTCCAGTTTGGGCATGATCACCGGGGTCGCCACGGCTACACCCTCCCCTCCGCCAATCGGCGGGCCGCCTCGACGATGTTCTCCACCTGCGGAACGGCGTGATACTCCAGGGTGCGGTTGTAGGGAATGGGGATGTCCCGCCCCGCCAGGCGGACGATGGGTGCGTCCAGATAGTCGAACGCCTCGCTCTCGGCGATGACGGCCGCCAGTTCGCCACCGAAACCGCCCGTCTTGCACGCCTCGTGGACGATCAGCACCCGGCCGGTCTTGATCACCGACCGGATGATCGTCTCCTTATCCAGCGGCTTCAACGTGCGGGGATCCACCACCTCCACCTCGATCCCCTCCTCGGCCAGTTGCTCCGCCGCCTGGAGGGCGCGCTGGACCATGATCGAGGTGGCGACGATGGTGAGGTCGCGCCCCTCCCGCTTCACCTCGGCGGTGCCCAGGGGGATGGTGTAGGGCTCCTCCGGCACCGGCCCCTTGACCTTGTACAGCAGTTTATGTTCGACGAAGATCACCGGGTTGTCGTCCCGGATGGAGGCGATAAGGAGCCCCTTGGCGTCGTAGGGGGTGCTGGGCATCACCACCTTGAGGCCGGGGATGTGGACGAACCAGTTCTCCAGGCTCTGGGAGTGCTGGGCGGCCGCACCGGTCCCGGAACCGGCGGGGGTGCGGAGCACGAAGGGGACCTTCTCCTTGCCGCCGAACATGAAGCGGATCTTGGCCGCCTGGTTGACCAGTTGTTCGGAGGCCAGGGTGATGAAGTCCATGAACATGATCTCCCCCACCGGCCGCATCCCGACCAGGGCCGCGCCGGTGATCGCGCCGGCGATGGTCAGTTCGCTGATGGGTGTGTCGATGACCCGTTCCTCGCCGAACTCCTCGATCAGCCCCAGCGTCACGCCGAACGCGCCGCCGTAGACCCCGACGTCCTCCCCGATGATGAAGACCCGTTCATCGCGCTGCATCTCCTGCCGCAGCGCCTCACGGATCGCCTCCGCATAACTCAGTTCTCGCATCAGGCGTACACCCCCTCCTCGATGGTGTCGAGGCTGGGCTCCGGACTGGCCTCGGCGAAGGCCACCGCCGCGTCGACGGCGGCGTAGGCTTCATCCCGGATCCGGTCGGCCTCTTCTTCGGTCAGGACCCCCTCCTCGATCAGCCGCGCCCGGAAGCGCTTGATGGGGCATTTCTTCTTCCACGCCTCGATCTCCTCGCGGGTGCGGTACCGGTTGACGTCGCTCTTGGAGTGGCCGCGCCAGCGGTAGGTGATGTTCTCGACCAGGGTGGGCCCCTTGCCCGCCCGCGCCCGGTCCACCGCCTCCTTCACCGCCTCGTAGACCGCCATCAAGTCGTTCCCGTCCACCGTCACGCCGGGGATGCCATAGGCAGCGGCGCGGTCGGAGATCCGCTCGATGGCGAAGGCCTTGCGGACCGAGAGGGACATCGCGTACTGGTTGTTCTCGCACACGTAGACCACCGGCAACGACCAGATGGCGGCCATGTTGAGCGACTCGTGGAACGCTCCGGTGTTGGCCGCGCCGTCGCCGAAGAAGCAGAGGATGATCTGGTCCCGCTTCTGCATCTTGAGGCCCAGCCCGACCCCCACGGCGATGGGGATGCCCCCGGCCACGACCCCGTTGGCCCCCAGGTTGCCGCTCTCGACGTCGGCGATGTGCATCGAGCCGCCCCGACCACGGCAGTAGCCGGTCTCCTTGCCCATGAACTCCGCCATCATCTTGTTCAGGTCGGCCCCCTTGGCGATGCAGTGACCGTGCCCCCGATGGGTGCTGAGGATCAGGTCATCGGGCCGCAGGGCGGCGATGGAGCCGACGGCGGAGGCCTCCATCCCGATGGAGAGGTGCATCGTGCCGTGGACCTTCCCCATCGCGTACAGTTCCTCCGCCTTCTCCTCGAAGGCGCGGATGGTGTACATCTGACGCAGCAGTTCCCGTTTTCGCTCCGGGCTCAGCGTCATCGTCCCCCACCCTACTCTGCCTTCTTCAGCGCCTCGACGATCTGGGCCTCCAGGGCCTCCATCCCGACGCCTGAGAGGAACGGAACGCCGTTGAAGACCGGGATCCCCAAGTCCTTGGGGACGGGGGTCGTCGCCACGATGATGTGGGGATCGAAGGTGGCGATCCGGCCCCGCACCTCCGCCGCCTTGCACTGAGCGACCTTGACCGGGATCCCCGCCTTCTGGGCGATCTCCTTGACCTTCGCCGCGACCACCGTTGCTGTCGCGATGGACGTCCCACAGGCGATCAACACGCGCTTTTCCTCCATGTTTACCTCCTTTATCTCTCTACTTCAGCTTCCTGCCTCAAATTGAAGATGCTGTCGAAAGATCTCCACCACCTCCGCCGGGGTCCTCGCCGCAGCGATCCGCTTCAGCACCCCCGGCGTCTGGAACATCTCCACCAGATGCTGCAACAACGTGACCAGCAGGTCGGATTGGGCGACCGCCAGCGCGCAGACGATCCGCACCGGCACGCTCCCCTCCGGGTTGCCCATCTCTCCGAACTCCACCGGCTTCTCCAGCACGCCCACGGCGATGGCCTGCCGGGAGACGTGCTCCACGTCGGCGTGTGGGATAGCGACGCCGACCTCCGGGGTGGGAAGGCCGGTGGCGAAGACCTTCTCCCGCTCCAGCGCGGCCTGGACCCAGGTGGGCTTGACGAACCCGCCCGCCTCCAGCCGTGCCCCCAGTTGGGCGATGGCGTCGGCCGCGCTGTCGGCGCGCATCGGCACGACCACCAGGTCCTCCCGCACCCACTCGTCCTGGCCTTTATTGCTTCCGTCCATGCTCCTCCAGTCGAATTCCGTGTTGGCGTAGCGTCTCCGCGATCCACTGGGCGGAGAAGGGGAACTTCTGCTCCACCGTCTCCGGCCGGACAGGCACGGGCCACAGGTCCAGCCGATGCGGGATGAACCAGGCCCACCGCCGAAGCGATTCCGTCCAGCGGGGGTAGATCCGCTTGTACAACCCCCGAGCGGTGATGTGGGGTTTCTGGGCGATGAGATCCCGGCTCATCTCCACCACCAACTCGGTCGTCTTTCGCTCGATACGCCACAACTGGTAGCGGCCCGCGGCGAACAGGCCCAGCCAGACGGCGAAGACACTCGTGACGAGGGTGGGATGGCCCACGATGAAATCCAGGACCCGACTTCCCCAACTCCCCAGCATCATCCGAAGAAGCGCATCGAACATACTCCTCTCCTTCACGCCGCCGGAACCACGCAGAGGAACCCCAGCGGCTCATCGCCGACGGCGCGGAACTGGTGCCGCTCGTTCCCCGGAATGTAAACCACGTCGCCCGGGCCTACCTCCACCTCCTCGTCCCCCATCCGCACCCGACCGTGGCCGTGGAGGATGTAGACCCCGTGGTCGTGGGGATGTTGGTCCAGCCCCGAGTGACCCCCGGGTTCGATGCGGAAGTAGCGAACGCGGAAATGGGGCGCGCCGTCCTG